>DATAPE010000118.1:0-3978 GCA_036265345.1 Actinomycetota bacterium
GAAAGACGTCACCGTCGTAGCCGCCGCGCTGCAACTCGAGCAGCATCTCGCGGCCGAACGATCCGGGCCGTGGGCTGGCGCCGACAACGGCTACCGAGGACGCCTCCAGCATCGTCGCCAGGGATGCGGTAGCAGCGCGGCGCTCCCGACGAACCGGCGCCACCGCCGTCACCGGCTCCGGGCGAACCGGCGCCCCCTCTTGCTGTCCTTGAAGATCGCCCGGGCCGCTTGATAGCCCGGGATCCCACAGACGCCCCCGCCTCCATGGGTTGCGGAGCTGGCCTGATACAGGCCTGCGATCGGAGAGCGGAAGTCGGCATATCCCGGCGCAGGACGCATGTGGAACAACTGCTCGGCGGACAGCTCGCCATGGAAGATGTTGCCGCCGATCAATCCGTATTCCTGCTCCATCTCATAGGGTCCGACGACCTGGCGGTGGATGATCGCACGTTTGAAGTTGGGGGCAAGCTCGGTGTACCCGTCGACTACCCGGTCTGCGTACGCCTCGAGGTCCTCTGAGTGAGGAGACTCTGACCACTCGTGTGGCACCCATTGGGTAAACAGCGACATGATGTGAGTGCCCTCGGGACACAGAGTCTTGTCGAAGAACGAAGGGATGCATCCGTCGACGAAGGGCCGCTCGGCTCCCCGTCCCTCCTTGGCATCCTGGAACGCCTTCTCGATGTATCTCGTGGACAGTGCGAGCTCGACCGACCCGCTGTGATGGGGCTGCGGCTCGGTGCCGGGATCGGCGATGAAGTCGGGCAGCTCCGACAGGGCGAGATTGACCTTGACGACTCCGCTGCGCGTCTTCCAGTGCTCGATGTCGGCGACGAAATCGTCCGGCAGCTCGTGGCGGTCGATCTGATCGAGGAATGTGATCTTGGGGTGGATCGCGCTGACCACCGTGGGCGCTCGCAGCTCTTCTCCGCCCTTCAGAACCACTCCCTCGGTGCGGCCGTCACGGACCAGGATCTTGTCGACGGGAGCGTCGGTCCGTACGGTTGCCCCGAGCTCCTCGGCGGATCTACGGATAGCGTCGGCGACTGCCCCCATCCCGCCTTCGGCAAAGCCCCATCCGCCGAGGTGTCCATCGCCCACATCGCCGATGGAGTGGTGAGCCATCACGTACGCGGTACCCGGCTCGTCCGGACCGGCCCACGTTCCGATCACACCGTTGATAGCGAGCGCGGCTTTGACCTGCTCGGATTCGAACCAATCGTCGAGGAGGTCGGTGATGCTCATCGTCATCAGTCTGGTGATATCGCCGACGGTTCTCACGTTGAGGCCCCGGAAGCGCCACACCAACCGCAGCTGCTCGATCAGGTCCGACACCTTGCGAGACCCGACCTTGGGGGGCGAGAGCATAAGAAGGGGGCCGAGCACGTCCGCGAGGCCGACAAGCCATGCGTCCCAGCGATCCATCGCATCGACGTCCTTCTTCGAGAACTTTCCTATCTCGTCCCGATTGCGCTGGGCATCGTCGGCGTAGAGCGAGATCGATCTGCCGTCGGGGAACGCCTGGTAATAGGGGCCCATCGGGAAGACCTTGTAACCGTGACGCTCCAGCGCGAGGTCGCGGATGATCGTCGGCGGCATCAAGCTCATGACGTAGGACAAGGTCGTCACCTTGAAGTCGGGCCCCCACGGCGAGTCGGTGGCGGCGGCCCCTCCGGTCTTGTGCCGTGCCTCGAGCACCAGCGGGCGGAGGCCCCCTCGAGCGAGATACGCGGCCGCCGTCAAGCCGTTATGGCCCCCGCCCACCACGAGGGCGTCGTAGTTCTCTTTCACTGCAAGCCTCCCCATCGCCTGAGCTATCCGGGCGCTATTCTTAACGTATCCGTCAGTTTATTATCTAGCTCCCCACCGCCGCAACGGGGGCCGCGGACAGGGCGCTCGTCACGAAGTCGTCGAGCACCTGTCGCATCCTGCCCACAGACATCTGGTGCGAGTGGAGCAGCACCTGGATCGCGAGCCCATCCATCAGGGCCACGAAGCGGTCGGTGAGGCTGCCGGGATCCCCGTCGGGGCGGAAATCGCCCGCCTCCTGCCCCGCCACGATGATGTCGCGCACGACCTTCCGCCAGCGCCCGTACAGCTGCTCGTTCACCGGGCGTATCTCCGGGTGGTGGACGGCTTCCAGCCAGAATTCCATCCACACGATCCATTCTTGGGTGACCTCGTCCGCATCGGGGAGGTTGAGCTCGATCAGACGCTCGAGGCGGCTGCGAGGGCTGCGCAGCTTGGCCAGCTCTGCCAATTGCCGGCTGAGCGACTCCTCGAACGCGAACTGAAGCGCCTGGCGCAGCACATCCCGCCGGTTGTCGAAGTAGTAATGGACGGTGCCTGTGCTGGTATTCGCCTTGGCGGCGACATCGGAGATCCGCACGGCCGCGAACCCCCGCTCGCCGATGGCCCGGCAGGCGGCCTCGAGGATCTGACGCCGGCGTTGCTCCTCGACGTTCGGCCGCGGGCTCACAGCGGCGGGCGAGGATAAAGGCGTCGAGGTTGCATAATTGACGAGTCAGTCTACTATTCGGCCATTCGGCTACAAGGTCGATCCTGGGAGCTGCGATGGCGAGTCATCCACGAGAGCGTCCGAGCCGCTTATCGAGGCGGGAATTCCTGCGGCTATCGGCAGGAGCGGCTGCCGCCCTGCCGGCGACCTCGGCCCTCCTGGCAGCGTGCAGCAGACCGGGAACCACCACAGGCACGAATGCGGCGTTCCAACTCGCACGCCAGAACCATCCGGTGACGCTTCCGATCTTCGACGACAACCAGGCGATCAAGAGCGACCTCCAACCCGAGAAGAACGCGACGCTGCAGATCTACAACTGGGATCAGTACGTCTGGAAGAAGGTGGTCAGAGACTTCTGCGACAAATACGACTGCGATTACTCGATAACGACTTTCAACAACATGGATGAGGCGCTTTCGAAGATCCGCACGAATCAATTCAACTTCGATGTGTTCTTCCCCACGATCGATGTAATGGGAAAGCTCGTCGGAGCAAAGATCCTGCAGCCGCTAAATCACGATTACATCCCGAACCTTCCGGCGAACTGCTGGCCCGTATTCCAGAATCCGTTCTACGACCGAGGGTGGCGTTACAGCATCCCCTACACGGTTTACACCACCGGCATCGGATACCGGCGTGACTTCATCCCCGACGGCCAGATCGCGAGCATGAGCAATCCCTACGACATTTTGTGGGACACCAAATTCAAGGGAAAGGTCGGGATCTACGACGATTATCGCGAGGCCATATCGATGGCCCTGCTCAAGAATGGCATCACCGATCTCAACACCGGAAAGAACGCGGACATCAACACGGCAAAGCAAGATCTCCTCGCCATGATCGATGCCGTGAGCGTACGTACCACGACGAGCGGGGCCTACAACGGCCTGCCGAATGGAAACTATTATCTCCACCAAGCCTGGTCCGGTGACATCGTCTCGGCCTGGGTGTACGCGCCCAAAGCTACCCGGGCGGTGTACGAGACCGTGGGCTACTGGTATCCCAAGGATCGTGCGGGCGCCGTCGGCAACGACCTGATCGCCATCCCCAGCCGAGCCAAGCACCCGGTGCTGGGTCATCTGTTCCTGAATTACATGCTTGATTTCAAGAACTCGATGGACAATTTCTCCTGGGTCGGTTACCAACCCCCACAGATCAAGGCCGACCCCGAGCGATTGACCACGACAAAGGGTGCGTTTGGGCAGCCATATGTCTTTCCCTGGTTGGCCGAGGCGGTTGTGCGCCAGGCCGACTTCGAGAAGGGCTACGAAGAGTTGGAGCTGAGTCCCAGCGTGGATACCAAGTGGCATAACGTGTGGGAGGAGTTCAAGGCGGGTGCAAAGGCAACGGCCTAGCGACAAGCGCTCTACCCCCAACTCGAAACGAGGTATCCGGCACGGCGATCAGGGCGTCTGGTACCCGCGCTGGTTCTGGCCGTCGTTCGCGGCTCCGGGGATGCT
>DATAPE010000119.1:0-11120 GCA_036265345.1 Actinomycetota bacterium
TGCTGGTCGTAACCCCACCCGTGCTTGATGGGATCGCGCAGCGACCGGAAGTAGGCAAAGGGGCTGGCGGTCAGAGCAGGCGAGGCGACAAGCGCGTCGACGGCCTGTACCGCGTAAGCGGTGGTGTTCGAGTCCGAGCGCGAGAAGTCTCCCCCGGCCCGGTTATGACAGTGACGGCTGTCGGTGGCGGGGTCGTAGGGAGCGTCGAACTGCCAGCCGCCGTCCGGACACTGCGCGTCAACGAGCCACGTCGCGGCCGGGCTCGAAGGCTGTGTGCCGGCCCCCACCAGCGCGAGCATCGCGAGGGTCTGGTCGATCACGGACTGGCCCTTCCCGTAGTGCCCGTTGGGGCGCTCTGACCTCTTGATGCGCCGAACCAGGTTGGTGCCGCCGAAGCGTCGGGGGTTGCGGCCCCCCGCGACCGCCGCCATGATCACCTTTGCCTCGAGCCCGATCGACGTGGCCTCCGCCACATGGCGACCCAGGTAATGAAGGGCCCGGTTCATCTGGAACGGGCCACGACGAGCAGCTGCCATCGCCAGGACCGCGTCCGCGGTCGACCCCACCGGGGAGAACGCGACGATCGATCCGTTGTCCGCTTGGTGACGGGCGATGTATCGGAGGGCATGACGCGCCCTGTAGCTCCGTGGCATCGCCGACGCTCCCGCTGAGATCAAGAGCAGCGACGCGACGATTGCAGCGATCGCCGATAGTGCCTTCGGCCGGCTCATCAGTCCCCTTCCCGTCCGTGAACCGAGCCTTGACGGCGCAAGAGCTCTGTTCACTCGCCAGAGATAGCAACGGCCCTTGGAGAGCAAGGGCCGCTTTAGGACTGTGGTGTCCGCAGCTCGTCTCCCTTTGCCTCGAAGGTGCCGAGCCCAAGCACTGCCAGGGTTCCCTGGCTTGCCGCGTCAGCGGCTCACAGTTGCGGGACAGCGCCGGTCTCTCACCGGACTTCCCCCTATGCAGCGCGTAGGTATTCGATTGTCAGTGCTACGCCGGTGACTATAGCGAACTTCCGCTCGCTCGCAGTGATCATGGGCGCAAAAGTCCATCCCGTTGGAACTGCCGCCTCCTGTCGGGGTCGCCCAGCTGGAAGGCGACCCAGAACCACGCCACGATGACCAGCCCCACGACCTCACCGCCCCAGGTGAGCAGATGGCTAAGCGGATGCACGAAGAGGTCGGCAGCGTACGGCTCTGGTGGAGTGGTTCCGAAACGCGTGCCGAACGCAGGCCACAGAAAGGTCCGTGGCACCAGCCACATGCCGTCGCCAACCAGATGGGTCAGCCATCCGACACCCAGCCCGAACCACGATAACCGCCGTTGTCCTCTGAACGCGACGAGAACGAGAACCGTCACGACCACAACCGCCAGCAACGTGTGCGCGGGACCGCGCCGTCCGGGCCAGCCGAAGACGAACGACAACGGAAAGTCGATGAGATCGGGGAGGATCGCACCTAGAAGGATGAAGCGGTAGTCGATGCGGCGACGCCCCAGCGTCACGTATACGAGAGCCGCGCCGACTCCCAAGTGCCAGAGGAGCACCTACATGTCGTCTTCGGCCGGTACCGCCGCGTCCAGATCCAAGCTCAGCCCCCCAGCCCTGCCGAGAGGATCGGGGGCCGCGCCCTGATCCATCGCTTCGTTGGCAAGCTCGTCGGCGCGCGCGTTGAGATGCCGGCGGACATGGGTGATGGACGCGTCGTCGAACCGATTCAGCAGCGACTGCGCCTTGCTCGCAAGCGCTCTCAAACGGTCATTCTTGATCTTCCACAGGCCCTTGACCTGCGCGGCCACGAGCTCCGAATCTACGAAGACCTCGATCTCCGAGATATCACTCTCGAGCGCCAGCTCGAGCCCGGCGATCAGTGCCTTGTATTCGGCAACGTTGTTGGTGGTCTCTCCGATCGAGCGCGCCACCTCTCGCGCCGGTTTCCCGTCGGCGGTCAACACCACGCCGATACCCGCCGGACCGGGGTTCCCACGCGCTCCGCCGTCGGTGTGGAGGATCCCTTTCACTGCACGACGAGGATGCGGCTGCAGTTATCGCAGCGCTGAAGCCCCCGTTCCGCCCGGAGGCGCTCGGCCTCCTTCGAAGGAAGCCGTGTGTGGCAGCCCTGGCAGGTGCTATCGACCAGCGCGGCAGCTCCGACCCCTCCCTTGGACGCGCGGATCCTCTCGTACAGCGATAGAAGGTCTTCCGGCACGTCCGCGGCGACCTCGGTCCTCTTCTCTCGGTGTCCTGCCAGCTCGGCGTCGATCTCGACGATGAGAGCCGCCACCGTTCTCTGCAATGCGCCGGCTTCGTTCGCAGCCTCGGTCCGCTCGTTCTCGAGGGAATCGACCGTTGTCGAGGCATCGTCCTTTTGCACCATCACTTCGAGAAGCTGATCCTCGAGCTCACCTTTTCTCCGCTTCAACATGGCGACCTCGGCCTGAAGCGCACCCAGCTCTTTCGGATTCGAGACCGCGCCCGAGAAGAGTCGCTGCTCTTCCCTTTGGATCTTCTGGTCACCGATCCCAATCTCTCCCTCGAGCCGGTGATGCTCACGCGTGATCTCGTCCAGCTGCTTGCGAGCGATCTCGGAGTCCGCTTCGAGCTCCGCCAGCTGGTCGGACACCTCTTTCAGGCGGGCTGCTTCGGGGAGTGAGCTGCGACGGTCCTCGCAGCGTTTGATCGCCGAGTCTTCCGATTGCAGCTCGAGCAACCGTTGCAACGCGCTGTCGTCCACACCCCGAGTTTAGGCTGCCGTTGTATGGAGCTCTGGCCCGGCCACCGATATCCATTGGGCGCCCGTTGGGATGGCCGGGGAACAAACTTCTCTGTGTTCTCGGAGCATGGTGAGGGTGTCGACCTGTGTCTGTTGGATGCCGACGGCATCGAGACGGAGTTCGAGCTGAAGGAAGTCACGGCATCGGTGTGGCATGGGTACCTGGCCGGCGTAGGCCCCGGCCAGCGCTATGGCTACCGGGTCCGGGGGCCGTTCGTGCCCGAGCAGGGGCATCGCTTCGACGCCTCGAAGCTTCTGCTCGATCCCTACGCCAAGGCGATCGACGGTAGCGTCGAGTGCACTCCCGACCGATTCTCTCGCGCACCGGATGACTCCGAGGTTGTGGCCGCGCCTTCTGGCGGTGCTGCGGGGATGGCCGCGTCCGTGGTGATCGACGAAGCCTTCGATTGGGGCGGGGATCGCTCCCCGCGCGTGCCGTGGCACGAAACCGTGATCTACGAAGCGCACGTGAAGGGCCAGACGATGCTGCATCCGCAGGTACCAGAAGGGATCCGAGGCACCTACACGGCGCTGGCCCACGCCGCTGTGCTCGAGCATCTGCAGGGGATGTCCGTGACCGCGATCGAGTTGTTGCCTGTTCATCACTTCGTACAACC
Source organism: Actinomycetota bacterium (assembly GCA_036265345.1). Taxonomy (GTDB): domain Bacteria; phylum Actinomycetota; class CADDZG01; order CADDZG01; family WHSQ01; genus DATAPE01. The sequence continues at coordinate 3,392 of DATAPE010000119.1, forward strand.
ACAGCACCTGATCGATCATGGCCTAACGAACTACTGGGGTTATGACTCCATCGGCTATTTCGCCCCGCACGCCGCCTACAGCTCGTCCGGAGCCTCAGGCGAGCAGGTCACCGAGTTCAAAGAGATGGTGAAGGCGATCCACGCCGCGGGCATCGAGGTCATCCTGGATGTCGTCTACAACCACACAGGAGAAGGCAATCACCTCGGGCCGACGCTGTGTTTCCGCGGCATCGACAATCGCGTCTACTACCGCTTGTCGGAGAGCGATCCATCGCAGTATCTAGATTTCACCGGAACCGGCAACACGCTCAACGCTCCTCATCCCCAGGTTCTGAAGCTGATCATGGACAGCTTGCGCTATTGGGTGATCGAGATGCACGTGGACGGATTCAGGTTCGACCTCACCTCGGCTCTGGCCCGAGAGCTGTACGACGTCGACCATTTGTCCTCGTTCCTCGACATCATCCACCAGGACCCGGTCCTGTCCACCGTCAAGTTGATCGCGGAGCCGTGGGACCTTGGAGAGGGCGGGTACCAGGTTGGGAACTTCCCGGGTTTGTGGTCCGAGTGGAACGGCCGCTACCGCGACTCGATGCGCGATTTCTGGCGCGGCCAAGGGGGGCCGGTGGAAGAGTTCGCCGCTCGTTTCGGGGGCAGTTCCGACCTCTATAAACCCAACGGCCGCCGTCCAAACGCGAGCATCAACTACATCACTTGTCACGATGGATTCACACTCGAGGACCTGGTCACTTACGAGAACAAGCACAACGAAGCGAACTGCGAGAACAACCTTGATGGTGAGGATGACAACCGCTCGTGGAATTGCGGGTGGGAGGGACCGGCCGGCGCCGCGACGGTGGTCGAGCTCCGCGGCCGGCAGAAGCGAAACTTCCTGGCGACGCTGGCCCTGTCTCAAGGCGTGCCGATGCTCCTGGGAGGAGACGAGATCGGCCGGAGTCAACGCGGGAACAACAATGGTTACTGTCAGGACAACGAGGTCTCGTGGCTCGGGTGGACCAGGGCGGAGAACGACGGAGGTTTCGAAGACTTCGCGCGGCGGTTGCTGAGGTTCCGGAAGGACCACGTCACTTTCCGGCGTCGTGAATGGTTGCAAGAGGGCGCCGCTCCGGGCGGTCGCCGGACGGACATCGTCTGGTTCACCGTCGACGGCCTCGAGATGAGCGTCGAACAGCGAGCCCGGGAGCCCGCCCGCGCGATGAGCGCCTACTTGAACGGAGACGACATCGCTACCTCAGATCCGCGAGGCATCCGGACCAACGACGCCAGCTTCATGATCTTGTTCAACTCGAATGAAGGTGCAGTCACTTTTACGCTGCCGTCCCGCGAGTGGGGGGAGGCGTGGACCCCGGTGATCGACACCAACGATCCGGCCCGGCAGGATGCGGCCACTCACGCAGCTGGACAGAGCTTGGGCGTCCACGGACGAAGCTTGGTGGTGCTCCAGCTGGCCGGAGCCGGCACGTGACGCGCCCCGTGAAGCCACCGAGACTGCGCCCTGGGGATCGGGTGGCGATCGTCTCGCCCTCCGCGCCGGCCGTGGGGCGGTGGCCGCATCGCGCCGAGCGGGGCCGGGGCTATCTCGAAGGCTTGGGACTGAGGTCCAAACGATGCCCAACGCGACGAGGGTAACGGGATGGACCGCAGGCTCCGTGCAAGAGCGGGCCGACGACCTGCACGCGGCCTTTGCCGACCTCGGCGTGTTCGATGCCATAGTCGGCTTGGTCCTGGGGCGGCCGATGCGCTATTCGCCGGAGAACACCGAGGTCCTGTGGGAGGTGGCGAGCAAACACATGAGAGATCGTTCCATCCCGGTGCTGGCGAACATCGATTGCGGCCATACCGATCCCATGGTGACCCTTCCGGTCGGGATCGAAGTCCGGCTCGACTCCGCCGCAGATTCGTTCACAACGACCGAGGTTGCGACTAGCCCGGGCTCCACTCGACCAAGCCCAGATCCTGCTGACCGATGAGATCAGGATGCCGGGGTAAGACCCGCACTGTGAATCCGTACAGCCCCGGCGACGCCGCCACGAACGATCCGTGGTACCTGCAGGTTCCGTTGTCGTAAGCCTGAGGTTGCATCTCGATCATGTGAGTTTCCTCCAACTCTCCCTGGGGGCCGACACTCCCGTGAGCTAGCTGCACCGAGACGTCGGCCTCAGCCAAGCTGCCGAGGCGCACGGTCGCCATCACCGTTCGCTCCTCGCCGACATCTCCCGGGGCAAGGTCTCCGCCAATGTCGAGCACCGCCACGTCGTCCCACCCGTCTCGAACGTTGGATTTCCACGACGCAAGCGAGCGGGTACGGGCCCATCCATCGGCGGACATATCCCGTCCCTGCTCCGCAGCCGGTTCGTAGAGATCTTCGATGTAGTCGCGCAGCATCCTGTCGGCGGTGACGAAGGGGCCGAGAGTCGACACCGACGCCTTCACCTTGGCCAGCCATCGCGCCGGGATCGAGCCATCGCGCTCGTAGAAGCACGGGATCACTTCCCGTTCGAGCAGATCGTAGAGGGCTTCCGCCTCGACGTGGTCCTGATGCTCCAGGTCACCGTGCGGAGCCGTTGACCCGATAGCCCACCCGATCTCCGGAGCGAAACACTCATCCCACCATCCGTCGAGGATGGAGCAATTGATGACGCCGTTCAGCGCGGCTTTCATACCGCTCGTCCCCGACGCTTCCAGGGGACGGCGGGGGTTGTTCAACCACACGTCGACCCCCCGGCAGAGCTTTTGCGCCACCTCCATGTCGTAATCCTCGAGAAACACGAATCGCTCACGAATGCCGGGCTCGGTAGAGAAGTGAACGAGTTGACGGATCATCTCTTTGCCGCCGTCGTCGGCGGCGTGCGCTTTCCCGGAGAAGACGAACTGGATGGGACGGTCGGTCGACGCCAGCATCCTTCTCAACCGGTCCTGATCGGTGAGGAGAAGGGTCCCCCTCTTGTACTGGGCGAAACGGCGAGCGAACCCAAATGTGAGGGCATGAGGGTCGAAAGCAGTTTGCGTCCAGGCGGTCTCGTTCGCTGAGGCGCCCCGAGCCATCAACTGGGTTCGCAGGCGTTGCCGGACGAATGAAACGAGCCGCTCGCGGGCGCGATTGCGCTGCTCCCATAGCTCCTCATCTGGTACGCGCCCGATCTGCTCCCACGCTCTCTCGCCGCTTTCTGCCCACCCGGCGGGAAGGCGGCTGTCGAGGACCGCCGTCATCTCCCGGCCCAGCCACGTCGGGGCGTGCACGCCGTTGGTCACCGAGCCGATGGGCACCTCGTTCACGGGGACCCCCGGCCAGAGCGAGGAAAAGATCGTTCGTGACACGTCGCCGTGAAGCTTGCTGACACCGTTCGCTCTGCCGGCCAGACGGAAACCCATGACCGCCATGTTGAAGTCGCTTTCCTCAGGATCCGGCGGTTGCACCCGGCCCAACTCCAGCAACTCCTCCAGCGCGATGTTGCATTCGTCGGCAAAGGCAGAGAAGTGGCGCGCCATCAACTCGGCCGAGTAGATGTCGATCCCGGCTGGTACCGGCGTATGGGTTGTGAAGATCGTGGTGGCCCTGACCGCCTCGAGGGCCTCCGCGAAGGTCAATCCCTCTCTTATGACTAGGCGTCGGATGCGTTCAAGACCCAGGAAGCCTGCGTGGCCCTCGTTCGAATGGAAGACATTGGGGTCGTACCCGGCCGCGTCGAGGGCCCGGACGCCGCCGATGCCCAACATGATCTCCTGGCGGAGCCGGTGTTCGCTGTCGCCAAAATAAAGGCGGTTCGTAACCGCTCGCTGGGCAGGGTCGTTAGCGGCGACGTCGCAGTCCATCAGCACTAGGGAGACCCGCCCCACCTGTGCAGACCACAGCTGCGCGGCGCAGGGAGCTCCCGCCAGGTCCACGCTGACCTGGAGCGGCGACCCGTCCTCGCCGGACAGCAAGCGCAGCGGCATCGAGTACGGATCGTTCGCCGGGTAACGTTCTTGCTGCCAGCCATAGGCATCGAGCTGTTGGCGGAAACTCTCCCTGTAGAAAAGTCCCACGCCTACCAGAGGCACTCCAAGATCGCTTGAGGCTTTCAGATGGTCGCCCGCAAGGATGCCGAGCCCGCCGGAGTAGATGGGCATCGTCTCGGAAACGCCGAACTCCGGCGAGAAATAAGCGACCGTGCGCAACGAGCTTGTAGTCATGTGTTGCTGGTACCAGCGCGGCTCGGTCATGTAGCGCGCTAGGTCATCGGCCACGGCCGACATCTCCGCGATGAACTCGTCATCGGTAGCGGCAGCCTCGGCCCGCCGCTTCGAGACCATCCCAAGGGTCGCCACAGCGTCGTGGTGGGATCGCTCCCAGGCTCCCGGATCGAGCCGGCGGAACAGATCGATGGTCCTCCCGTCCCACGTCCACCGGAGATTCATCGCGATCTCGAACAAGGGTTCAAGCGATGACGGAAGTGCAGCCCGGACGGGGAAGCTGCGGATAGCTCTCATGCGGTAAGGCTCTCACTTTCTGATCGGGCCACGCGGTCCACGGTAGCGGCCGGGGGCGGACGTTAACCTCACCCGATGCCGGCGAGCAGTGGTCACATCGTGATCGAAGCAGTTCAACCCGAGCTGGATGGGGGTCGTTTCAGAGCCAAAGCAGTGGCCGGCGACCAAGTCGAGGTAACCGCCGACATCTTCAGAGACGGCACTGCCGAGTTGGCCGCGGTGGTTCGTTACGAGAGCCCCTCCGGCGAGGTCGCCGAATCTTCTATGACGCTGTTCGACAACGATCGCTGGGCGGGGAGCTTCCAACCGCCGCGCATCGGCCGGTGGCGCTACACGATCGAAGCGTGGACCGACCACTTCGCGACGTGGCTCAGGGATCTGACGAAGAAGGCAGATGCCGGGCAGGTCACCGAGCTAGACCTGGAAGAAGGCGCCCTCCTCATCGAAGGGCGGATCCCGGCCGTGCCGGAGCCGGACGGAGCCGTGCTGAAACGAACCGTGGCCCTGATCAGGAGCACTCCGCTCGGGCCCGGCAACTCCCCGCAGGTGGCCGCTGCGCTCTCCCCCGAGGTGATGGAGATCATGAGCCGGCACTCCGACCGCAGCGGTTCGGCCACCCATCGCACCCTCGAGCTGACGGTCGACCGAGAGCGGGCGCGATACGGAGCGTGGTACGAGTTCTTTCCCCGCTCGACGGGGGCCAAGGGCCAGCACGGCACCTTCCGAACGGCCGCGGAGCACCTCGCCATGGTTGCAGCCATGGGATTCGATGTCGTCTACCTTCCGCCCATCCATCCCATCGGCGAGACGCATCGCAAGGGCAAAAACAATGCGCTGACGACAGAGCCGGATGATGTCGGGAGCCCGTGGGCGATCGGGAATCGCTTCGGTGGGCACCGATCCGTAGATCCCAACCTGGGCACGTTGGACGACTTCGACGCATTCGTGGAGGCTGCCGCACGGCTCGGGCTCGAGATCGCCCTCGACTTCGCGATCCAGTGCTCTCCCGACCATCCCTGGGTCACCCAGCATCCCGAATGGTTCCATCACCGTCCCGATGGTTCGATCATGCACGCCGAGAACCCGCCGAAGAAGTACGAAGACATCTATCCGATCAATTTCGACACAGCCGACCGAGAGGGCTTATGGCACGAGCTCAAGGGTGTGGTCGACTTCTGGATCTCCCACGGCATCACGATCTTCCGCGTGGATAACCCGCATACGAAGTCGTTCGCATTCTGGGAATGGCTGATCGACGCCGTCCAAGGTGAACGTCCGGATGTCATCTTCCTGTCGGAGGCGTTCACCCGGCCCAAGGTGATGTATCGCCTGGCAAAGCTCGGCTTCACCCAGTCCTATACCTATTTCACCTGGAGGAATGAGAAGCAGGAGCTGACCGACTATCTCGTCGAGCTGACCCAGACGGGCTTGGTCGATTACTTCCGGCCGAACTTCTTCACGAACACCCAGGACATCCTCACCGAGTTCCTGCAGCTGGGAGGTCCTCCCGCCTTCAAGATCCGCCTTGTCCTGGCCGCATTGCTGTCCCCCTCCTATGGGATCTATTCCGGATTCGAATTCTGCGAGAACGTTCCCTTGCGTGAAGGAAGCGAGGAGTATCTGCACTCAGAGAAATATCAATTGCGTCATCGCAACTGGGCCCGAGAGGAAGGAACCCTGATCCCGTACGTTCGCAAGATCAACCAGATCCGCCGGGACCATTCCGCCCTCGGTTTGCTGGCGAACCTGCGATTTCACGAATCTCACAACGACAAGGTCCTAGCCTTCTCGAAAACGGCGCCTGGTCACGATCCGATCCTTGGACTCGTGTCCCTCGACCCCTCGAACGAACAGGAGGCAAGCATCTCGCTCGACATCCCGCCGTGGGACCTCGAAGCCCCGCCCTCCTATCGCTTGCACGAGCTGATCTCCGGCACGACGCACGAGTGGCGCCCCCAGGACAACCGCGTGCTGCTCGATCCCTCCATCGAACCCGCGCTCATCTTCACGGTCGAGGGGTGACGGCGTGACCTACCAACAAGGAAAGGCCCTGATCGAGCCCGATCCGGTCTGGTACAAGACCGCGGTCTTCTACGAGCTCTTCGTCCGTAGTTTCAACGACTCCAATGCCGACGGGTCCGGCGACTTCAGGGGCTTGGTGGAAAAGCTCGACTACCTCGAATGGCTCGGCATCGACTGCATCTGGCTGCTCCCCTTCTACCAATCGCCGCTGCGAGACGGCGGCTACGACATCTCTGACTTCTACTCGATCCTTCCCGAGCACGGAACCCTCAACGACTTCACGAACTTCCTTACGGGCGCTCATAACCGCGGCATCCGCGTGGTCGCGGACTTCGTCGTCAACCACACGTCCGATCAACACCCGTGGTTTCAGGAGTCGCGCCAGCCCGGATCCCCCAAGCGCGATTGGTACGTCTGGTCCGAGTCGAACGAAAAGTACGCCGATGCGCGGATCATTTTCGTGGATTCCGAGAAATCGAACTGGACCTGGGACGACGACGCCGGAGCCTTCTACTGGCACCGCTTTTTCAGTCACCAACCCGATCTCAACTATGACAACGAAGAAGTGCAGGAGCAGATGCTGGCGGCTCTGCGGTTCTGGCTGGACCTCGGTCTCGACGGTTTCCGGCTGGACGCGGTCCCCTATCTCTTCGAGCGCGAAGGAACCATCTGCGAGAATCTGCCAGAAAGCCATGAGTTTCTGCGACGGGTGCGCCGCGAGATAGAGAAGTCCTACGAGGACGTCGTGCTGCTGGCCGAAGCGAACCAGTGGCCGGCCGACGTCGTGCCCTATTTCGGGTCGGGCGACGAATGTCACATGGCTTTCCACTTTCCCTTGATGCCTCGCATGTTCATGGCGGCTCGCCGGCAGGTTCGCTATCCGATCGTGGAGATCCTGGAGCAGACGCCGCCGATCCCCGAAAACGCGCAGTGGGGAATCTTCCTCCGCAACCACGACGAGTTGACCCTCGAGATGGTGACGGACGAGGAACGTGACTACATGTATCAGGAATACGCAAAGGATCCCCGCATGAAGCTCAATCTGGGGATCAGAAGGCGGCTCGCTCCACTCCTCGAGAACTCACGTCCCGAAAGCGAGCTCTTCCACGCGATGCTCTTCTCTCTTCCCGGCACTCCGATCGTGTACTACGGCGACGAGATCGGGATGGGCGACAACATCTATCTTGGTGATCGCGATGGCGTCCGGACGCCGATG
>DATAPE010000120.1:0-20010 GCA_036265345.1 Actinomycetota bacterium
GCGATTATGAGCCGCCTGCTCTGCCCCTGAGCTACGCCGCCCGGGAGCCCCCTCACGGAATCGAACCGTGGACCTTCTCCTTACCATGGAGACGCTCTGCCGTCTGAGCTAAGGGGGCCGTGCCGCAGAAGGATAAACCGCGTCCGGCCCGGGTCCCCTGCAAGGGCTTCCGGCAGGCAAGGGAGCTCGGGGAGGGTGGTATCGGACCCGGCCGGGCAAGGCGTCCAGCTTGATCCGCTCGGACTGGCGTTCCGGGATGATTTGCTGCGATTCGGCAGGGTTTCGACAACCCAAAATGATCTGCAATGTGCCTATATGCGCAGCCGAGCAGCAGTCTAGGAGGCGAACATCTGTTCGCCTGCGGTCGTGTCTTCGATGCTTCCCCCGTCTCGGTAGAGACGCCTGACTACGCGGAGTTGTCTCCCGCCTGGGGATTGGACATCGGGGCGCCCTCGAGGAACCTGCGCACTTCCTCGGCGCGATAGCGGCGGTGCCCTCCGAGGGTCCTGATCGAAGTCAGCTTGCCGGCCTTCGCCCACCGGGTGACGGTCTTGGGATCTACCCGGAATAATGCAGCAACCTCTGCCGGGGTCAGAAGCGCATCGTCTCCATGCGCTTTCATCTTTGCCTCCGATTGTCTGTTGGTGGGGAGGTTCTGGGCTCCCCATGCCAGCGGGGCCCATTGCTCGGGTCCCTCTAGGTTTCTGCCAAATCATGGCCGATTGTGTTCGGTAAAGGAATGGCTATTCCGAGTGATATTCCGCTTTTTCGCCCTACGTCCGAATGCGTAGTGGTTCCGCTCCACTTGGGGTAGCTCTGGTGGCAGCGCCTTGCCAAACATCCTGTTCCTTCGGTTCCTCAACCCACTCGGAAGCCGGGTAGACAAGGCACCTCGCTAAGATGAACCGAGGTGAATCTGCGCACGATAACTTCAGTTGCTGTGGCGCTGTTGCTCTTGGAAGGATGTACCGCTGCGGCCATCGAGGGGTCGCGCCCACCCCCTAAGGTTGCCCGCCAGCGGGCTGCTGCCGTCCGGGTTGTTCCCCACCCCCACCTCGTCGGACTGGTTGCGGTGCCGTGGCACCGGTTCCAGAGCACCGATCACGGCCGCAGGCTGCGGATCTTCTTCTTCGGCGGAGCAAGCCGATGTGGAGGTCTCAGGAGGGTCCATGTCGTCGCTAAGACACGGTCTGTCGTTGTGACTCTCTTTCAAGGACACGATCCAGGAGCCAACTATTGTCCGGTAACGATGGCACGCGAAAAGAAAGTGGACGTCCGGCTCGACCACCCTCTGGGGAAGAGAACGGTGGTCGACGGCGCCGAGTAGGTTCGGCAGCCCCCAGACCTCGGCCGGTAGGGGTCGTGGTCTTGGTGATTCTCACCCTCGTTCCGGTCGTTCTGTGGGCGGGGATGTCGTCGCTTGGCGACCGCTTCACGACGCTCACCTCCTCATTGCAGAGCGTTGCGATCGTTCTCGGACTCGCAGGCGCCACATCTTTCGCCCTCAACCTCGTCTTGGGCGGCCGGCTGTGGTTCGTGGAAGATCTATTCGGGAGCCTGGACAGGATGTATCGCGTCCACCAAACCAACGGCCGCGTCGCGTATGCGTTGCTGCTCTCCCACGCCGTGATCATGGTCGCATCTTCTGCGACGAGTTCGCTGAGTGCGGCCCTTCGCCTCTTTGTCCCCTCCGCGATCGGAGCCGTCTTTATCGGCGTGATCGCCCTGGCTGCGATGACCGCGGCCATAAGCCTGACCTTGTTCGTGGCCTTGGAGCACGAGGTCTTCGTCTGGGTGCAGCGGTCGTTCGGCGTCATCTTCGTGATCGCCTTGTTCCATCTGTTCAGGGTTCCGGCCGCCAGCGCGGCGTCACGACTGCTCACGCTCTACCTTGCCGCGATATCGGTGGCCGGTGTGGGGGCCTGGATCTATCGATCGGTATTCGGGAGCGTGCTGGTAAGGCGCCACGACTACGTCGTTAAGGATGTGCACCATCTCGTGGATCGGGTGACGGAGATCACCATGGATCCCGCGGATGCCCCCCTCCGATTCCTTCCCGGCCAATTCCTCTACGTTACGTTCCGGTCAGCGGGACTGAGCCGCGAGCTTCATCCCATCACGGTCTCCCCGCAGAGACAGTCTGCAACTTTCACCGTGCGGCCCGGAGATATCGCGAACCAGTTCCACCCTTTCTCCATCACTTCCTCGCCAGGCGCCGGAGAGCTGAGGGTCGCGGTCAAGGCCGTCGGTGATTACACAGACGCGATGCGCGATCTGGCGCCGGGAGATGGAGCCAGGATCGAAGGACCCTACGGGGCATTCTCGTACCGGAAGATCTCCAACCGGAGCCAAATCTGGATCGCAGGCGGGATCGGAATCACCCCGTTCCTCAGCATGGCAAGAGATCTCGCTGCGGCGCCCGGCTACGAGATCGATCTCTACTACTGCACCAAGTCGCTGGAGGCGGCCGCGTTCCTCGACGAGCTCAACGCGATCGCGGCCGCGCGATCGAGGTTCCGAGTTATTTCATTTCCGGAGGACGTGCGTGGCTTCATAACTGCCCGCGACGTGCAGCAAACCAGCACTCGCATGGGAGACGCCGACATCCTGATATGCGGTCCCCGGCAGATGATCGACAGCCTCACCGCTCAATTCGTGGCGGCTGAGGTTCCACGACGAAGGATCCACTTCGAGAAGTTCAGTTTCATCCCCGGTAGCAGCCAGCAGCAGGGATGACGGTCTCGGCCTCCTCACCCCTACAATGCCGCCGTGTAGGGACAGCGATCGCAGCCAGGGCGCCCAAGCGGGGTGAGGGGAGGTCGATGAGTTCATGAAACGGCATTGGATCTCCGCGCTCGTCGCGCTCTCCCTGCTCTCAACGGCTGCGCAGATCCGGACGCCTGCTCAGGTCCCAGCCTCCGCAAGCATCGGTGCTTCGACGCGGCCGAACGTCCTGATCATCGTCACCGACGATCAGCGAGACGGACTTGGAGTGATGCCGGCGACCCGCCGCTGGCTCGTGCGGGGTGGCACCAAGTTCACCAAAGGCTTCGTCACGACGCCCGTATGTTGCCCCTCGCGTGCTTCGATCTTCACGGGTCGATACACGCACAACCACCATGTGTTCAGTAACGATGGCGAGGGAGGGAACCTGATCCAGCAGACGACCCTTCAGTACTATCTGAAGCAAGCAGGCTATGAGACAGGCCTGTTCGGGAAGTATCTAAACGGGTGGGATATTGCACAGGCTCCCCCGTACTTCGATCAGTACGCCATGACGAAGACAAACGCGTACCACAATCACACCTGGAATGTGAATGGAACGCTGAAGCCAATCTCTGATTACAACACCGTCTATCTTTCTCACAAGGTGCACCATTTCCTTCACGGAGCCGGTGCTCAACAGTCCCCATGGTTCCTCTACCTCGCTACTGCGGCGCCTCACTCACCGTTCACGCCGCAACGGAAGTATGCCCACGCTCCGGTATCCACATGGAAAGGCGATCCCGCCGTTTTCGAGAAGGATCGATCGGATAAGCCGTCATTCGTTCAGAAGAGGCATGGAGGGCTTGCCTACGGTCAAAGCACGCGGGAGAAGCAATTTCGAACGCTGATGTCAGTTGACGATCTGGTGTCCAAGGTTTTCACCAACCTTCGTAATCTGGGCGAGGACAAGAACACGTTGGTCTTCCTGATCTCGGACAACGGTCTGATGTGGGGCGAGCACGGTCTCAAGCACAAGAAGGTTCCCTACGACCAATCGATCCATGTGCCTTTCTTGGTGCGTTGGCCCGGCCATTTCCTCGCCCATGCAACCGACAGCCGGATCGTGGCAAACATCGACATAGCACCTACGGTGCTCGAAGCCACCGGAGTGACGTCCAATCCCGCCTATCCGATCGATGGAAGATCGCTCCTCGGAGCTACCTCGCATCGAGAGAGCCTGCTCACGGAGCAGTTCGCCGGACAGGTGGCCCCGTCCGGCTCCAAGTGGGAGAACTGGGCGTCCATCCGCACCAAGACCTCCGAGTACACGGAGTACTACCAGTCTGATGGGACCACCGTAAAGTTTCGTGAGTACTACGACCTCAGCTCGGACCCGTGGGAGCTTCGCAACTTGCTTGGCGACTTGGATCCTTTCAACGACCCAGACGTGGCAAGTCTGAGTCAGCAGCTGGCTCACGATCGAGCATGCGAAGGAACGGTGGGGCCCACGGCCTGTCCCTGACGACCCCTCCTCCTAAGCGCCATCCCGTTCTGGATACGGATCCGTGGGGCCGTTCGGTCCCTCGCGAAGGGCCATCTGCAACACCTGCGACAGATGCAGCGCGCTTCTATCCGTCGTCTGTGAGATCTGCTCTCTGCAGCTGAAACCGTCGGCCACGATCAGCACGTCTGAACCAGCTTCTCGCACCGCCGGAAGAAGCCCGCGTTCACCTATCGCGATGGAGACTTCGAACTTCTCTTGTTCGAAACCAAAGCTCCCGGCCATCCCGCAACAACCATCATCCAGCAGCTCATAGTTCAAGCCAAGCTTGGTCATTAGAGCTCGCTCGGAGTCGATCTTCAGAACCGCTTTGTGGTGGCAGTGGCTCTGCACTATCGCCGAGCGAGTCAAAGCAGGAGGGATATAGCCGCGGTTTTCCAAGAACTCGCTCAAATCGTAGGTCTGTTTGCTCAATCGCTTGGCGTCTTCATCGCGCGGGAGAATCGCCAGCATCTCGTCTTTGAAAACCGAAACACAGCTTGGCTCGAGCCCGATGAGGGGCACTCCGTCCTGGATGTCTTTTTGCAGCGCGCGGAGCACCTGGCGCAGCGACCGCCGGGCCAGGGTCAGCATCCCGTAGTCGTAGAGAGGCCTGCCACAACACAGCGAGGCTTCCGGGATGGTCACCTCATAGTCCGCGGCCTCCAGCACTTCTACTGCCGCCTTGGCAACGTCGGGATGGAAGTAGTTGTTCCAGGTGTCGGGCCACAGGATGACGCGTCCCTTCGCCCCCCGGCGCGGCTGGTGCCCGCGGAACCACTGCTTGAAGGTCTGGGTAGCGAACGGCGGAATCTCCCGCTCCGCCGCGACTCCTCCGATCCTCTTGAGCGCCGGCGACAGGACCGCAGAGTGGCTGACAAAGTTGGCGAGTCGCGGCATGCGGCCCCCGATCCGTGCCCAGTACTGCATGAGGCCCATCGCGTACGCGGCACGCGGCCTCAACCTCCGTTTGTAGTGGTGTGAGAGGAACTCGGCCTTGTAGGTCGCCATATCGACACCCATGGGGCATTCGGCTTTGCAGGCTTTGCACGCCAGGCATAGGTCGAGGGCTTCCTTGACCTCATTCGAGCGCCAGCCATCGGTGACAACCTCGCCTTCCATCATTTCGAACAGCGTCCGGGCCCGGCCCCGCGTGGAGTGTTTTTCCTCGCGTGTTGCCATGAAGCTTGGACACATGGTGCCGCTGTCGTGCTTCCGGCACTGGCCGACTCCCACGCAGCGGAGCACGGCGCGATTAAAGCTGCCGTCGTCCTGGGTGTAGGCGAAATTGGTCTTGGGGTCCCACGGATGGTAGTCAGAGCCCAGCCGCAGATTCTCGTCGAACTTGTAGGGATCGATCACCTTGTGGGGATTCATTTTGCCGCCGGGGTCCCAGATCGCTTTGAACTCCCCGAAAGCGCGAACCATCTCCCTGCCGAACATGCGGGGCAACAGCTCGGCGCGTGATTGCCCGTCGCCGTGCTCCCCCGATAGCGACCCTCCATAGCCGACCACGAGGTCCGCTGCTTCTTCGATGAACGATCTGAAGTTCTTGATCCCGGCCCTCGTCTTGAGATCGAAATTGATGCGCGTATGCAAGCAACCTTGGCCGAAATGGCCGTAGAAGGAGCCGTCATAGCCGTGACGGTCGAACAGCGCCCTCAGGTCGCGCAGGTAATCCCCCATCTTCTCTGGAGGGACCGCGGAGTCTTCCCACCCTTCCCACGTATCGGGGCCGCCCGGCACCCGCGCGGTCGCACCGAGCCCTGACTCGCGCACCTCCCACAGTTGCTTCTCCTCCTCCTTGCGGTCGAAAAGCTTGGTCGAAGGAGCGTTCTTTCCCTTCAGAGAGTCGATCAGTGCATGAGCTTTGCCGTCCGCCTCGTCCTTGCTGTCGCCTCCGAACTCGACGAGGAGCCAACCCTTCCCGGGCGGGACGAGCTCGATGTCCTGAGGGTGGATGTGTTTCTTCTTCATGTCTCCGATCAGCCGATCGTCGAGACCTTCCAGGCCGATCGGTCCGTGCTTCATCACCTGCGGCACCCGGTCGGCTGCCTCGTACACAGACGGAAAGCCCAGCACGACGACCGAACGAACGGGCGGGCTCTCGACCAGCCGCACCTTTGCTTGCAGGATGGTGACGCAAGTGGACTCGGTCCCCACGAGCGCCTTGGCAACGTCGAAGTTGTGCTCCTCCAGAAGCCTGTTGAGGTTGTATCCCGAGACCCGTCGAGGAATCTGGGGAAAGCGCTCTCGGATCATGTCCGCGTAGCGATCGCGAAGGGTGCGCAGGTCTGCATAGATCTGTCCGCGGCGACCACCCTTAGAAACGATCTTGTTCACCTCGTCGTCTGACGTCTGCCCGACCCACATGCGCTCGCCGTCGTAGGTGAGGATCTCCAGCGCGATCACGTTCTCTTCAGCCTTGCCGCCCATGATCGAATGCACGCCGCATGAGTTATTGCCGATCATCCCGCCCATCGTGCAGTACTTATGCGTCGACGGATCGGGAGCCCAGGTCAGATGGTGGCGCTCGGCAGCATGCCGGAGGTCGTCGCACACGACCCCTGGCTCCACGAGCGCGAACTTCTCTTCGGCATCGATCGCGATGATGTTGTTCATCCGCTTCGAGAAGTCGATAACCACGGCAACGTTGCAGCACTGTCCCGCAAGACTCGTGCCCCCGCCTCGATTCAACAAGGGAGCGCCGTGGTCATGGCAGATCCCCACGGCAGCGATGGCGTCATCTACGTCGTAAGGAACGACGACCCCTATCGGTACCTGCCGGTAATTCGAACCATCGTAGGAATAGAGCGCCCGGCTGCCGGTGTCGAAGCGGACCTCGCCCCTCATCGCTTTCTTGAGGTCCGAGGCAAGGGCCGCAGCATCTACCCCGGTGGCGCTGACGCTCTTGAAGTCGAGCTTCACGGCGAATCTCCGTCCAGGGGTCCGCTGTGATAGACGAGGAAGTCGATGGCATCGGCGCGTTTCAACTCGAGGCCCAGACCAGCACGAGTCAGATCCGGCCGAAGACTCCCGTCCACTGGAGAAACCACGCCGTCGAAGAGAGCGGTCTCGATCTGTACGTGATCGTGGAAGTACTCGATATGGCGCACGTTCGCCAGCGCACAACAGGGATGCAGATGCAGTGCGGGGGCCGTGTGGGCCGACAGTGGGCGGCACACTGCGTCGCACAAAGGGGCAACTTGAAGGAAACCCGTCATACCGCCGCACCGAGTCGCGTCCGCTTGGAGAACATCGACTGCCTCTGCCGAGAGCATCGAATGGAAATAAGGCAGGTCGTATCCGTACTCGCCCGCTGCGATCTCCATCCCGAGGGGAGCCTGTTCTCTGACGACTCGAAGGCCCGGAAGATCGTCCGAGGAAACCGGCTCCTCGAACCACGTAACTCCGAGATCGGCGAATCTATGCGCTTGGGCGAGGGCCTGTTTCTGCTGATGTGCACCATTAGCATCGACGAACACTTCGACGTCATCGCCAACCGCGTCTCGCACGACCCGCACCCGGTGGGGGTCGCGTTCAGGATCACGCCCCACTTTCATCTTGACCATCCGGATCCCGTCTTCCACCCACCCCCGGACCTGGCTCTCGAGGTCGCGATCCGAATAGGAGGTAAACCCTCCACTGCCATAGACGGGGATGGAGTCGCGCTGAGCTCCCAGCAGGGTCACGAGGGGGAGCTCGAGAAGGCGAGCCTTTAGGTCCCACAGCGCGATATCCACCGCGGCGATCGCCATCGAGCACATCCCTGCGCGTCCGAGGTTCCGCACCATGTGCACCATCCGAAACCAAGAGGCCGACACGTTCATAGGGTCATGACCGATGATCAAGCGTCCAAGCTTGTCGCTGATGAGCTTGGCGACCGCGGCGTCACCGTATGTAAACCCGAGACCGACCGCACCGCCGGCGCCAACCTCCACCACCACCATCGTGGTCGAATCCCATTCGAGGGTCCCATCCGACTCCGGCAGGTCGGTGGGGATCGTGAAGGCCGATACCTCCAACTGATCGATGGCAACGTCGGAGGTGGCGACCGATGCCTCCATCAATCGCCCGTTCGTGGCAACAGATCCTCGATCTTGTCCTTGATGCCCTGACGGATGATGCCCTTCGTATCGGCGTCGCCCTTGGCCAGCGAGAACATCAGGTTCTTCGCCTGCTTGAACTCGATATGCGGCGGGATCGGCGGGACGTTGGGGTCTGTGTGGGCGTCGATCACGACAGGACGGTCGGACCGCAGCGCTTCATCCCAGCCAGGGCCGACGGCGTCCGCCGTTTCCATCCGGATCCCCTTGAGACCGACCAGCTCGGCGAAGGCCGCGTAGTCGAAGTCGGGAAGGTCCTGGGACGCCTCGAACTTGGGGTCGCCCTCCATCGCCCGCTGCTCCCATGTCACCTGGTTCAGATCGTTGTTGTGCAGAACCAGGACGCACAGGCGAGGATCATTCCACTGGCGCCAGTACTTCTTGATCGTGATGAGCTCGTTGATGCCGTTCATCTGCATGGCGCCGTCGCCGACGAGCGCGATCACCGGCCGATGTGGATAGGCGAATTTGGCCGCCATCGCATAAGGCACGCCGGGACCCATGGTGGCAAGGTTCCCGGAGAGGCTTGCGCTCATGCCCTTGCGGATCTTGATATCGCGTGCGAACCAATTCGCCGACGAGCCCGAATCCGATGTCAGGATCGCGTCCTGCGGGAGCCGCGACGATAGTTCCCAGAACACGCGCTCGGGGTTGATCGGATCGGCGTCGTTCATGGCGCGAGCTTCCATGACATCCCACCACTCGGCGACGTTGTCCTCTATCTCCTCGCGCCATTTGCGCTCCGATTTCTTGGTCAGCAACGGGATAAGGCTTCGAAGAGTTTCGCGGCTATCCCCGACGAGGTTGACCTCCATCGGATAACGGATGCCCACCATGCGCCCATCGAGGTCGATCTGCACGCCCCGCGCGTGGCCCTCTTCCGGAAGGAACTCGGAGTAAGGAAAGCTGGATCCCACCATCAAGAGGGTGTCGCAGCCCATCATCATGTCCCAGCTGGGCTTGGTTCCCAGGAGCCCGATCGCGCCCGTGACGTAGGAGAGGTCATCCGGAACGACTGCTTTGCCCAGAAGAGCCTTGGCGATCCCCGCACCGAGTAGCTCCGCGGTTTGCAGCACTTCTTCGGACGCATGGAGGGCGCCGGCGCCGACCAGCATCGCCACTTTCTCTCCGGCGTTGATCACATCCGCCGCCCTTTGAAGCTCCTGGTCGGAGGGGACGACCCGCGCTCTCGCGTAGCCAACCGAGGAGTGGATCGTGCCGTGTTGATGAGCCGGCTCGGTCACCGCATCAAGCTCCTGCACGTCGTTGGGCACGATGACACAGGTCACGCCTCTCTCCACCTGAGCGATGCGCATGGCCCGATCGATCAAGTGCCGCACCTGGCTGGGCGACGAAACCATGTGCACGTATTCGTGGGCGACGTCCTTGAACAGCGACATCAGATCCACTTCCTGCTGGTAGTCGCCGCCGAGAGAGCTGAGGGCCTGCTGGCCCACGATCGCAACGACAGGTTGGTGGTCGAGCTTGGCGTCATACAAGCCGTTTAACAGGTGGATGGCGCCCGGGCCGGACGTCGCCAGGCAGACACCGACCTCGCCGGTGAACTTCGCGTGGCCGCAGGCCATGAACGCCGCCATCTCCTCGTGGCGAACCTGGATGAACTGAACCTTGTCCGAGGCGCGGTCCAGCGCGCCCATGATCCCGTTGATCCCATCGCCCGGGTAGCCGTAGATCCGTGTGACCCCCCATTCCGAGAGACGTTCGACCAGAAAGTCAGCGACACTTTGCGCCATGAAGGGCCTCCTTCTCGGTCGGAGCGAAAGCATCCTGAGCGAGCTTCCTACTCCTGGGTCAAGCTGCGGTCGGTAAGAGAGTCTTTTCAAGGGGCCTTTCCAGACATCCCGTCTCCTAAACTGGTGCGCCATGCCAATGACATCCCCGCGGACTTGGACGGAGATACAGGAGATCGCGGGGTTAGTGGCGAGAGCCGAGAAGGTGGTGGTGCTCACCGGAGCCGGCATCTCGACCGAGTCCGGGATCCCCGACTTCCGGGGTCCGAACGGAGTGTGGACCCGCGACCCGGCAGCCGAGAAGCTCTCCTCGCTCGACCACTACATGTCCGATCCGGATCTGCGGGTCCGGGTGTGGCAGACGCGGTTGCGCCACCCCGCTCGTCGTGCCCGGCCCAACCGGGCGCATGAAGCCTTGGCGCGGCTGGAGGCTGTGGGGCGGCTGGACACCCTCATCACCCAGAATATCGACGGCCTTCATCTCGCGGCCGGCACGTCTCCGGACCGACTCATCGAGATCCACGGCAACATGCGCGAGGTCGTATGCATGGGGTGTGGAGGGCGCGGCCCGATGGAGAGAGCACTGAACCGGGTCCGTTCCGGTGACGCCGATCCCTCCTGCGAGGACTGCGGCGGCATCCTCAAGTCGGCAACCATCTCGTTCGGCCAAAGCCTCGTGCGAGAGGATCTCGCCAGAGCGCAACGGGCCGCAAGGAGCTGCGACCTGTTCCTCGCGGTCGGGACCTCGCTAACGGTCTATCCGGTGGCTTATCTGCCTCGCCTGGCGCTGGAGGCCGGAGCGGGCCTGGTCATCTTCAATGCGGAGCCGACCCCGCTCGACGCGCACGCCGATGCCCGGGTGGAGGGACGCGTAGGAGAATCCTTGCCGGCGTTGGTCGGGGTTCTCTAGCGGCCAGCTTGGGAGCAGGGCCCGGGGGCCGGCTCGATCGCCACCTTGATCTTGGGCAGCGGAAGGGAGCCGGGCTCAGTCAGGCCTGGGTCCGGGGAGTACCAGCCGAACGACGATCGTTTCGCTGAAGGCGAGGCCGTCAACCTGCCACGCGTAGCATCCCGGATGCCTGACCCAGGCCGCATCGGGCCACGTTCGGTACCCCAAATAGCTGTTGATGGTCGGGCCTGGCGGCGCCACCAGGGGTCCCGGCTGCGGTGACCCCCCAAAGCCAAGTATCCCCCTGCGATCAAGACGCGTGCCTCGGACAACGAACGGTCCTTGGTAGGAGGGGGGGCTCATCCAGATGACCTTGAGCGCTCGCCAATGGGGGAAGTCCGCGGGTGCGCCAAGGGTTGCCGTGCCGCCTTGGGTCACGGGGTTGGCGATGAGGGGTTCCACGAGTCCGTGCCCCAGTAGCACGCCGGTAAGGAAGGGAGTTGTGGTGCGGAGGCCACGGCTCGCGGGACAGCGGCCCGAGGGTCCGACATGGGGCCAGTGGAGCGGTCGCTTCAATACCGCCGGGATCGGGCCGTTGTCGCCCGGCATGCACGTGGCGTCTGCGTATGCACAGGCCTGCTGATAGGTCGCCGGGATCACCAGTCCCAGCCTCACCGCAGACGGAGTCCCGTGGTTGGCGTCCGCCCGGCCTGGGGAACCGGCGGTGCATCCCGCGCTTAGAAAGACCACCGCCCCCGCTGCCGCCAGTAAACCTGGCTTGCTCCCCGATGTCCTACAGGATCGAGGCGCCACTCTCCAAAGTCTTCCGATGCCGCGAGGCTGAGGCCGGCGATCCCACATAGTTCTAAGCCGATCAGACGGTTTCTGGGGTGGCGGGAAGAGGATTCGAACCTCTGTAGGCATTAGCCGACGATTTTACAGACCGCTCCCTTTGGCCACTCGGGCATCCCGCCGAAACGCGCTACAGGATAGCGGGGCGGGTTCGCTCCTCGCACAAGATCGAGATTGCCGATCCTAGAGTTGCCAACGCCACAGTCTGAGGAGGGAGCCGCCACGGTACGGAGCGCGTCGGGGGTGTTGTTGTCTGCGGGGCGGGGCACGCGGTTGGCGCCTCTAACCGATGAGGTGCCCAAAGCCATCTTTCCCATCCTAGATGTGCCGCTCGGAGGCTTCGGGCTGAGGCAGCTGCTGTCGGTCTGCGCAAGCGTTTTCGTCAATGTGCACGCGCCCGCACACAGCGCGGTGGAGTCGGCGCTCGCACCGATCGCCTCGCTCGGACCAGCGCCCGTGACGTTCGTTGAGGAGTTCCCCAAACCCTTCGGAGCCGCCGGGACCCTGGTGGCGCTCGGTGAGCGCATCAGCGACTTTGTCGTCACATGGAACGCCGACACGGTCACCGATCTCGCCGCACAAGACTTGCTCGACGCTCACGGCGCCTCGGGTGCGCCGGCCACCATCGCGGTGTTACCTGTCGACCGCGGCGCCGATGTGTCCTTTGAAGGAGCCTGCGCCACCGCGTACATCAACCGCCATGACCGGGCCGACGCGAGCGGGGGCCGATTCATAGGAGTCGCCGTCTTGGAGCGGGCCCTGCTGGAGACTCTGTCCGGCGGCACGCCGCTGGGGCTCGCCGAAGCCGTGTTGGAACCTCTCGTTCGGAGTGGGGAGCTGGCCATCTACCCACACACGGGCTACGCCATCGACGTGGGAACGTTTCCCCGTTATCTGCAGGCCTCGATCGACTTGCTCGAGGGCCGGGGGCCGAAGCCCCCCCTCGCATGGCCGGGTGACGTCGTCGCGCTCGGGGCGGAGGTGGCCTATGTGGGTCCGGGAGTGTCGGCGTCCCGCGACTCGTTGGGAGCCGGCGCGGTGTTGCTGGGAGGTTCCCAGGTGCGCGACGGAGCCTTCGTCGAGCGAGCGGTCGTCTGGCCGGGAGCGATAGTGCCCGCCGGCACGCGCGTGAACAACTCGGTGTGGTGGTGATGGCGTGGCCGTGCAGCCACGCTATGCGTGGCTAGCTCGCGAAAATCAGTGGGGGATCTGCAGGACCGAGTTGTCTGCCAGATGGGTGATCAGCTGGGGATATACGAAGGTCGCTACCAGGGCTAGGGCGGCAACTCCCATAGCCGCCTGCATCAGGTAGGGCACCTCGACGACCTCGTCGGTCTCGGGAGGATCGAAGAACATCCGTTTCACTACGGCCAGGTAGTACCAGGCGGCGATCACTGCATTTACCCCCATCACCGCGGCGAGCCAGAACACCTGGGCGCGGATGGCGGCCAGGAAGATGAACAACTTCGCCCAGGCGCCTGCCATCGGAGGTACCCCGGCCAGCGAGATGAGGAACCCGGCAAGAAGCGTGGCGAGCACAGGGCTGCGTTGCCAGAGCCCGTCATAGTCGCTGATGAAGTAGCTCCCGCCCCTGCGGGCGAACGCGATAACGGCCGAGAAGGCACCGAGGTCCATCAGTCCGTAGATCGCGATGTACACGAGCGCCGAGACGAAAGCTTGGTGGCTGACAGTCGGCGAGTTCGGGTTGATCAGCGCGAACGCAACCAGGATGTAGCCCGACTGGGCGATCCCCGAATAGGCCAGCAGCCGGATGATGTGCTGCTGGCGCAGCGCGATGAGGTTTCCGACCGTCATCGTCAGCACCGCGAGCACGGCAAAGATCGGCCGCCACGTGTTGGCGACCTCCGGAAAGGCGCGGAACATGAGCACCAACAGGCCCACGAACCCACCGATCTTCGATGACGTGGACAAGAACGCGGCCACTGGGGGAGGCGACCCTTCGTACGTATCGGGGGCCCAGAAGTGAAACGGTACGGCCGAGATCTTGAAGGCGAACCCCACCACCACGAAGAAGACCGAAAGGACGATGATCGGCTTCGTTCCCCCGCCCGCTATCGACGTCCTGATCGCGTCGACCTGCGTGTGACCCGTCACTCCATAGATGAGCGACATCCCGTAGAGCATCACCGCAGAAGACAGCACACCGAAGAGAAAGAACTTCAGCGACCCTTCGTTGGATTTCGGATCGCTCTTGCGGAGGGCCGTCATGACGAACGCGGGAACGCTGATGAGCTCGATAGCGATGAATATCGTGATCAGGTCACGCGCACTCGACATGACCAAGCCGCCCAGAAGCGAGCACAGCATCAGGAAGTAGTACTCGCCCTGGTAATAGTGGCCCGAACGGAAGTAGTGGAACGATATGGCCAACACGATCAGGCCGATCACGCAGAACAACCCCTTGAACAGCAAGGCGAAGTGATCGAGTTGGTAGGCGCCGGCCAGGGTGTAGGAGGGATGCCTGCCGATCAGAGACACCACTGCCGCCAGGGTTCCGAAGATGCCGGCGGCAGACAAGGGCATCGCCACCCACTTTGCGTCTTGCGGAAGGAACAGATCGGCGACCAGGACGATGCAGGCCGTAAGGGCGAGGACGATCTCCGGCGAGAGCGCGTGCCAGTCGACGGCAGGTTGGACGAAGGGCATCAGTGCAGGGCCAGGGTCGATCCCACGTGCAGCGCCGCCCCCACATGAACGACGAGCGCCTGCACCGCCTCATTGGTTACGTTCAGTATCAACTTGGGATAGAGGCCGGCGCCGACGATCAGGAGCAGCAACGGCGTCCAGGCAAACCATTCGAGCCTCTGCACGTCGAAGATCTTCGCTCCGTCCGCGAACTTCTCGGGTATCCGCCCCAGGTTCACGCGCTGCAGCATCCACAAGAAGTAACCGGCCGTCAGGACCGTTCCGATGCCGGCCCCCACCATCAAGATGCGGAACAGCGTGGGGCTGAGCCCGATGGCCGGACGGTAGGCGCCGAGCAACGCCAGCATCTCTCCCCAGAACCCCGCCAGACCGGGCAACCCCAGTGACGCGATGGCCGTATAGGTGAGTAGAGACCCGAAGCGCGGGATCTGCTGGAGCACACCCCCGAGGTCCGCGATCTCCCGCGTGTGATAACGCTCGTGGATCGAACCGACGAGGAAGAACAACATCCCGGTGATCAATCCGTGCGCCACCATCCCGAAAATCGCGCCGTTGATCCCCTGCGGAGTCAGAGTGGCGATGCCGAGCATCACAAAGCCCATGTGCCCGACGGAGGAGAACGCGATCAAGCGCTTCAGGTCGGTCTGCGCATAGCAGCACAGCGCGCCGTAGATGATCGCGATCACCGCCAGGATGCCGATCACAGGTGCATAGTCGTGGGCAGCTTGAGGCAGGAGGGGGATCGCGATCCGGATGAAACCGTAGGTCCCCATCTTCAACAAGATCGCGGCGAGGAGTACCGAGCCGACTGTGGGAGCTTCGGTATGGGCGTCGGGGAGCCACGTATGGAACGGCCACATCGGCACCTTGATCGCAAAGCCGAGGAACAGGCCGAGGAAGGTCAGGTTCTGAAACAGGGATGAGCCCAGCGCGCCTTGAGCGGCCGAGGCGCGCAAGGCCACCATGTCGAAGGTGGTGGCTCCGCTCTTGAAGTAGATCGCAAGAAAGCCCAGGAGCATGAAGATCGAGCCGAACAGCGTGTAGAGGAAGAATTTAACCGCCGCGTACTGCCGGCGAGGTCCTCCCCAGATGCCGATCATGAAGTACATCGGGACCAGCACGAGCTCCCAGAACACGAAGAAGAGGATCAGATCGAGGGCCACGAAGCTGCCGTTCATCCCGGTCTCGAGGAGAAGCACGAGCGAGAGCAGGGCCTTGGTCTTTCCGGGGGCCGGGATATGCCACCACAGATAGATCATGCAGAGGAAACAAACCAGCACCGATAACTCGAGCAACGGCAGGGACATCCCATCCACGCCGACGTGGTAACGGGATCCGATCTGAGGGATCCAATCCAGGTTCGCGCCCAGCTGCAGGGTCCCGGCCGAGCCGTAGTCGAACTGGAACAGCAGGAGGACCCCTGCCACCAGTGTGAGCCCCGCGAACAGGGTGCCGACGAGCTTGATCAAGCGATCCTGGGTCGAGGGGATGAACAGCATCGCCACGACCCCCGCCATCGGCAGGAAGGTTGCGAGGCTCACTCCCCAGCCGTTTTGGAACCACTCCATGAAGCTCCAGCCCCCTTTAGATGTGCACGATCGATGTCAGCGCGAACAAACCGATGAAGATAGCGATGCCGGCGAACAGCACCGCCGCATACCGTTGCACGTTTCCTCCCTGGATGTAGCGCAGCAGCCCGCCGGTGGCGCCGGTCAGACCGGCGGCACCGTTCACTGCGTGATCCACGACGTTCTGGTCCAACTCGGCGTAGGTGAAGTTTGCCGTCTCGAGAGCGCCGGCGGCGATGCCGTTGACGGCTCCATCCAGCACGTTCTGATTCGTCCAGTACGCAGCCTTGGCCAGCGTGTACTGGACCGGCCTGACGATCGCGGTGTTGTACAGGTCGTCCATGTAGTACTTGTTCACCAAAAGCCGGTAGGTCCACGCGAACGGCCCGGCAAGGATGTCCACCTGCCACCGCTTCTTGTAGAAGAGCATGTACCCCAGCCAGATCGCCGCTCCGGCCAGGGCCACGGACGCCACCGGCAGGAGGATGTTGTAGAACGCCGAGAACCCTGGGCTCTCCTGTCCGGGAACGTTGATCCAGTCCTTGAACGGCCCGATCACGGGGAAGCCCAGAAGACCAACGGTCATCGTCAGGATCGCCAGCACCCACAAGGGAGTGACCATCGAACCGGGGCTCTCGTGAGGATGTCCGTGGCCCCTGTACTCGCCCCAGAAGGTCTGGATACACGCGCGCGTCATGTACAACGCGGTGAGGAAGGCCGTCACGACGCCTGCGATGAACACAACCCAGGCTGTGGCCGCGGTACCCGAGCTCGCCGAGCGCAACGCTTCGCCGATGATCTCGTCCTTGGAGAAGAATCCAGCGAGCGGAAATATGCCGCCCAGAGCGAGAGAGCCGATGATGAAGGTGCGGAACGTGTGCGGCATGTACTTCCTGAGGCCCCCCATGTCACTCATGTTGTTGGAATGAACGGAGTGGATAAGCGAGCCCGCGCCGAGGAACAGCAGCGCCTTGAAGAACGCGTGCGTGAACAGGTGAAAGATCCCGGCAGTGTACGCGCCCACGCCCAGCGCAGCCATCATGTAAGCGAGCTGCGAGATCGTTGAATAGGCCAGGACCCGTTTGATGTCATCCTGAACGAGCGCAAGAAGAGCTGCGCCCAGCATCGTGATCGACGCGATGATGGCTACCACGTTGAGGGCCGCGCCCGCGTGAGTGAAGACCAAAAACATCCTGGCCACCAGGTAGACGCCTGCGACGACCATCGTCGCCGCATGGATCAGGGCTGAGACCGGGGTGGGGCCCGCCATCGCGTCCGGCAACCAAACATGCAGCGGGAACTGCGCCGATTTGCCGGCCGCCCCACAGAACAGCAGCAGCGCAGCCACGGTGAGCAAACTGCCCTTCAATTGACCGCTCTGAGCTTCGTGGTTCAAACGGATGATGTTGAAGGTGTGACCCGCGATAAACAGGGCGAAGATCCCGAACATCAAGCCGACGTCACCGATCCGAGTGGTGATGAACGCCTTGATCGCCGCCGATGAGTTCTCCTTCTCTTCCCAGTAGTGACCGATCAGGAAGTAAGAGCACACGCCGACTCCCTCCCAGCCCACCAATAGCTGGATGAGATTGTTGGCGATGACCAGAAACAGCATCGAGGCGGTGAACAGCGACAACGCGGCATAGAACCATGTGTATCGGCTGTCATCGTGCATGTATCCCGTCGAGTACACCTGCACCAGAAGGGACACTGTCGTTACGACCACGAACATCAGCGCCGTTAGGAAGTCGTAGTTCATCCCGAACTCGAGGTGAACGGTTGAGATCCGGAACCACGTCCAGGATCGCTCGATCTGTTCGTTGCCGGCGGCCAGCTCCGCGAATCCGATCAACGAGATGGCGAGACCAGCCGCCACTGCGAAGATGCCCAGACTGTGCCCCCGGCTCCGCAGCTTCTTTCCAAAGAACAGGATCGTGACGAAGGCAAGGAAGGGCAGCAGCGGCACCAGCCACATGAAGTCGATAATGAAGCCACGCTTGCTTGTGACTGCAGCTGCCAGTTGGAGACCGCTCACTGCTTCACCACTTCATCAACGACATCTCATCGACATCCACGTCCTGGCGGTTGCGGAAGATAAGGATCACGATAGCGAGACCTATCCCCACCTCCGCGGCGGCAACCGCGATGATGAAGAGTGCGAACACTTGACCGGCTATCCCCGGCTGCTTGAAGAGGGCAGCGAACGCGACCAGGTTGATGTTCACCGCGTTCAACATCAACTCGATCGAAAGGAGAACCAGGACGGCGTTCTCGCGCGCAAGGACACCATAGATGCCCATCGAAAAGAGGAGTGATGAGAGAACGAGAAAGTAACTAACGGGCACTGGGCACCTCGGCCTCTTCCAGGATAGGAGGCTGGTCGAGCGGCCGCTCTGCAAGTGTCCGGCGGCGTACCGGCCGCGGGCGATCGAAGTCATCCCGGCGTGCGATGACTACTGCTCCCACCAGAGCCGCTAACAACAGCACTGACACCACTTCGAACGGCCACACGTAGGCAGAGAAGATGACCTGGCTCAGGCTCGCAGTCGTCGTTCCAAGAGTTCGGGCGAACGAGATTTCCTTGCCCGCAAATGCGTCCACCATGATGTAGCTGGACAAGCCGAAGACCGCAAGCGCGCACAACGCCGCGAGGGGCCGTTGCTTGTTGTCGTAGGTGCCTTTGCCGAGAGGCGCACGGGTGAGCATCAACCCGAAAAGCATCAGGACCACCACTGCACCGACATACACGAGCACTTGAACCCAAGCCACGAATTCGGCCAGCAGGATGACGTAGAGGACTGCAACTCCCGACAGCGTCCCCACCAGATAGAGGGCCGCGTGCACGACGTTCTGCGAGGTCACGACGCGGATCCCCGCTCCTGCGATCACGACGGCTGTGATCCAGAAGATGACCTCTTGCCCGTTGTGCATCAGGCGGATCCTCTGGCCTTCTGGGCCCGCACCCGCGCGGCCTTGGCGCGTCCGGTAGCCACCGGATCGCTCGAGCCCTTGGCGCGCTCTTCCGCCAGCACGCGCTCGTAAGCAGCCTCGGGATCCTCCGTCTCCTGTACGGGGGCAGCCTCTGCAGGAGCCGGCTCCGCCGGAGGCTGAGCCGCCTGGGGATCCGCTGACGTAGTAGGCGTTGCCCCCGCAGCCGGCTCCTCCTCCGCGGTGGGAGCTACCGGGCCGGAGTCAGGCTCGGGCGGCGCCGCTGTGGGTGCGCCCGAGGGCACCGAGGGATCCTCATGACCCTGGGTGGGCGCGCTGGGAACGAGGTTCGGCGTGTAGACCGGCGTGGGGCCCCGCTTGATGCCGCGCTCCGCCTTGACCCTCGCGACCTTCGCTCTCGCTTCGGCAACTTGGGGGGACGACCCCTTGTCGAGTTGCTCTTTCAGGACATCGGCATAGACCTCGTCGGCGTTCTCGGTGGGCTCGAGGGCGCGCGGCTGGGGCTGCTCGTGAGGAACCTCCACATTTGGACCGGGCGTCTCCTGATATTTCGTCACGTCCGCCGGAACCCCTACCGCGGCCTCTGTGCCCTCGGCGGG
Organism: Actinomycetota bacterium; assembly: GCA_036265345.1. GTDB lineage: Bacteria > Actinomycetota > CADDZG01 > CADDZG01 > WHSQ01 > DATAPE01. The sequence continues at coordinate 19,628 of DATAPE010000120.1, forward strand.
GACTGCTTCGTCAACTGTCGGCGGCCCGGCCTCTGCGGTAGAAGGACCTCGGCCGGGCTCTGCAGTGACCGCGTCGTCCTTGGCAACTGCGGCTGCAGGGGTGGTGGCCTCCGTGTCGCTCACTGCCGCGTCGGGTCCGCTCGGGCCGGTTCCCTTAACCACCCCGGTGGTGTCTTCCCCGGTTTGGATCTCGGCTTTCTCTTCGGTCGCGCCTGCGGTTGCCGCGGCGGGTGCCGTCTCGCCTGCTTGGACCTGCGAGGCTGACGCCGCCGCCGGCGCGGGAGCCGCGGCGGGTGCTGCTGCGGTCGCTTTGGCCGCTTGCTCGGGCCGTTCCGCGGCCGCAGTTACGGCCACGGGAGGAGCAGGGCGTTGCGCACTACCTG
>DATAPE010000121.1:0-3951 GCA_036265345.1 Actinomycetota bacterium
GGGAGCTTGCTCCTCACTCCGCCGTTCGTCGGTTATCTCGACAATGTGCTGTGCCTGTTCTTTCTGGCCGCGGCGCTGTGGTTCATCACTCCCGCTCGCGATTCGTGGCCCGCGCGGATCGGTCTTGGCCTCTTCCTGCTCGCTTCTGGATTCACCCATCCGACCACCCTGGCGATCTTCCTTTTCGTTCTCGGTGCTATGGCGGTGGTGCGGTGGATGTTGACTCGCTTCGATCTGCGACAGGTGGTGCGGAGCGATGGGCCGGTACTCGCGATCGGGGTTGCGATGGCGATCGTGACATATATCGCCTGGAAGGTAGGGATCTGGGGCCGCTCCGCCTCGCTGTCCGAGGCGGCACTGGCACCCCCTTATGGGAGTCATTTCTTTCTCGAGCGCATGCGGGAGTGGTTGGGAGCGATGCATCCTTTGCTCAACGGGCCGTTGTTCCTGGCCGGCGTCGCCGGCTTGATCGTTGCCGGGAAGAAGGCAGCACAAGACGATCTGACGCGGGTCGCCATCCTGTGGCTGGCTCCGCTCGTTGGCCTCTTTGGATTTTTGGGGGGGCTCACCTATCCGTACTACCGGTTCTTCAACACCACCCTGGCATGGATCTTGCTCGTGGGTCTCGGCGCGTACTTCGCCATCCGATTTTTCATGGCGATCGCGGCCCGCGGAGGCTTGTCCCGTTTGGCAGCGGCCGGAGCCGTGGCGGTCCTCGTGATCATCGGCGCGAATTTCGCCCAAGGTCTCGGTGCCTCGGGATGGAACAACCCCGCGGGCAGCTGGTTGTCGACTTCAGAGAAGCGCGACCTTGACGCCCTCCGCGCTTACCTTGCGAACCTGTCTCAGCCCGACCGTCCCGTGGTCTTCGTCGTCGACAACAAGCCACCGGCGCCGTTCCAGATCTACGGCTTCACAAAGCTCGCCGGCAACACCTCGCGTTACGGGCTCCCGGATGGGCAGGTAGATCGTGGTTTCCTCTATCTCGGGGCACTGAGAAACCTTCTGCATTCCCGGCCCACGCTGACCGGCAATCACACTTACGACCGGCTGTCCAAGGGGTTCCTGGCCGATGCCCAGCGTGGGATCGCGGCGTCCGGACGCAAGCCCCTGGTGGTGCTCGATAGCGCGTTCAACGCCTCGGGCGCCAATGCAGGAGCCCTCATCGGCCCCCTCTCGAACAAGGACCTCACCCGCGCTCTGGGGGCGCAGCCGGCGACCCTGGATGCCGACCTGGTGAAGGTCGACGACGGTCGCGCCTTCGGGAGCCGGGGTGGTCCGACGCTTGTCATCCCTTCGCGCCCGGCCCCCGTACACGCGTCTATCTGGCATCTCTTCGTGGTGCTGGTGGGCCTGATCGTTCTCCTCCTGCCGGGCTTCCTGGCGGTGTCGTGGTTCGTTCCGAGTGCATCTGTCGCCGAGATGCTGGGCATGGTTCCCGCGCTGTCGATGGCGCTCCTTGCTCTTATCGGGATCGCCGCGCTGGCGATCGCCAGAGCGCCGTTCTCCGGGCTCCTAGCCTGGGTGTGCGTTGGAGTCGCGGTGGCGATAGGTGCATGCCTGCGCGTCCGGAGCTGGAACTCTCTGCCCCGGAGCCAGGTCACCTACGGCTCAGACCTTTCCTGAGCCCCGTGCTGGAACGCGAGCTGGATAGATTTCCCGGAACATCACCAGGACTACGGGCGCGGGTCTTGTGGCTGATCGCGATCGTGTCGCTCCTTGCAGGGCTCGCGTTCTGGGCGCCGCACAACCTCGGTGGCGGAGTCGTTGCGATGTGGCTGTTTGCGGTTTCTGCGATCGCCCTCGCCCTTGTGCTGCCCATGCCGTACGCGCTGGTGTCGCCGTTGTTCATGGGCGTGGTCGGGTGGCTCGTGGACATGCTTCCCTTCGTCATCCTGGTGGGGGCAGCCGCGGTGGTGGCACGCCGGGTCATCGGGCTGATCCTCGAAAGACGCCTCCCCGCGGGGGCGAAGGCGGCGTGGCTCCCGGTCTTCCTCGTGGGGTGGACGGTGCTCGGGATCGTGGCGATCGGTTCTGCCGACATCAAGCACTTCTTGCTGCTGTTCGGATTGCAGGTGCTGTCGAGTGGTTACATCCTGGCCGTCGTCGATTCGCTCGGCCGGATGGAGGACCGTCTTCGCCTGCTCGTCGCGCTGCTGGTCTATGTTCTGCTGCTTTCTGCCGGGGTGCTGCTGCAATGGTTCGGGATACCGATCCAGCCGCTTCAGAACAACGAAGTGAGCCAGCGGGTAGAAGCCGCGTACGGGCTTGATGCCTTCGCTAACGAGGTCGGGATGGTCAAGTACACCTTGTCGACCAACGGGGGAGCGAAGCAATTCAAACAGAAGCTGGACGCGCTCAAGAGATCGCATCCGGATATCCCTGCTTACCAAGTCATCGCGCCCCGGTTGCACGCATGGAACAGCTTCATCATCGTGCGGTTCGAGGGCTCGGCGCGGGCGGAAGAACCTCAGCTCGCATCTCTGCATGTGCAGCTGCCATACGACAACATCGGGCTTGCGCCGAGTAATGAGGTGCCGCGGATGCGGTCCTTCGCAAGGAACCCACTGACCTACGGCGGAGCCTGCGTGGTCATCTTGCCGTTCGCATTCTTCTTCGCCTGGACCGCGGAAAGCCGCCGCCGCTGGCTCGGCCGCATGGCGGTGGCTGCCTGCCTGTTCGGGGCTGCGTTCTCGCTCTCCCGGGGAGCGTGGGCGGCGATCGCCGTCGGGATCCTCTACTTCGTGATCGACGGCGCCACGACATGGCGGAATAAGGCTCAGGTCGTGGTGGCGTTCCTTGCGATCGCGCTGGTCTTGACCGCGGTCTTCGTCTCCAGATACTCGATCGATCCCCTCCATGCACGCGCCGGAGGCGAGGGCAGCATCAACACCCGCAGCTCGGTCTATAAGCAAACGGCCGGAGCCCTCGGGGGCCTCCATTTCCTGATCGGGTTTGGAACCGAACAGCCGCGCACGGCGAGCGGTGTCTCCCATATCAGCGGGCGGTACATACCCAAGGCGGGTACCCACTCGACCTACCTGAGCTATCTGTTCAGGACCGGGGTGCCGGGCATGCTTGCCCTGATGTTGCTGTACGTCGTGGCGGCGCTGCACGCGCGAGCGGCTTCTCGAGCTCGCGGAGGGGACGAACGGCTGCTCGGCTCCCTTACCGCGATGGCTGTGGTTTCGTTCGCGGCCCAGGGAGCCATCCTCAGCCTCTTCGTCGAGCCGATCTATACCTTGATCGTGTCTTTGGTGATCGGTCTCGCGCTCGCGTGGAGCCTCGACCTGGGAACTTCCATCCTCCCGTGGCGTACGCGGAAGGCGACGGCATGAGCGATGTTGAGGGAGAAACTCGTTCCGGCCTAACCGAAGAGGCGGGCAAGGACGTCGCAGCTCTCGCCAAGGGGGGCGGGATCCAGGTGGCGGGGCAGTTCGCCCAACGGGGTTTCACGTTCATCTTTGCGATCCTTGCGATCCGCATCCTGACCCGAGGGGCGTATGGCATCTTCCGTCAGATCACCCAAGTGTTGACGATCCTGTCGCAGCTGGGCCTGGCGGGATTCAACTACGCCGCGGTGCACTTCATCGCTCGCGCCCGCGCGGCAGGAGACCCGAGCGGCGTTCGAGGGGCCGCGCGTGCCGCGGTCATCGGCACGACCGTCGCGTCGGTGCTGGTGTCCGGGGCACTGCTGGTATGGGCGGATCCTCTGGCGACCTTGTTCGAGAAGGTCCCGCACGATCAGAACGATTTCGTGAACCTGCTTCGGCTCGGAGCGCTCTACATCCCCGTATTCGGTCTGATGCAGACACTGCGCTACTGCACCCAGGCGTACAAGACGATGATCCCGTCGGTCAAGGTCGGCAACATCATCCAGCCGATCGCGCAGGTCATTCTCGGGGTCGGCGCCCTGCTGGCCGGGTTCGCGGTCGCGGGCCTGGTGGCGAG
>DATAPE010000122.1:0-5040 GCA_036265345.1 Actinomycetota bacterium
GATGGGAACTCGGGGCTTGGCCGACTTTGCGGGATTTCTAATGGGCAGCGTTGCTCACAAGGTCCTGCATGTGTCGAAGAAGCCCGTACTGATAGTGAAATAGACACGATCCGTTGACGTGATCTCTCTTCATGGAGGAGATCGTGCGGGGGGTCGACGGGCCCGTCGAATGAGGGTCTTGAGGCCCTGGGTACGAGTCCCGTGTCTCGCGTAAGAAAGAGGACAGTACGAACGAAAGAGGTGTTCGAGAACATGCCGCTCATCTATGCACTTGCGTAGCGCTTGACTCGGGGCTCGCTAACCACTCGCCTCGCGGTTCCCTCCCGCTGGGGGTCCCGTGCTACGTGGGAAGCCAGATCCAGGCGTTCGCTCGGGGAAGCCCCATCGCTCCACTGCTGCGTTTAGCGGGCCACTTCCCAACCCCAAGCGGACTGGGGGTCGCGCTTGGTGAGATCACGATCCGGCTACAAAGAATGTGGTGCTTCCCGCCTGAGCAAGCCGAGTCGTGCAAGATTCGAGCCCCTGAGATGAGCCTTGTCCATAGTCGTGACGACCCAAGTCACGATCCCGTGGTCAGTCGCCACCTGAGAAGGCCGCTCGTTAAGACCTAAGACCTAATCGCAGCGGACGAATCGCGCTTATCAAGGCGAGGCGTTGAAGGTGGTCCTTGCCTGTCCCATTGGGGTCTAGTCCGACTCCAGCGAATGCCTCAACGACTCAAGAGTGCGCGCCCGTTCGATCTTCGCCAGCAGCGCCGCAACCGGCTTCATCAACCGCATCCAGCCGAAGAGCTCTCCCTCCGCGACGTGATGAACGATCGTCCCGTCGTGATTTTCCTCAAGGAAGTACATGGGCCGAGCCTCCATCATTCCGGAGGCGAACCACCGAAGGGTTTCCCGGAACCCAATCCGCGACGGCGGCTCGAAGTCGGTCACTTCACCATGGAAGGTGCCCATCCTGGTTGCATCGAGATACTTCGTCCCCCTGCGGATAGGACCGTCAGAGGTTTGTCCGGACCGTCGGAACAGACCCGTGCGGTGCATCCAACTCCGGTAACCCGGCAAGTCCGCCAAGCGCCCAAACACCGCGTCGATCGGTTGCTTGATCGTCGTTCGCGACTCGAACCGGATAATGCTGCTAGCCATCTTCTTCGTAGGGTATCGGTACGCGCAGAGGTTCGCGTATCGGGACTTATTGCGGCCGCCTAGTTGAAGCTGTCTTCGCGAAATGCTCACTATTACGTACTCTGGTTGCGTAGAAGTCCGTTAAATGCAGTTCATAGCGGCCCCATTGTCTTCTCAGGGAGTCCACGAGCCGTTCTCGGGCGCCACAGCGCACCTCGGCTAAGTGGACAGAGAGGCAGGGGGCCCCATGAGAACCGATCGATTGCCCGTCAACCAGGCACCTTCTCGGAGCCGTTGGCGTGCCCTGCGACGGGTTCACATCAATGACTTGATGAGGGAGCTCCGGCGGGTGGGGGGAACGGGGAAGCTTCACCCCGAAGAGGATGGCCTCACGATGCACCTCTTCCTGCTCCTGGTAGTCCTCTGCGCACTCGGCCTGATGGCCGGCTATGCGCTGATCTGGCTGTCGCTCCATCTCCACGGCGTATCCCTCTGAGCAGATGGGCGGCGGGACGAAATGTGCTTTGAGTAAGATCAAAGCCGCAAACCTTCTCATCTGTCCACGCGAGGTACACATGAACCGAGTTACTGGTATTGGTGGCATCTTTTTCAAAGCCAAAGACCCGAAGGCGATGCAGGCCTGGTACAAGCGTCACCTCGGCATCGATGTTCAAGAGTGGGGAGGCGCCGCCTTCCGCTGGACTGACACAGACGGCAAGCCTGTGGGTGGGACAACGATCTGGTCCATCGCGCCTGCCGAGGATGACTCTTTTGCACCAAGCATGGCTCCCTTCATGGTGAACTACCGAGTGGCCGACGTTCGCTCACTGCTCAATGTCCTCAGGGAAGAGGGCTGCAACGTATTGGACAGGTTCGACGACTCGGAATACGGAAGGTTCGGCTGGGTCGTTGATCCAGAAGGCAACAAGGTCGAACTGTGGGAGCCCCCTGCTGGGCAGTAGACGAGATGATTCCACTACCCGCTCGTAGTCTTCGGTAGGTGGTTCGACCCGCGCGCTACCACCACTCTCTTGCTCGCCCTGAAATCTTCCGGTGAGGAACGCCGAGCTGACAAGGACGCTTGACAGGTCTGAGCTGTCAAGCTACCTTTACAGGATGCAAAACATCATCCGAGTTCTGCGTGAGGCAAAGGGCCTTTCTCAAGGTGAGCTGGCCCGAGACATGGACGTTTCCCGTCAGACGATCAACTCGATCGAAACGGAGAGGTACACACCCTCACTCGCCCTGGCGATCGCCCTCGCCCAGTACTTCGGAAAGACAGTGGAGGAGGTGTTCGGCCGTGAGGCCTGATCCGATGCACGAAGGGGATAAGCGCTTGAAGGCAAGCCACAAGAGTTGGTGGATGAACAGATGGTTCCTCCCCGCGTTCAGTATTGCAATGGGGCTCGGTATGTGGGGTGCCTTTTGGGCCGGCGGGGATCCGACGGGCGGAGCAGTCTCCTTTGCTGTGATGGCGGTCTTCGGCGCGATCTTCTTCTTTGGTGGCAAGAGCGCGACGATTCGCGGGATGCGCGGCGACGGGCGCGACGAACGGTGGGCAATGATCGATCAGCAAGCCACGGCGTTCGCCGGCCTTGCCATCATCACAGCAACCCTTGTGGGCTTCGGCATCGAGGTCGCTCACGGCCGTGACGGTTCGCCTTATGGTCAGCTGGCAGCGATAGCAGGCATCGCCTATCTTCTGGCGTTCTTCGTCGCCCGGTGGCGCTCCTAGTAAAGCGATGCATGCCGGAATGCACGGAGCGGGACTCTCCGAGACCGGTAGGGGGCGACCACGACGCGGGCGTGGGGGTTTGGCAGCGCTTTCCATGCTGAGGCACGCGTAGATCCGGCGGGTGCTGAGGTAAGCGTTTCGGCCTGCTGGAGGGTTAACAGATGTGAGCCGTGATGATTCGGAGTTCGCAGACTTCTTCCAGACGAGCTGGGAGCCGTGTCTGAAGGCGGTGGCCGCTAGCACCGGCGACATGGTGCTCGCCGAGGAGCAGGTTGCGGAGGCGTTCGCCCGGGCCTGGGTGTCATGGCGCAAGGTCAGTCGCCATCCGGCTCGACGGGCCTGGGTGGTGCGGACCGCGCTGAACGTCGGGGCGTCGTGGTGGCGACGCCGAGGCCGCGAGCTGCCGCTAGTCGGTCATGACGTTGCGGTTGCTGCCGGCCCCGAGATCGGCCTGGACTCGGTCGTGTTGGCCGCTTTGCGACGGCTACCAGCCCGGCAGCGCGAGGTCATCGTGCTGCGCGTGTTTCTCGACCTGGATATCGAGACAACGGCTAGGACTCTGTCGATCGCGCCCGGGACGGTGCGCGCTCACCTATCCCGAGCTGCCGCGACCCTACGCAAGGAACTATCCGAAACTACGACCACGGAGGCGGCCCCATGTCCGACGGCGATCGGTTGACCAACAGCGCCGAGTTGCACCGATTGAACAGTTCGTTGTCCGGCGTAACCGTGCCCGAGCCGCCGCCCCTCGACGCGATCATGGCTAGGGGCCAAGCTCGGCGCCGGCACCGCCGCTTCAGCGTCGTCGGCCTGTTCCTGGCAGGTGCCGGCATAGCTGCCGCGCTGGTCCTCGGCCCGACCGCTGCGCCCGGGGCGCCCGGTGCTCGCGCCGCGCCCGCCGTAGCTCACACTCTCGGCGCTATCCGTACCGCGGCGTACACGATCGTCCTCAACAGCGACGGCACAGCCACCCTGACGATCGACCCGAATGAGGCGTTCGATCCCACGAAACTGCAGAGCGACCTGGATCGGTACGGGATCCCGGCAAGGGTCACGGTCGGGAGCTTCTGCTCCTCCGATCCCGCGCCGGCGGGCTTGTCCCAGGTCGTGTCGTACCACCCCGGTGGGGAGGCTGAGCCGGCCACGATCACGATTGACCCAACGGCTATGCCAGCGGGCACCGAGCTCAGTTTCGGCGAGTTCGAACTCCGCATGCGCGTGGAGATGGCCACGTACGCGCTCATTGATAAGGGCTCCTACACCTGTTCCAACGATCCTCCGACGTCTTCCCCAGATCAGGGCGGGCTATACAGCCTCGGCGGCTTGATACGCCGTCAATAGCAAGCATCGAGGACAGATTCCCTAGTGTTTGCGACGCTTAGCCCGTGAACGTTTCCCAGACCAGTAGACGCACACCGGGTAGCGCGCACCGATCCGTAGGACTTGCACCGGACGTCCCTTGATCGCCTTCGCATCGGCGGTCTAAGGGCAGAACCCCGTAGCCGCACCAACGACGGCTCCCACGAGTAACGTCTCCTGCGATGAGCCTCCTGGGCCGGATGCGAGCGGCTGCTGACCGCGGCACCGCGCGCCTGGCATTCGTCGGCGCCGATCCGCAGGACGATGAAGACCTTCGCGCTCGAAAGGCGCTGCTGGTCCTGATCTCAGTGTTGATCCTTCCGGTTGCGGCACTGTGGGGAGCGCTGTATCTGTCGTTCGGATCGCCAGTCGGTGTAGTGCCGTTCGTGTACTTCTCCATCTTGCTTGGTGCGATCATCCTGTTCTCGCGCACGCGCGACTTCCCATCGTTGCTTCGCGTGGGCCAAGTGGACATCCTGCTCGCGCCGACCCTGTCGATGATCCCGCTGGGGGGATTCCTCGGCGCCGGCGGCGTCGGCCTGTGGGGCATCCTCGCCCCGCTCGCGGCGCTCGTGTTCAGCGACGTCCGCAGTGCGGCTCGCTGGTATGTCGCTTACGTCGTCGTGTTCCTCGGCTCGGGCATTGCCGGAGAGCTGCTCGGTGGCGTGTCGCCGGCCGTGCCTCGGTGGTTCACGAGCGCGATGCTGGCGCTCAATGTGACGGTCGGCGGCACGATCGTCTTCACACTGCTGGCCGTGTTTGCCCGCGACCGCCGAGACGCCGTCGCGGCGCTGCGAGTGGAGCAGGCAAAGGCAGAGAGTC
>DATAPE010000123.1:0-23851 GCA_036265345.1 Actinomycetota bacterium
GGAAGCTGTGAGTGGACAGAACGATCTGGGTGCATCCGCGCGCGGCAGCCTCTCTCTCGGCTGCCAGCAACAATCGGGAGCCGTAGCCTCGCCCACGCTCGCTGCCGTCGACCCACAGGAACCGGATCTCGCAACAATCGCCCCAGGTCCACCCGAAGATCCCGGCGCTGATCTCTCCCGTGTCACGGCGGAGGAAACTCGCCAGCAGCCGGCCGTCGTGGATTCCGGTTGCGGCGAAATTGAACTCGTTGATCCGGTCCTCGAGGAAGGCGACCTCCCGGGGATCGGGATCCTCCTCTATCGCTGCGTGCTCGTGCCACATTGACCGAGCCTTACATGCCGACGCCGTCCACTGTGATCGATCGTCACGTGACATCTCGTCTTGAGAACAGCGCCATCGAAACCACGGTAACGACTCCTGCATAGGTGCATAAGACCAACAGCGCCTGAATAGAGCTGTGCCCGCTCGTGTCCAGCTTGGGGCCCACGATGAAGATCCCCGCGTTCTCCGAAAACAGCCACCCGGACCACTGCTGCTTGAGCCCCAGAACGACGTTCTCGAGCACGAACAGGTAGAAGAACGTGACAAGGACCGCAGCCGTCGTGTTGCGAGCCAGCCACGCGATCGCCAAGCCGATAGCGGCACCCAGCACCGCGACGATCGCTCCGCGGCTCGCCGAGGCAGCAGCGGTCCAGAACCAATGCGCGTTGACGCCAGCCGCCGAGCCGTGAGCCAGGGCGCTCGGAAGAAGCGCCAGTCCGAGGATGATCTGCAGCACGATCGCCGAGATGAAGGTGAAGATCGCTGCAGCCACCAGCTTGGCCACATAGACCCTGCCTCGACGCGGCTCCCACGTAAGCAGCGTGGTCATCGTGCCCGCGCTCCACTCCGCTCCCGTGAAGGACGCGGCCAGGGCGATGCCGAGGATCGTCAAAGGAGCGCTGACGCCTTGGAACACATTGTTGATGTCCACAACATCGAAGCGGTTTTCCGGCTTGGCGCTGTTGATGAAGACGAGGACTGCCGCAAGAGCGATCCCCGCAAGCGCCAGGAGCCCGAACAGGTGCACCGCCCGGCGAGACCAGCACTTTCGCAATTCCGATCGGAGCAACGCGGTCATGCGGTTGCTACCGCGATCGGGAGGGATCCAGAAAGGTGTACCGGGATCTTCCTCGTCCTAAGCCGGCCGTCCTGAGAAATGACTGCCGGTCGACCGCTGCACGTTCAGGTGACATCTCGTCTGAAAAACAGGGCCACGGCAGCTGCGGTCAGGATCGCGGCGTAGGCGCAAACGGCCAACAAGGCGGCTACAGGACCGTGGGACAGGATCGGCCCCTGGCTGGTATCCACCACCACCCTGTGCCCGATAACGAATTCGGTGGCGTTGTCTCCGAACAACCACCCGATCCAGTGAGGCTTGAGGCCGCGGACGAGATTCTCCAAGACGAACAGATAAAAGAACGCCCCGATAACGGCAGCCGTCGTGTTGCGAGCCAGCGAGCCGATCGCCAGTCCTATCCCTGCACTCACCGCGCAGATCAACGCTCCGCGCAGGACCGAGTAGGTAGTGGCCTGAACCCAGGATGAATCGGCACCAGCCGTCGAGCCGTGAACCAGCGCGCTGGGGAGCAGCGCCAGGCTCAGAACGATCAGAACGATGATCGCGGAGATGAAAGCAAAGATTGCAGCGGCAAGAAGCTTCGCTGCGTAGACCCGGCCCCGGCGAGGCTCCCAGGTAAGCAACGTGGTCATGGTGCCGGCGCCCCATTCGGCCCCGATGAAGGAAGCCGCCAACGCGATGCCCAGGATCAGGAGGGAGATGCTGGCTCCCCGGACTACCTGCTTCAGGTCCACCAAGTTGAATACGTTGTGCGGTCTGCAGTGCGGCACCCCAGCCTGGGTGGCTTCGCAGACTTGCGTGGGGTGGGCGCTGTTGATGAACACCAGCACGCCGGCAAGGATGATGCCCGCGAGGGCAAGAAGGCCGAACAGATGCACCGATCGGCGAGACCAGCACTTGCGTAGCTCGGCGCGCAGCAGCGCGATCACTGTGAGGCCCCTGCGGCAGGATCTTGCAAGGCCGCATCCGCCGGGGCATCTGACGTCGCGTCTTGCCCAGCCGGGTCCCGCGTGAGCTCCAGAAACACGGTTTCCAGGTCCGCCTCTAGTGGGCGCAGCTCCGACAGATAGAGGCCCTCGTCTGCAAGAGTCTTGGTGATCGAGCCGGCTTGGTCGGCAGCCAGCTTCACCGAGATGGAGCCGTCGGCGAGCGCTGCCTCCATGCCTGCCCTCTTCAATACCTCGAGGCCCCGGTCGAGCTCGGGAAGCCTCACGACGAATCCACCGGCGCTCCGCTCGTGCAGCACATCGTCTACCGCACCCGAGACGATCAACTGTCCGCGGGCCAGGATCGCCACGTGATCACACATCTGACGGACCTCGCTGAGGATGTGACTCGAGACGAACACGGTCCGGCCCTCGCGCCCCAGGCCCCGCAGGAGCTCTCTGATCTCCTTGATTCCGGCCGGGTCCAGGCCGTTCGCAGGCTCGTCGAGGATCAACACTTCGGGGTCCTTCAGGAGAGCGGCCCCGATTCCCAGGCGTTGTTTCATCCCGAGCGAATACGTCTTGACGCGATGGTTGCCTCGATCTCCAAGGCCGACCCTGTCCAGGGTCTCGGCGACACGGGCCCGGCTGATCCCTTGGAGCGCACCGAGCAGCTCGAGGTTCTTGCGTCCGGAGAACCCCGGGAACAACGACGGTGTCTCGACGATGGAGCCCACCCGGTTGATGACGCTCTTGAGATCCTTTTGGGTGTCGACACCGAGCAAGCGGGTGACGCCTGAAGTGGGCCGGATCAAGCCGAGCAAGCACCGCACGGTGGTGGTCTTGCCGGCGCCATTCGGGCCGAGGAAGCCGAATACTCCACCTTCGGGCACCACGAGGTCGAGGCCGTTCACGGCGATGGTCGATCCACCGCGCAGCCTCCGGTATTCCTTCTTTAGTCCTTCGATCTCGATGACTGCCATACAGCGAGGATTATCGCTCGCGGTAGTTCTGGCAAACCGGCACCAGCGCCAACACAAGCGTGCCGACCAAAGTGCAAGGAGTTCGAATCGTTTGCTGGGTGCTCATCGGTCCCTTTCTTGGGTCTCGTGGTTGCATCGAGCATGAGTCAAACAGCAGGCGTAGAACCATCCGGGATGACCCTAAGAAAACCCGGAGGCTGTTTGGAACCCTTAGGGGCTTCCCGGATGTTGCTTATGCGAGGAGCTTCTTGAAACCTTTTTCGTCCAGGGTCGTGACGCCGAGCTGCAATGCCTTGTCGTATTTGGTACCTGGATTCTCCCCGACGACCACGTAGTCGGTCTTCTTCGACACGCTCGACGTTACCTTGCCGCCGCTCGCTTCGATAGCGGCGGTTGCCTCCTCGCGCGTAAAGCCGTCCAAGCCTCCGGTCAGTACGAATGTCTTGCCGAGCAGCGGCCCCTCTCGCTTCGGCCGCGTGATTGCGATGGGAACCACACCGCCGGCACGGAGCTTCTCGAGGACCTCGCGGTTGCGAGGCTCTGCGAAGAACGCAGCGATCGACTCGGCGATGATCCGGCCAACGCCCTCTAGCTGCTCGAGCTCGTCGGCGGACATCGACTGCAGCCGCTCCAGAGAGCCCACCTCAGCGGCGATGACTTCCGCGGCTGAATAACCCACATGCGGTATGCCAAGAGCACGCAGCAGGTTGGTGAGTGGCCGGTGTCGCGACCCATCGATGGCGGCCATCAGGTTGCCGATGGACTTGTCACCCCATCCCTCGAGCTCGGCGAGCTGTTCGGGGGCCAGGTAGTAGATATCTGCAACATCGTGCAGCCAGCCTCGATCGATGAGGGTCATGATCGTTTGGTAGCCCAACCCCTCTATGTCCATCCCGCCGCGACTGGCGAAGTGGAAGATGCGCTCCCGTCGTTGCGCGGAGCAGTCGTAGATGTTGATGCAGCGAGTGGCCGCTTCGCCGGGGTTGCGAACGAGCTCGGTTCCGCATGACGGGCACTTGCGCGGCATCTTCCAGGGCTTGAGTTTGGGCGGACGCTTGCTGAGGACGGGACCGACAACCTCGGGGATGACGTCGCCGGCGCGGCGAACGATAACGGTGTCGCCCGGGCGGACGTCCTTGCGCTTGACCTCGTCCTCGTTATGGAGCGTCGCGGTTGTGATGTTCACCCCGCCGACAAACACCGTCTCCAGGCTGGCGAAAGGCGTGACGACGCCGGTCCGGCCCACCGAAGCGAAGATGTCGTTCAGCAGCGTCGTGCGCTCTTCCGGCGGGAACTTGTAGGCGATCGCCCAGCGGGGGGCCTTCGCGGTCCATCCCAGCTCCTGCTGCTCGCCTATCGAGTCGACCTTGACCACCACGCCATCGATCTCGTAGGGCACGTCGTGACGGTGCTGCTGCCAGTAGACGCAGAACTCGTGCACCTCGTCGAGGTTAGCGAGGCGCTTGTTCTCGGGGTTGGTGCGCAATCCAAACTCGCGGATCGCGGCGAGGCTCTCCCAATGCGATTTGAACGACAAGCCTTCGACATAGCCAACGCCGTGGCAGATCAGGGACAGGGTGCGTTGGGCGGTCACACTTGGGTCCTTCTGGCGTAGTGAGCCGGCGGCCGCGTTCCTGGGGTTGGAGAACGTCTTGTGGCCCTGCTCGCCGAGCTTGACGTTCAGCTTCTCGAAATCGTCGGTGCGCATGTAGACCTCGCCTCTGACCTCGAGGATCTTGGGAACCTTGCCCCGCAATCTCAGCGGGACCGCGCGCACGGTCTTCAGGTTGCCCGTGATGTCCTCGCCCACCCGACCGTCGCCCCTGGTCGCACCCTTGACGAGAGAGCCATCTTCGTAGATCAGGTTGACGGCGACGCCATCCATCTTCAGCTCCGCCACCAGCGCCTCGGGGGCATTGATCGTCCTCTCCACCCGCCGGCCCCACGCTTGCAACTCCTCGAGCGAGAAACAGTTGTCGAGAGAGAGCATCCGGCTGCGGTGCTCGACCGGTGCGAACAGATCGGAGGGCGGGGCCCCCACGCGCTGGGTCGGAGAATCGGGAGTGATCAGGTCGGGGCGCTCGGTCTCGATCGCGATCAGCTCGGCCATGAGCGCGTCGTACTCCGCGTCCGCTACCTCCGGATCGTCGAGCACGTGGTAGCGGTAGGAGTGATAGTCGATAGCGTCCCGTAGCGCGCGGGCGCGTGCCGTCGCCTCTCTCTTCGTGGATGTGGGCATCGGTCTCATCTTCTCAAACCGACGCGGGGGCGCGCGCCGCGGCACTTTCGATTTCGGGGTCGGAGACCTACCGTATCGAGGTAACTAGGCTCACAAAGAATCCGGTTTGGTGGCTCGGAGCATCATGCGGCGGCGGGTGAAGAGGTAGTCGTCGCCGTCGGGCTCGAAGTCCATGCCCGTTTCGCGCCCCCGCTCCTTGATGAAGGTCCTCACTTGCTCGATGCGAGCCGCGGGGAACTCGCCGGGCCACATCCAGGCCGAGAACCGGCTTCTCGATTCCACGATGCGCTCCTCGGCCACCTCCAGGCCCGCAGCCTGCACGAGCACCCGGAACGCGGATGGGGGCCGGGACGAGGCGTGTGAGGGATCGCGGATCGTTTCCAGCTCGGTCATCGCAACGGCTTCCTCGAAGCGCTCCGGCGCCACCTGGTCGACGATCAATACGCTGCCCGAGGGGGCCGCGACCCGGCGCATCTCATTCAGGATCGGGAGCGGGCGCAATACGTGATGCAGCATCTGCGCGCTGGTAACAAGGTCGATCGAGGACGAACGCAGTGGGAGCCGGGCACCATCACCGAGTACGGGGACGACGCTCGGGTGGTCCTTGCGAGCCTGCTCCAACATCGCCGGTGTGACGTCGACCGCTATGAGGGCGCCGGCGACCCCTTCGAAGAGGCTTAGGAAGTGCCCGGTACCGGCCCCCACCTCGACGACGACGTCACCGCGCGCTGCGTGCGAGAAGGCGACCGCGTCGAGCCCTTGGAACCGGCCTTTGGTTCGTTCGGCGAATCCTGCGGCGGCGCGGGTGAACTCTTCGACCACTCCCCTGGCGGGAGGGCCGTCAGGCAACGGCGGTCGCAGCGACTGTCGAAATTATGATCCCGCCACCGATGAGCTCATCCGGGCCGGCGGCGTCATAGAAGGCTGCCGACTGCCCGGGGGCCACCGCTTCGGCGGGCTCGTCGTAGCGGACAAGGACGCGGCCGTCAGAGACCGGATGAAGGCTTCCAGGCGTCACCTCGCCGTGGGCGCGGTGTTGAACGAGGACCTCGCGCCCCGCCTCCGGACCCTCGGCAACGAAGCTTGCCTCGTCGACGACCAACTCGGAGACGGCCAAGTCGGAGCGCGGTCCGACGACGATCGCGTTGGCGCTCGCGTCCACACCGGTTACGAACACGGGCACGCCGAGCGAGATCCCCAGACCCTTGCGCTGTCCCACGGTGTAGCGGCCGATCCCCCGGTGCTCGCCGAGTACCCGGCCCCCGGAGTCGACGATCGGACCGGGCCTAGTGGCCTCGTGCATGTGATCGCTGACGTAGGCATCGAAGTCGCCCTCGGGAACGAAGCAGATCTCCTGTGAGTCCGGCTTGGCGGCAGTGCGCAATCCCAGGTCCGCGGCGATCCTGCGCGTCTCGGTCTTGTCGTGGGCCCCCACGGGAAAGGTGCTTCGGCTGAGTTGATGCTGCGTCAGCATCCACAGCACATAGGACTGGTCCTTGCGCCCGTCCCGGCCCCGGAGCAGGCGGAAACGTCCGTCTCGGGACTCCACCCTGGCGTAATGACCGGTCGCGAGCACATCGGCGCCCAGCGCCATCGCGCGCCCGAACAGCGCGTCGAATTTGACCCACTGATTGCAGCGGACACAAGGATTCGGCGTCTGGCCCGACGCATAGGCGCGATGGAAGTCTTTGACGACGGAGTCTTCGAACCGCTCCGCGAGATTCAAGACATAGAACGGGATCCCCAGCACGTCCGCGACCCTGCGGGCGTCCTCCGCGGCGCCCACATTGCAGCACCCTGAAGCGGTGTTGGCGGAAGCGCCTCGCCACAGCTTGAGCATGATCCCGGTGACGTCGTAGCCCTCTGCCACGAGGGTGGCTGCAGCAACCGACGAGTCGACCCCGCCGGACATCGCGACTACAGCCTTAGGGCGGGTCATGCGGCCACCTTGCGCGCTTGCGCCACGATCCCCTCGAACACCTCCAGCACGGCTTGCACATCGCTGGGGTCCGACGCTCTTCCGAACGAGAAGCGAAGGCTGCCCTTAGCCAGCGCCGGACTGACGCCGATGGCGAGGAGAACATGCGACGGATCCACGGCTCCCGACTGGCACGCCGAACCGGACGAACATGCGATGCCTGCCTGATCGAGGAGCAAGAGCATTATCTGGCCCTCGGCGCGGGGGATGCAGACGTTGAGGTTGCCGGCCACGCGGTGCTCGAGCTCCCCGTTTACGATCAGATCGGGGACTGCCTCTCGAAGTCCTGCGAGCAGGGCGTCGCGCATCTTGCGGACGCGCTCCTGCTTCTCGTCGACTTCCTTGGCCGCTACCTGAGCGGCAACACCGAGCCCTGCGATCCCCGGCACGTTCAGGGTTCCCGAACGCAATCCGCGTTCCTGACCGCCGCCGTGGGTCACGGGCTCCAAGGCGGTTCCGGAGCGAACGAAAAGCGCGCCGACGCCCTTGGGACCGCCGACTTTGTGGGCCGAGAAAGAGGCAAGGTCCACACCCCACCGGTCGACATCCACCGCAATGTTCCCCAGCGCTTGGACCGCATCGGTGTGCACGAGAGCGTTCGGGTGGCTTGCCTTGACGGTTTCGACGATCTCGGCGATGGGCTGGATCGTTCCGATCTCGTTATTGACGGTCATCACCGACACGAGGACGGTCGACTTTCGCGTGGCTGCGGCGATCTCCTGTGGATCGACGACCCCGCTGGAACGCACCGATACCGTGGTTACCTCGAACCCCTGGCCTTCCAGCCACTCGGCCGGCCCCAGCACCCCGTGGTGCTCGAAGCTGGTAGTCACGATGTGGTTACCGTTCCCGCGCAGCTTGTGGGCCGCGCCCTTGACCGCCAGGTTGTCGGCGTCGGTGCCGCCGCCCGTGAAAACGACCTCCGCCGGGCTGGCCCCTATCGCGTTGGCGACGCGATCGCGCGCGTCCTCGACGGCCTCCTTGGCGCGCCTGCCGGGGCCGTGGACCGAGGACGGGTTGCCGAAGTCGTCCTCCAGGAAGGGCAACATCGTGTCCCTGACCTCGGGGAGGACGGGCGTGGTGGCGGCGTGATCGAGATAGTGCATCGTTTCAGGATAGGCGAGGGGCGAGCCCGATGAGGCTCAGGGTCACGAGGTGAGGGCCTCCCAAGAGGAGCCCTCTACTCGTTCGGCGTGTCTTTGCCCGGTTCCGCCAACCGCCGTTCCAGGTCGTCGATCTCGCTCTCGAAGGAAGTGACCTCGAGCGCGCCCTCCTTGCTCCGCTTCTCGAAGTCCTTCATGCGTCTCGGATAACCGATGACCTGGGCGTCGTACAGCGGTATCGACCGTGACTTGCAGAAGGCTGCCGCGTCGCGGGGGTCGCGCACGGGGGCGCGGACATGATCGCCATCCCGATCGACCAGCAGCAGTGTCGTCGGACTGGTTGCGGTCCGCGGCTCGATGAAGGCCTCGACTCCCCGGCGCGCGGCCGCGAACGACTCGAGCGCGCTCAGGTCGGGAGCCGCACGTTTCGAGAAGAATCGCCTCACGCTGTCGCCGAAAGCCATGGGCCTAGCCCTTGCGAGCTTTGACCTCCTCGGTGACCTGCGGAAGGATCTTCAGAGCGTCCCCGACGATGCCGAGGTCGGCGATCTGGAAGATGGGCGCGTCCTCGTCCTTGTTGATGGCGATGATCTTCTTGGCCCCCTTCATGCCCACGATGTGCTGCGTGGCCCCGCTGATCCCCACGGCGATGTAGACCCCAGGCTTGACCGTCTTCCCGGTCTGACCTATCTGCATCGAGTAAGGAACCCAGCCCGCGTCCACCACCGCCCTGGTCGCCCCCACCGCCGCGCCGCCGATCGCCGCCGCGAGCTCGTCCAGCAGCTTGAAGTTGTCGGCCTCTTGAAGACCGCGGCCCCCGGCGATGATGACCGCCGCATCCTCGAGCTTCGGACCGGTCGCGGTCTCCTCGTGACGCTCGACCCTGACCGCTTTCAATGCGGTCTCTGGTATCTGAACCTCGACCGGCACGACGTTCGCCTGCCCTCCCGAGGCCTCGGCTGCGAACGACTTGGGACGTACGACCAGCAGGATGGGAGAGCCCTGCAGTTCGACATCGACCAGGGTGGTGCCCCCGAAGATCGCGGTCCGCGCTTTGTCCGGGCCCAGGATGTCGGTGACGTTGCTCATCACCGGAGAGCCGGTCTTGGCAGAGAGGCGCCCCGCGATATCGCGGGAGTCGTAGGTCATGGAGAACAGGATCAAGTCCGGAGAATGCTGCTGTTGCAGCTGATACAGCGCCTCGGTGACCGGCTGAGCAACGTGATCGGAATAGACGGGATCGTCGCTGGCATACACGGTGGTAGCGCCGAACTCCCCGAGTTGGGTCGCGGCCTCGGTGGCGCCGGGGCCGAGAACGACCGCCGCGACGTCACCGTCCATCGAGCGGGCTTTGGTCAGCAGCTCCAGCGCGCCGGGCTCGACCTTGCCCTCCGCTCCAACCTCCGCGAACACCCAGGTGGTCGTCATCGGGCGAATCCCCCGCCGCGCGTCTCCTTTGGGCGAACTGTCATCAGATGACCTTGGCGTCTGCCAGGAACGCAGTTACGCGCCGGCCGCCATCGCCGTCGTCCCGCACCACCTCGCCCGCTTTGCGTTCCTCGGCGGGGACGAGCTCGACCACCGATTGTTTGCGGGCGACATCGTCGCCGCTGAGACCGAGGTCAGAGAGCGACAGTTGCTCCACCGGCTTCTTCTTCGCCGACATGATGCCCTTGAAGGACGCATAGCGAGGTTCGTTGACGCCCGCGGTGACGGTGATCAGAAGGGGGAAGGGGCACTCCACGACGTGATACCCCTCGGCGGTTTGCCGTTGCACCGTGATCGAGCCGTCAGATGGCTCGAGGTGCTTGGCGAAGGTGATCTGAGGGATGTCCAGGAACTCGGCCAGGGTGGACGGCATCGTGCCGGTGTAGCCGTCGGTGGACTCGACCCCGGCCACAACCAGGTCGAAGGGTTGCCGGCCGATGGCGGCGGCCAGGACCCTGGCGGTCGCAAGGGCGTCGGCTTCTTGCAGGGCGTCGTCGGACACCAGGATGCCTTTGTCCGCCCCCATCGACAGCCCCTTCCTGATCGCTTCGGCGGCCGCCGGTGGCCCCATCGACACGAGTGTCACCTCGCCGCCGTGCGCCTCCTTGAGCTGCAGACCCGCCTCGACCCCGAACTCGTCGCCTGGATCGAGCACGCCCTGGACGCCTTCGCGCTTGAGCCGGTGACCATCGAGCTGAGGAGGGAGGTTCGGGTCCGGGATGTGCTTCACGCAGACCACGATGTTCACCGGTTTTCCTCCCACAGGGCGGGCATCGCCTGCGATCGCAGGCCCAGGCAGGATAGCAGCGGCCCGATCGAAACCATGACCGCTAGCGCCCGGCGAAGGTGGCCTTGCCCGGGCCCTCCTCGACGAACGAGCGCATGCCTTCCTTCTGATCTTCGGTCGAGAACAAGCTCGAGAACGCCTGGCGTTCGATGAGCAACCCCGCGTCCAGTCCGATCTCGAGTCCCTCGTCGATGGCGTGCTTGGCAGCCTTCAGGGCGAGCGGAGGCCCGGCGGCGTAACGTTCGGCCAGCTCGCGCGCGGCGCCGGCCACCTCGTCCGCGGGCACCACGCGGTCCACCAATCCGATCGCCAGCGCCTCCTCGGCGGCGACCATGCGGCCCGAGAACACGAGCTCCTTGGCCCTGCCGACGCCGACCAGCCGAGGCAGCCTTTGGGTGCCGCCCGCGCCCGGGATCACTCCCAGCAGTATCTCTGGCTGGCCCAGGCGTGAGTTATCGGCACACACTCGGAAGTCGCACGCCAGCGCAAGCTCGCACCCGCCACCGAGGGCGTAGCCGTTGATGGCTGCGATCGTGACCTTGGGCATCCGGGCCAGCTGGGTGAAAACGCCCTGGAACTTCTCTATGTAGTCCTGGATCGAGACTGCATCGAGTTCTCGCATCTCCTTCACGTCGGCGCCGGCGGCAAACACCTTCTCGCCGCCCCATACCACCACGCTGCGCACCCGCCGGTCGGCCGCCGCCTCGGTGACAACGTGCGCGATCTCTTGGGACACCTGCGCGCTTAGCGCGTTCACGGGAGGCCGGGCAAGACGGATCATGCCGACACCGTTGTCAGAAACCTCAAGCGTCACAAACTCAGCCACGATCTCTCCTCTATCTCGCACCGGTGGGAGCCCATGTCTCGTTACGCCGGCGATGTGTCGTCGGGTTGGCGATCTATCGTCCAGGCGGCCAAGGCTACGATGACTGCCATGACCGGTTCTTTCGAGGTACGCCTGCGCGCCGCATTGCAGGAGCGTGAGCCGAGGCTCACGACGGTACCCGACGCCAGGGATGCCGCCGTTCTGATCCCGATCGTAGGCTCGCCCGAGCCGACGCTCGTGTTCACCGTACGCACCGACAACCTCCCCAGCCACAAAGGTCAGATCTCCTTTCCCGGAGGCTCGATCGATCCCGATGACGCCTCCCCCGAAGCTGCGGCTCTCCGGGAAGCCCATGAGGAGCTGGGGATCGACGCCCGTGATGTCCGGGTTCTCGGCCGGCTCGACAGCGTTCCCACATTCGTCAGCGGGTACGTCATCCACCCCGTCGTGGGATGGATCGACGAGCCTCCGCAGCTGACGCCCAGCTCGGCCGAGGTCGCCGCCGTATTGGAGGTGCCGGTGGCGGAGCTCAGTGACGAGATACGTGCCGAGCCCGGCGCGGCCCACGGGGGCCGGACCTACCCCACCGAAGCATGGGTGTGGAACGACCGCGTGATCTGGGGAGCCACCGCCCGGGTCATCCGTCTCTTCCTCGAGTGCCTGGCCGCCGCCGGACTGGCTCCCGCGCCGGGAGGTGCCGCGGCATGGCCCCCCGATCCGGTCGGCTCGGCACCAGGCAGTGCTGCGCAGCGACCCACGAACTCGGTGGGGTCCGAGCCATGAACGGGATGCCGGCAGGGCTGATCGCGATAGCGGTCAGGCCGAGCCCTTCGCCGGGGCGATTGCAAGCCCCTCCTCCGGATGCATTTCAGATCGTCGGAGCGCTGCTGGCGATCGCGTTCGCACTCGCGGCCGCAGTGCTGGGCTACCGCATCATCCGCGGGGGCCGCGGGCTCTAGGAAGACCCCCCGTCCCTGCCACACGTCTCAGCTTTCCTACCGGGCACAAGGACAAGGGGTTGCGGTTCACTCCCGAGAGCCGACGTGCGAGCGAACATATGTCTCGCAGACCCCTGTAGCTTTTTTGCGACCCGTAGCTTTTTTGCTACCGGGCCCCGAGAGGAGGTATTGCGAAAAGGCTCGAGCCGGGGCGGGTCGCCAAACTTCGGGGGCTCTTGCTAAAACATCGGGGGCTCTTGGTAGACGCCCCACTCCCCCTTCAGGGTCTCGACCATCTCGCCCAGGGTTACGTAAGCCTCCGCGGCTTCGACGAGCACCGGGATCGAGTTCACCGAATCGTCGTGGGCCATGCGTCTGAGCGCCTGGATGGCATCTTCAACCCGGGCCGTGTCCCGCTCGGCCCGCACCTCGGCAACGGACTTCTTCTGACGTTCCTCGACATCCGGGCCGATCAAGAGCAGCTCGGGGGTTTGCTGCACCGAATGCGTGAAGCGATTGACGCCGACGATGACCTTGCGGCCTTGTTCGAGTTGGGTCTGGTAACGGAAAGCCGCGTCGGCGATCTCCTTCTGGAAGTAGCCGTCCTCGATCCCACGCAGCATGCCGTCGAGGATGGAGCCCTCGCCCATCTGGTCGATCTTCTCGAGATAAGCCTCCGCCGCTTCCTCAGACTGTCGCGTCAGGGCCTCGACGAACCACGAGCCGCCTAACGGATCGATCACGTTGGTGACGCCGGTCTCATAGGCGATGATCTGCTGGGTCCGCAGCGCTATCTCGACGGCCTCATCGGTGGGGAGCGCCAGAACCTCGTCGAGTGAGTTGGTGTGCAGCGACTGCGTTCCGCCGAGCACCGCGGCCAGAGCTTCGGTAGTGGTCCGAACCACGTTGTTGTAAGGCTGCTGGCCGGTGAGCGACACGCCCGCGGTCTGGGTATGGAACTTCAGTTTCCAGGACCGCTCTTTCTTGGCCCCATACCGCTCCTTCAGCCACCGGGCCCATATCTTCCGGGCGGCCCGGAACTTGGCGATCTCTTCGAAGAAGTCGACGTGCGAGTTGAAGAAGAAAGACAGCCCGGGCGCGAAGTCGTCAACATCCAGGCCGTGACGCAGGCCGAGCTCAACATGTGCGAATCCTGAAGCGATCGTGAACGCGAGCTCCTGAACCGCCGTCGAGCCCGCTTCCCTGATGTGATACCCGGAGATAGAGAGCGGATGGTACTTGGGGACGCTGGCGACGCAGAACCGCATCATGTCCGCGGTCAGTCGCAGATGGGGCGACGGCGGGAACAGCCACTCCTTCTGGGCGATGTATTCCTTGAGGATGTCGGTCTGACAGGTACCTCCAAGCTCCGATACGTCGGCCCCCTGCTTCTCCGCGGCCGCGACATACATCGCGAACAGCATCGGAGCTGGTCCCGAGATAGTCATCGAGGTTGTGATTGCCGACAGATCGATGTCGCGGAACAGGGTCTCCATGTCGGCCAGCGAGTCGATCGCGACGCCGCAGCGCCCCACCTCGCCCTCTCCCAACGGGTCGTCGGAGTCACGCCCCATCAGGGTCGGCATATCGAACGCCACCGATAACCCTGTTTGTCCGTGGTCCAACAGGAATCGGTAACGCTCGTTGGTCTGCTCGGCGTTGCCGAAGCCGGCGAACTGTCGCATCGTCCACAGACGTCCGCGATAGCCGCTCGCATAGATCCCGCGGGTGAACGGGTACTTGCCGGGGGCCCCGATCTCGGGCTCGGCGTCTTCGGGCCCGTAAACGGGCTCTAGGGGGACGCCCGAGAGCGTGTCGAAGTCAACATCGTCCCGAAGGGACGCGTCATCGCCATTGGGCCACTCTGTGGGGGGGTCTTCGGCCATCCGCACGAGTTTACCCAGGCCAGGGCAGCCAAACGGCCAACATCACAGACTGCAGATGCGGATCAGCGAGCTTGTAAAGCTTCGATCAACCGGTCCGCGGCGCGATATGGGTCCAATCGGCGAGCGACGACGTCGTTCGTAAGTTGGTCGAGCAATCCGCCTTCGTGGCTCGCGACCTGCTGTCGCATCCGTTCGGCCACGATGTCGCGGATCTCCCTTTCGATCCGCCGGCGCCTTCTCATGACCAGCAGGCCATTGGCCTCTTGATAGGAGCGATGTGACTCGATGGCGGCCCACAGCGCGCGGACGCCCTCCCCTTGTGTAGCTATCGTCTCCACGATCGGCGGTTTCCACGCCAGCTCCGACATCCCGAGCATCTGTTTCAGCTCCCGAACCGCATCGCGCGTTCCGGGACGGTCGGCCTTGTTAACAACGAAGATGTCGGCGATCTCCATCAGGCCCGCCTTCGCGGTCTGCACCGCGTCCCCCCACCCGGGATTGAGAACGACGACGGTCGAATCACAGGCGTCGGTGATCTCAACCTCAGCTTGGCCAACCCCAACGGTCTCGATGATCACGATGTCGTTCCCCGCGGCCTCCAGCACTCGGGCTGCTTCGGGAGTGGCGAGCGAGAGACCGCCTAGATGTCCGCGGGTGGCCATCGAGCGGATGAAGACCCCCTCATCGGTGGCGTGGCTTTGCATCCGAACGCGATCTCCCAGCAATGCGCCACCCGAGAAGGGACTGGTGGGGTCTATGGCAAGCACCCCGACGTGATGACCGTCGCGTCTGATCTCCGCAACCAGCCTTTCGGTGAGCGTCGACTTGCCCGCGCCGGGCGCGCCCGTGATGCCGATCGAATAGCCGGAGCCGGTATGGCCATAAAGGGTTTCCATGACGGCCGGCAATTCCGGGCCGCCATCTTCGACCAACGAGATCAAGCGAGCTATCGCGCTCCTCTCGCCGGCCAGGGCGCTCGCTACGAGTGCTTCGTGATCCAAGCGGTCACGCCTCGACGGCGATGACCTCGTTGATTCCGGGAACGTGCTCCCTCAGGATGCGTTCAACGCCCTGCTTCAGCGTCACCGGCGAGATCGGGCAGCTCTCGCACGTGCCAAACAGCTGCACGGTGACAGTGTCTCCATCGATCCGCGCCAGCCTCACGTCGCCGCCGTCCAATTGGATAGCAGGGCGGATCAGCTCAAGCGCTTCTCGTACCTGATCTTCGAGCGTGATCGCGGGGGGCATGGAAGTCAGTCTACGAGAAGGGCCTGCCTCGTTGCGGCTCGATGGCTCGATCTTCGAGGTGGATATCGGCGCCCAGGCGGGTCAGCTTCGAGACGAAGTCCTCGTATCCCCGCTCGATATGGCCCTGATCGTGAACCTCGGTCCGGCCCTCCGCACACAGGCCCCCGAGGACGAGGGCGGCCCCCGCCCGGATGTCGGTCGACTGCACGGGGGCCCCCGACAGCCGTTCAGCCCCCCGGATCACCGCGTGATGGCCCTCCACACGGATCTGCGATCCCATACGGTTCAGCTCGTCCACGAACAGGAAACGCGCTTCGAAGACGTTCTCCGTGAGGATCGACGAGCCCGTGGCCTGAGCCAGGAGCACCATGATCGACGGCTGGAGGTCCGTGGGGAACCCCGGATAGGGCAGCGTCACCAGGTTGAGAGCCTCCGGCCGCCGCGACATGGCGACCCGAACCTCATCCGAGCCACGCTGCACCTCGGCCCCCGCATCCGTCAACTTCTGCAGAACGAGGTCGAGATGATCGGAGCGCAGGTTGGTCAGACGGACGTCGCCCCGCGTCGCCGCGGCGCCGATCGCGAAAGTGCCGGCCTCGATGCGGTCCGGGATGATCTCGTGCGACACCGGGGCCAGCTCGTCAACGCCTGCGATCGTGACGGTCGGAGTGCCGGCGCCGGAGATGTGCCCACCCGCCGCGTTCAAGAACATGGCCAGATCCTGGATCTCGGGTTCTCGGGCCGCGTTGTCGATAACGGTCGTGCCTTCGGCGGTCACTGCGCTCATCAATAGGTTCTCGGTGGCCCCGACTGAGGGGAACTCCAGCAAGATGCTGGTGCCTTTCAACCGGTCGGCGCGGCCCTCGATGTAGCCGTGCTCGACGGCGAACTTGGCGCCCATCCTCTCCAGCCCCTGGAGGTGCAGATCGACGGGCCGAGATCCGATCGCGTCTCCCCCTGGCATCGCTACGCGCACCTCGCCTCGGCGCGCCAGCAGGGGGCCGAGGACCTGGATCGACGCCCTCATCTTCCCAACGAGCTCGTAAGGCGTTTCTTCGGCCAGCTCGCCACTTGAATCGATCGTGAGGTGATCCTCTTCGAACGTGACGACGGCGCCCAATCGCTCTAGCACCTCGGCCATGAGCCACACGTCGGTGATCTTCGGGACCCGCCGCAGAGTCACTTCTCCTTGGATCATCAAAGAGGCAGCCATGACCAAGAGCGCAGAGTTCTTCGCGCCGCTGATCTCGACGGTGCCCGACAAGGGCGCGGGACCGCTTACGACGTAGGTCTTCATCGAGATCATCCTATGAAGACTTCAGGCTCGGCTGGGAATGAAAAGGGGCGGCCATCGTGGCCGCCCCCTGGAAAACGATCCCTCTCACGCCGTGCTTGCGGACCCCCGAGCGCGCCCGCCCTTGCGACCCGCGGCCGCCCGGGCAGTCGACTTCTTGCGGGTGGTCTTCCGCCCCGTCGAGGTCTTCTTGCGGGCCGTGGCGCGTCCGCCCTTGCGACCCGCGGCCGCCCGGCTGGACTTGCGAGTCGTCGTCTTCTTGCGGCCGGTGGTCTTGCGTGCTGTGGACTTCTTGCGTCCCGTGGTCTTGCGGGTCGTCGACTTCTTGCGCCCGGTGGTCTTGCGTGCTGTGGCGCGTCCGCCCTTGCGGCCGGCAGCAACCACCGATGGCGCCCGTCGCCGTGTCGTCTTCTTGCGGCCGGTCGTCTTCCGGGCTGTGGACTTCTTGCGTCCCGTGGTCTTACGCGCTCCTGTGGTCTTACGCGTCGTGGACTTCTTTCGTCCAGTCGTCTTCCGTGCGGTTGCGCGTCCGCCCTTGCGGCCGGCAGCCGCCCGGCTCGCGGACTTGCGGGTGGTCTTCTTACGGCTCGCCGTCGATTTGCGCGTGCCCGTCTTGCGTGCAGAGCTCTTCCGGCTGGTTGCTTTCTTGCGCCCGCCGGACGACTTCCGGCTCGACTTGCGCGTGGAGCTCCCCGTCGACTTCTTGCGGCGCACGGGACTCCTGGTGGACAATCCCGAGTCGGCTCCGAACACATCTGAGGTCGCGCCGGCCGTTCCCGTATCTATGATCCTCGTGGTCGGGGTGTACGCGTCGGAGCCCGACAAAACGTCGCCCATGCCGGTCTCGTCGCCGCTCCCGGACAGATCGCGAATCGGATCGATCGATCCTGTGTCGTCGGCCATGACTCCCCTTTCGGTTGAGTTCCACGTCCCCTACATTTATGGGGTTCCCTTTATAGCCACAAACAAACAATCTTTCAACGAGACATCCGATGATTGACGACCGCTGAAGAGGGGAAACAACGAGCCATGACGAGACAAAAGTTGCTAAACATCTATCTGAATGACCACCTCGCAGGATCCGTCGTCGGGCAAGAGTTGACGAAACGCTGTCTGGCGAACAATCCGGGAACGGAACTCGGCACTTTCCTGACGTCATTCCTGCACGAGGTGAACGAAGACCGCAGCACGTTGGAGGAAGTTATCGACGCCGTTGGCGGACAGCCCGATCGGTTGAAGGCCCGGGCCGGCTGGCTGTCGGAGAAGGTGGGGCGACTGAAGCTGAACGGCCAGTGGCGCGGCTATTCGGACTTGAGCCGGCTGGTGGAGATCGAAGGCCTCTGTATCGGCGTCGAGGGCAAGCGGTCGCTGTGGGCGGCGCTAAAAGCGGTGAGCGAGAACGATTCAAGGCTGCAAAGCTACGACTTCGCAGCCCTCGAGAGCCGCGCCCGCCGGCAGCGTGACGACCTAGAGGTGCACCGCAAGGCGGCAGCCGAAATCGCGTTCAGCGGAAGGGATATCCCCGCGGGCCGTTAGGGCCAGTCGTCGTCTATCTCGAGACGAGCTTCGATCAACCACAGCTTCTGCCGCAAGCATTCGGGACACAGCGCCACACGGCGGCCGTTCCGCGCCGGCATCTCCTGCCAGCCGAGGGGGATAACCCCCAAACGCCGCGGGGCGGACGTGCCGCAGGTCGAGCAGAACACGCGGTTCCGAAGCTGTGAGCGTGAGTCTTCGCTATCCGTTGTCTTCCTCTGAGCCTCTCGCATCGTCAACACGCCGCTGCACCTCGGCGAGGTCATCGGAGATCGGCTCGGCGTCGTCGGCCAGCACGATCACGTGATAGCCGTCGTCCGATCCCGAAGCCTCGAGGAAGCCGCCCGGCACGAAGAAGCTCTCCCGTGACCCGCCTGAAACGACAGTAACGCGCCACGGCACCAGCGCGGCCAGGAACGGGATGTGCCCGTTCATGATGGCGAACTCGCCCTCGGGCGATCGGGCGATCACCATCTCGGCCTCGCCGTGCCACAGCTCGCTCTCCGGAGCGACGATGCTGACGTCCATCACCACCCCCGGATCGAGATCGTCACTTGGACATCTCCTTGGCCTTGGCTTCAGCCTGCTCGATGCCTCCCACGAGGAAGAACGCCTGCTCGGGAAGATGGTCGTACTCGCCGCCGGCCAGCGCTTTGAAGGACTGGATCGTCTCTTCGACCGGCACGTAGGTGCCGGGAACGCCGGTGAATTGCTCCGCCACGAACATCGGCTGGGAGAGGAACCTTTGGATCTTGCGGGCGCGCTGAACGGTGATCCTGTCCTCTTCCGACAGCTCGTCGATGCCCAGGATCGCGATGATGTCCTGCAGGTCCTTATACCGCTGGAGGATGCGCTGGACCGTTAGCGCCACGCCATAGTGCTCGTCGCCGATGTAGCGCGCATCGAGGATCCGGGAGGTCGAGTCGAGCGGGTCGACGGCGGGAAAGATCCCCAAGGCGGAGATCTGGCGTGACAACACCGTGGTGGCGTCGAGGTGCGCGAACGCGGTGTGGGGGGCTGGGTCGGTGATGTCGTCGGCAGGGACGTAGATCGCTTGCAGCGAGGTGATCGACCGGCCCTTGGTGGACGTGATGCGCTCCTGCAACTCGCCCATCTCCTCGGATAGGGTCGGCTGATACCCGACCGCGCTGGGCATCCGGCCGAGCAGCGTGGATACCTCCGAGCCCGCCTGGACGAAACGGAAGATGTTGTCGATGAACAGCAGCACGTCCTGCTGCTCGACATCCCTGAAGTACTCCGCCATGGTCAGCGCGCTGAGGGCGACCCGCAACCGCACACCGGGAGGCTCGTCCATCTGCCCATAGACCAGAGCGGTCTTGCCGAGGACTCCGGACTCCTTCATCTCGAGCCACAGGTCGTTGCCCTCGCGCGTACGCTCGCCGACCCCAGCGAATACCGAGACGCCTCCGTGCTGCTCGGCGACGCGATAGATCATCTCCTGGATGACGACGGTCTTGCCTACTCCGGCGCCACCGAACATGCCGATCTTCCCGCCCTGCACATAGGGCTCCAAGAGGTCGATGACCTTGATGCCCGTCTCGAACATCTCGGTTTTCGGTTCGAGGTCCTCGAACTTCGGCGGCTCACGGTGGATCGACCAGCGCTCGGCGTCCCCGGCGACCGTTGATCCGTCCACCGGCTCCCCCAGGACGTTGTAGACGTGTCCCAGCGTGGGCGGGCCGACCGGAACGGTGATCGGAGCGCCCGTATTGAGCACGGTGGCTCCCCGCACCAGACCGTCGGTCTGCTTCATGCAGATCGCCTTCACGACGGAGTCACCCACATGCTGGCTGACCTCTGCCGTGATCGTGTCGGTGTCGCCCTCGACGGTCCTGTCCACCTTCAAGGCGTAGTTGATCTCCGGCAGAGCGTCGGGTGGAAACTCCACCTCGATGACGGGACCGGTGACGGTGAGGATGCGCCCCTCGCTCGTCTTGAGTTCTTCGGTTCCGAGTCGTTCCTCGGTGATGGCCACGATGCTCCTTCCCTAGTGCTGAGACTCCAGCGTCACGATGTTCCTTCCGACACGGACGCGGGCACCCGGGAGAAGCCCGAGTCGTCCTCCTCGTCCGACGCCGACGTGAGCGCTTCGGCCCCGCCGACCACCTCCATGATCTCTGTCGTGATCTCCGCTTGGCGCGCCTGGTTGTAGACGCGGGTGAGGTCTTCGATCAGCTCGTCGGCGTTGTCGGTGGCCGCCTTCATCGCGCGCCGGCGGGCTGCGTGCTCGGAGGCGCTGGCTTCGAGCATGGCCTGGAGGATCGCAGCCTCGACGTAGCGGGGCAGCAGGTAGTCCAGGATCTCTTCGGGCTCGGGCTCGAAGATGTAGGAGGCACGAGGACCGGAGCCTTGCTCGTTGTCATCACGTTCGAGCTCTTCCTTCGGCAGGGGAAGCACCTGCAGGATCGTCGGGCGCTGCACCAGCGCCGACTCGAACCTGGTGTAGGCGAGCCTCACCTGGTCGATGGCGCCCTCGGTGAAGGCCTTGACGGCGGCTCCCGCGATCTTCCTGGCGTCGGCGATGCTGGGCTGATCGGAGACTCCGGTCCAGGAGTCCTCGAAGTCATAACCGCGGAACCTGAAGTACGAGACGGCCTTCTTACCCACCAGGAAGAGACTCGTGTCCTTGCCGTGCGCCTGCATATCGCGTTCAGCCGCCCTGATCACGTTCGAGTTGTAGGCGCCGGCCAAACCACGGTCGGAGCTGATGACGATGTGGCCGACGGAGCGCACATGGTCGCGCTCCTTAAGTAACGGGTGGTCGACGTTGGAAGCATTCTGGGCTACCGAGCTGACCAGCCGCCGCATCGCCTCGGCGTAGGGATGCGCGGCCCTCACCCGTTGCTGCGCCTTGATGATCCGTGACGACGAGATCAGCTCCATGGCGCGCGTGATCTTCTGGGTCGATTGGACCGACGTGATCCTGCGCTTGATGTCTCGGAGCTGGCCCGCCACCTGAAGTCCTCTACTCTCCTGGGCCGGCGGTGCCGCTGAGCTGTTGAGTGTCCGAGGGCGTCGCCGCGTCGGTGGGGCTCTCGCTGTCGCCGTCTCCACTCGACGTTTGCTCGCCGGCCGCATCCGGACCTGCCCCCGCGTCTCCCGCTTCTGCGGCGGGGGCTGCCGATGGCTCGGGCACGCCTTCTTCGGACGCCACCGTCTCTACGGTCTCGATGTCCGCAGTAAAGACCGACTTGAAGTCCTCGACCGCGGACTTCAACTTCTCGATCGTTTCGTCTTCGAGCTTGCCCGTGCTGCGGATCGCCTCGCCGATCTCGGGATGCCGGGAGCTCACGTTCTCGAGCAGTTCGTGCTCGAAACGCTGCACCTGATCGACCGGCAGATCGTCCACGTAGCCACTCGTGGCCGCCCAGATCGAGAGCACCTGCTCGTCCATCGAATAGGGCGAATACTGCTTCTGCTTGAGGATCTCCACCAACCGCACGCCGCGGTCGAGCTGGGCTTGGGAGGCCTTGTCCAGATCGGAGCCGAACTCTGCGAACGCTTCCAGCTCCCTGAACTGCGCCAGATCCAGACGAAGAGTCCCCGTCACTTGCTTCATCGCCTTGGTCTGCGCGTTGCCCCCGACACGGGACACCGAGATGCCCACGTTGATGGCCGGGCGCACGCCGGAGAAGAACAGGTCCGATTCCAGGAAGATCTGACCGTCGGTGATCGAGATGACGTTCGTCGGGATGTAAGCCGACACGTCGCCACCCTTGGTCTCGATGATCGGCAACGCGGTGAGAGAGCCGCCCCCGTTCTCATCCGAGAGTTTGGCGGCCCGCTCGAGCAGCCGGGAGTGCAGATAGAAGACGTCGCCCGGATACGCCTCACGGCCTGGAGGGCGCCGCAGAAGGAGCGACAGCTGCCGGTATGCGATCGCCTGCTTGCTGAGATCGTCGTAGACGACGAGCGCGTGCTGGCCGTTCTCCATCCAGTGCTGTCCCATAGCGCACCCGGAATAGGGAGCGAGGTACTGGAAGGGGGCCGGGTCGGAGGCCGCCGAGTTGACGACCACGGTGTACTTCAGCGCCCCGTTCGCCTCGAGCGCGGCCACGACTTCTGAAACGGTCGAGGCCTTCTGTCCGATTGCCACGTAGATGCACTTCACTTGCTGGTCGGTGCCCCACAGGTCGCGTTGGTTGATGATCGCGTCGATGGCGATGGCGGTCTTACCCGTCTGCCGGTCGCCGATGATCAGCTCGCGTTGTCCCCGGCCGATCGGTGTCATCGCGTCGATAGCTTTGATCCCGGTCTGCAACGGCTCTTTCACCGGCTGGCGGGCGGTGACGCCGGGGGCCTGGATCTCGAGCGGACGAGTGTCCGTGGTTTCGATCGGTCCCTTGCCGTCGATCGGCTGACCCAGCGCGTTGACCACTCTGCCAAGAAGTCCATCACCGACGCCGATCGAGAGGATGCGGCCCGTCTGCTTGACGGGAGCACCCTCCTCGACGTGGGACGCCTCGCCCAGGATGATGCAGCCGATCTGGTCCTCTTCGAGGTTCATGGCGAGGCCCCTCAGGCCCCCGGGAAACTCCAGCATCTCGTTCGCCATCGCCCCCGGAAGGCCGGAAACGCGTGCGATGCCGTCGCCTATCTCGTCGACGCGGCCAACCTCTTCGCGCTCGACCGAAGGCTTGAAGTCGGTGATGTAACGCTGCAGAACCGCGGAGATCTCGGCGGCATCGATCGACAGCTCTGATTGCGCCACTATGCCCTCACCTGCTCCTTCAGTTGTTGGAGACGGCGCCTGACCGTGCCGTCGATGACCGTGTCCCCGATCTTTGCGTAAACTCCGCCAAGCACCGACTTGTCCACCAGCGCCTTCAGCTCGATCCTCTTGCCGGTCACCTTCGAGAGCGCGGCAGCGAGCTGCTTGCGCTGGTCCTCGTCCAATGGCACCGCGGTGCGCACCTCTGCAACCGCCGAGTTACGCGCATCGGCCGCGATGTCACTGAGGTCGGCAAGGATCTCGGGCAGCTGGCGTGCGTGCCCCTGGTTCACGATGAACTGGAGCAGCCCGAGCGTGTGCGGTGTCACCTTGTCGGCCAGCAACGCATCGAGCACCTTGGCACGCTGCTCCGGGGGCAGGGACTGGTCCGACAGCGCCTGTTTCAGGTCGTAGTTCGACTCCAGAAGCTTGCCGAAGCGGAACAGCTCGTCCTCGACCTTGTCCAGCTCTCCCTCGGCCTGCAGCACGCGGAACAGCGCCTCCGCATAGCCTTTGGTCAGTTCGCCTGCTGCCATCAGCTAGCGGCACCGCCGTTCGAGCCGTTTGGAGCGCCCATGCCCGTAACCTGGTTGATGTAGGCGTCCACCAACTCACGCTGAGTTGAACCATCGAGCGAGCGCCCCACAACCTTCTCTGCCAGCTCGATCGACATGGCTCCGATCTGCGATTGCAGCTCCTGGATCGTCCGCTGTCGTTCCTGTTGGAGCTGTTCCCGTGCTCGCGCCACGATCCCTTCGGCGTCGGT
>DATAPE010000124.1:0-4129 GCA_036265345.1 Actinomycetota bacterium
GCGAGCGGCGAGGTGCTCGCCCGCGTCCCGCTGTCGAGCGCGACCGACCTCGATGCCGCCGTGCGTGCCGCGCGCGAGGCGCTGCCCGCCTGGCGCGACGTCTCCGTGATCGCCCGCGCCCGCCTTCTGTTCGCCCTCCGCGAGGGCCTCGACGCCCGCCGTGAGGAGCTCGCCCGCTCGGTAACGACTGAGATGGGCAAGACGATCGTCGACGCGCGCGCCGAGGTGGCGCGCATGATCGAGATGGTCGAGGCGGCTTGCGCGATTCCGACCACTATGCAGGGCCGGGTTCTCGAGGACGTGTCGCGCGGGATCGATGCCGAGACGATCCGGCAGCCGGTTGGTGTTTGCGCGGCGATTGTCCCGTTCAACTTCCCGGCGATGGTGCCGTTTTGGTTCCTGCCGTTCGCGATCGGCTGTGGCAACACCTTCATCCTGAAGCCATCGGAGCAGGTTCCGATGACCCAGCAGATCGCCTTTGAGGTGCTCGACCAGCTTGGCCTGCCGGGTGGCGTCGTCAACCTTGTCAACGGCGGGCGCACGGTGGTCGAGGGAATTCTGGACCATCCAGGGATCGACGCCGTCTCATTCGTCGGCTCGGCACCCGTCGCGCGGATCGTGTACGAGCGGGCGGCGAGCGCGGGCAAGCGGGTGCAGGCGCTGGGCGGAGCCAAGAACCACATGGTCGTGATGCCGGACGCGGTGATCGACCAGACCGTCAAGGGGATCATCGGGTCGGCATTTGGCGCCGCTGGCCAACGCTGCATGGCGGGCTCGGTGGTTGTCACGGTCGGTCAGGCACATCAGCGACTCGTACCGGCCCTGGGCGAGGCGGCGGCGGCGATCGCGATCGGGGATGGTCTCGATGAGAGCAACGAACTCGGACCGGTGGTTTCGCCGGCGGCGCGCGAGCGGATCCTGGCCGCGATCGAGCGGGGCCTGGCCGAGGGCGCGCAGCTGATCGTCGATGGGCGGGACCCGGGCCTCAACGAGGGTTGCTTCATCGGGGCGACCATTCTCGATGGCGTAAGGCCCGAGATGGAGCTGGCGCGCGAGGAGATCTTCGGGCCCGTATTGTCGTTGGTCCACGTCGAGACGCTCGAGGAGGCGATCGAAACGGTCAATAGCAGTCGCTTCGGAAACGGGGTCTCGATCTTCACCGAGTCGGGCGCGACCGTTCGGCGCTTCCGCCATGACGTCGAGGCCGGCATGGTGGGAGTCAACATCGGGGTGGCGGCGCCGGTCGCGTTCTTCCCCTTTTCAGGCTGGAAAGACAGTTTCCTGGGTGACTTGCACGCCCACGGCCCCGACGCGGTCGAGTTCTACACCCGCAAGAAGACCGTCACCTCTCGTTGGTTCTCCAATGGTGAGACCGGTAGCTATTTCGTCGAGAGCTGAGGATCAGCCCTCCGGGTGGATCATCCAGCTGGCGGTTCTCTCTCTCGTGGCTCTCCCATGTGTGCCGCTCGCCCCAGACCCACTCGCGATCCGGCTTGATGAGCCCCCAATTGGCACCACTCGACCCATGGCAATGGATCTTCCGTCGAATCGGTCGCGGTACTAGCCTCCTGCGCGGATGGACATGGCCTCCACCTCTACCGACGCTGATGTCACTCCTCGTTCGAAAGCAACCGCGAGCACAGTTCTGTGTGACGATCGTGAGTTTCTACTTCGACCTTGGACGGTCAATGACGAGGCGAAGCCGCTCTTCATCACAGGTGGCCAGGGGGTGCGGTGTTGGGACGCCGACGGCCGCACGTACCTCGATTTCTCCTCCCAACTAACAAATCTCAACATCGGACACCAGCATCCTCGCGTGGTCGAGGCGGTCCAGGAGCAGGCAGCGCGCCTGTGCACGGTGGGTCCGCAGCACGCCAACGAGCCGGCCTCTACCCTAGGACGCCTGCTCGCAGAGGTGACTCCCGGGCGCCTGAAGCGATCCTTTCTCACCCCCGGGGGCAGCGAGGCCAACGAGGCCGCGATCAAGACCGCACGGGCGTACACCGGTCGTGACAAGATCATCACGCGCTACATGGGCTACCACGGAGGGACCTACGGCGCGTTGAGCGCGAGCGGTGAGTCCCGGCGGCTCGACAACGAGCCCGGAATGCCCGGTGTAGTGCGGATGTTCGACCCCTACACCTACCGCTGCCCGGTGGGCTGCACCGGTGACGGGCCTTGCGGTGTGTGTGGTGGCGAACAGCACTTGGAGCAGATCTTGACTTACGAGGGCGCCGAGAATGTCGCCGCGGTGATGATGGAGACGGTCACGGGCGGCAACGGGTACATCTATCCGCCGGACGGCTACTTACAGGGAATTCGACGCTTGTGCGACCGCCACGGCATCCTCCTCATCCTCGATGAGGTGGCGGTGGGATTCGGCCGAACGGGAGCATGGTTTGCATGCGATCACTGGGACGTCGAGCCAGACATCCTCACTGTCGCGAAGGGGATGAACTCAGGTTATGTGCCGCTCGGGGCGATGGTCGTCTCCGAGGAGATCGGCGCGTTTATGGCCCAGCGCTTCATCTCTTTTGGTCACACCTATTCGATGCATCCGCTCGCTTGCGCGTCCGCGGTTGCGACCATCGAGTTGATGCGCGACGAGGGGATTGTCGAGCATGCGGCCGAGATGGGCGATTACCTCGAGCCGCGACTGCGGAAGCTTGCCGATGCCCACCCGTCGGTAGGCGAGGTCAGGGGTCGTGGGTTGTACTGGGGGCTCGAGCTCGTGCGCAACCGTGACACCCGCGAGCCGCTTTCGCCATACAACGAGCTTGGCCCCGCGGCGGCCCCGTTTAACCGGGTGAAGGCGGCGATTCGAGAGAGAGGTATCCTCCCGCACGGGCGCTGGAACGTCCTGGGAATCGTCCCCCCCCTGATCATCGAGCGCGAGGAGCTCGACGAGGGCCTCGCGGTCTACGACGAGGCGCTCGGGATCGCTGACGAGTATTACGAGGGGAGTGCCACGGTAGGATGAGCCGGCATCGCGCTCTCCATGAGGTGAGATCAGAAATGGCCCGGCCATTTTCAGTCCTGTGGCACCCCGGCCTTGTGGTAGATATGACCTGGGTATTTCTCAAAGCCGGTTTGCCACCCGTCGCCGGGTGCCGGAGGAGGACTCTTTGAACC
Organism: Actinomycetota bacterium; assembly: GCA_036265345.1. Lineage (GTDB taxonomy): Bacteria > Actinomycetota > CADDZG01 > CADDZG01 > WHSQ01 > DATAPE01. The sequence goes on from DATAPE010000124.1 coordinate 3,133, forward strand.
TCAGCTTGCCTAGGACGGTCCGCCACACGGCATCCGTGGATGCACTGACGAGCGCTTCCGGGACGTGCAATGGGTGATTCTTCGCGGGGGTACCCAACCGGCTCAGTGATGGCGGGTTACTCGACCGCCAGAGTGATGAATCACTCCAAGCCGGAAGCGATGGCCGCACAACCCGATGGACTCGCCGTTGCGCTCGAGCTGTCTCATGTCACGAAGACCTACGGACCGGTCTTGGCCGTTGACGATCTTGATGTTCAGATCGCTCAAGGTGAGTTCTTCGCCCTGCTCGGCCCATCGGGTTGTGGTAAGACCTCGACGTTGAAGATGATGGCCGGGTTCGAGCATCCCGACTCGGGCGTCATCCGGCTCGAAGGTGTGGATGTGACCGAGTCGCCGCCCTTCCAGCGCGACGTCAACCTCGTCTTCCAGGAATATGCCCTCTTTCCCCACCTATGTGTCCGCGACAACGTCGCGTTCTCTCTCAAAATCAAACGGATACGCCGCGGTGAGCGCCGCCGCCGTGCCGAGGAGATGCTCGAGCGAATGGCCCTGGCAGATCTCGGTGATCGCAGAATCAGCGAGATCTCCGGCGGCCAGCAGCAGCGTGTTGCACTCGCCCGCGCCCTAATCAACCGGCCAAAGGTTCTCCTGCTCGACGAGCCCTTGGGCGCCCTCGATCTGAAGCTCCGCCGAAAAATGCAGCTGGAGTTGAAGTCGATCCAACGCGATGTCGGGATCAGTTTTGTCTACGTCACCCACGATCAAGAAGAGGCACTTGCCATGGCTGACCGGATCGCGGTGATGAACCTCGGCCGGGCTCTCCAAATCGGTTCACCGCGCGAGATCTACGATCACCCAGCCAACCGTTTCGTCGCCGACTTCATCGGCCAGTCGAGCTTCCTCAAAGGCTCCCGCTCTGGCGCAGAGGGCGCCCTAGTCGGCTTCGAGCTCGCCAGCGGCGAGCGAATCCTTGCAGCTCCCCGCGCAGGCTCTGAAG
>DATAPE010000125.1:0-6998 GCA_036265345.1 Actinomycetota bacterium
CGTCCGCTGCCGTTCCTGTTGGATCTGCTCGCGTGCTCGCGCGACGATCCCTTCGGCATCGATCTCTGCCTTGGCGACCAAATCCTTACGGACCTGCTCGGCCGACTGACGCCCCTCTTCGATGATGCGGTTGGACTCCGAGCGAGCTTCGGCCAGCTGCTTCTTGTACTCATCGAGGAGGGCTTTCGCTTCGTCGCGCGCCTTCTCGGCCTCTTCGTGGCTGCCCTGGATCGCCCGCTCGCGTGCTTCTATCGTCTCTTTGATCCGGGGGAAGGCGAACTTGATCAGCAGGAAGGCGACGATCGCGAAGCAGATCGCACCCCAGATCAGCTCTGCCTTCTCCGGAAGGATCAGATCGATCCCCTTCTTTGGTGCCGCGAGGAGCAGTAGGTGTTCAGTCATGCCTCAGCTCCCCTCTAGATGATGAACGAAAGTACGAAACCGATGAGCGCCAGGGCCTCGATCAGGGCGAAACCCAAAAACATCGTCGTGCGGGTAGTTCCGGCGGTCTCCGGTTGCCGGGCCATGGCCTCGATGGCGCTGGAGAAGACCAAACCGATGCCTACGCCCGGCCCGATGGCTGCCAGTCCATAGACCAAGCCGTGGGCCAAAGCCTTCATGCCCGTATCGGTGATCCCCGCCGCCAATGTCAATCCCGCACCACTCATCTATGCCTCCTCAGTCTGTTTACTCGTATCTCGGTCACGTATCTCGGTCACGTCTCTCGTTGCCAACTGCGCTATCACTTCTCGTTCTGTGATCAGGCGGCGGCCGAGGCCGCCGCGTCGATGGGGGAATCGGGGATGCCATGTTCAGTCGAAACCGATGGGTCCTCCTCGCCGTGCCCATGTATGGATTCTGCGATGTAGAACGCCGTGAGCATCGTGAAGATGTAGGCCTGGATACTGATCACCAGCATCTCGAAAACGATCAGGATCGAGCCCACGAGAGCCGTCATGATTCCCAGCGGCAGCGCCGGCTTGAGGGCGACGTATTCCGCGCTGAACAGGAAGAAGATCGTGAGCAGCACGTGGCCCGCCATCATGTTCGCAAGAAGCCGGATGGCGAGCGTCAGCGGCCGGATGACGAACACCGAGAACAGCTCGATCAGTGCGAGCAAGGGCTTGATCGCAACTGGGACGCCGGGCGGGAACAGTGTTCCGCCGAAGTAGTGGCGGAACCCCTGCTTCTTGATCCCTATGAAATTGAAGATCAGGTAGGTGATGACCGCGAGCAGGGCCGGGACCGCCATACGGGAGTTCACCGGGAAGTTGATCCCCGGGATTATTTCGAGCAGATTGCCGAAGAAGATGAAGAAGAACAGAGCCGTCAGGTAGTCCGCATACTTCGGACCTTCCTCCGGGCCGATCACGTCGATGGCTATCTGATTGCGCACGAAGAGATAGCCGGTCTCGGCCATCGTCTGAAGACCCTTGGGAACGATCGCTCTGCGCCTCGAGCCCAGGAAGAAGAACGCCAGGCAGAGGACGGAAGCGAACATCATCAAAAGGACCACGCGGTTTATCGCGAACGGGGTGCCGGCGAAAGCGACGGCCTTCCAGAAGAAGAGCTTGTTGACGTTGAGGTCGAGGGCGAGTTGCACCAGGCGTCAGCTCCTTGTCTCGGCGGTCGCGGCGCCCCGGTCGGCGTGCTCGTAGGCCCCCGCCGCCTCCCAGAGGACGAGAAGCAGATGGCTGCCGACCAGCACGATGCCCGTAACGGGGAAATAGACGAGATCGGCAGCTCGCAAGCCCAGAGCGATCCCGGTCAACAGGAGCAGCCCCAGCGTGAAGGTGGCCAAGCCGGCGGGCAGCAAGAGCTCGGGGTTCCTCTCGGCAACGCCACCGATGATGCGAGCGGACAGCCACAGGTTGAGCAACGTCATGGCGAGGCCTGCGGCAGCGGAGACGCCGTAGCGGACGCCGCCGAAGGCCGCGAGAACGGCTATCACGAAGGGTGCAATCAGTAGGCCGCGGAACGCCATCCGGCGGACCATCTGCAACTCGATCACTCCTGCCGCTCCCCTCTCTGCGAGGCCCCCGAGCCCTCGCCCCAATAGACCTGAACTGCATAGAGGACGGTGACGAAGCTAAGGGCGAACCCCAGCAACGAACCCACGATCTGCCCCCACGGAGCCGTTCCCAACCAGTGGTCCACGAACCGCCCAATCACCCACCCCAGCACGAAGATCCCGGCGAAGGCCAAGGACAGCGATAGCCCTCTGCCGAAGTCCTGCCCCCAGGAGAGGTCGCCGTATTTCGGTGGGTCGGTCACCTGAGGATTTGCCCCCTTGCTGGCTTGGGAGGCGGTCATCCTAACCGAAAACCCCGGACTTTGTGAAAATTTTCACAAAGTCTCAGGAGGTTTTTTTCGAGCTCCAACCGCGAAATCCGTCCGCGTCCGAGATCAGGCGCTCAGGGCGTGGTGCGGTTCTGGACCGCCTTCGTGAGCACCGGGAACAGCGTGTAGATGACGATCGCCCCCACCGCAACCGGTAGTCCAAAGATGATCTCGGAACGATGCAGGAAGGTGAACGCCAGCGCGGCCCCCGCGGCGAGCGCCGACCATACGTACATGACGATGACCGCCTGGCGGTGGCCGTGGCCGAGGTCCATGAGGCGGTGGTGGATGTGCTCCTTGTCTGCCACGAAGACGCTGCGCCCCCGCCGCGCCCGGCGGATCACCGCGAAGATGCCGTCGAGAAGCGGGATGGCGATCACGAGCAGCGGTATCAGCAGCGGGAAGTAGGCAAGGAAGGCCGCAGAAGGCTGGGGGCCGGGCGCGATCTTGCCGATGCCCGTGATGGTTGCCGCACCCAGGACGAGGCCGAGCAGCATGGCGCCCGAATCACCCATGAAGACCTTCGCGGGAAAGAAGTTGTAGCGCAGGAAACCCAGCGTCGCCCCGACGAGGATGATCGTGATGAGTGGGGCCGACGACGCCTGGTTCAACACCCCCTGCCGGAAGAGCACCGCCGTGTAAACGAAGAACGCCGAGGACGCGATCGCCACGATCCCCGCGGCCAGCCCATCGAGCCCATCGACAAGGTTCACGGCGTTGATCATCGCCACGATCCAGATGACGGTCACGAGCACCGACACGTCGTCGCTGAGAGCGTAGGCGCCGTTGTGGATCGGCAACATCAGGTACTGCATCTTCACGCCGGCGAGGAACAGGATGCCCGCTGCGAACACCTGCCCGGCGAGCTTCACAGGCGCGGGAAGATCCCGCAGGTCGTCGACCGCTCCCAGGGCAAAGATGATGACGGCCCCCGCAGCGATACCCAGGGGCTCGGACGATTGCGTGAACTGGATCTTGAACGTGGGCAGCAGGCTGGCGGCGGCGCCGGCCCCCAGGATCCCGAGGAAGATCGCGAACCCCCCCAAGGTCGGCGTCGGCGACGCGTGCACCTTGCGGTCGTTGGGCTGATCGACGGCGCCGATCTTCAGCGCGAACCAGCGGACGGCGGGAGTCGTCACGAAAGTGATGACGAGCGCCACCATCCCGACGACCAGATACGGGGTCACGGACCGCCCACTCCTGGAAGGTCGGTCGCGATCCGCACTCCGGCCCCCGTCCTAACCGCGGAAATCGGGGTAGGGACGGAACCGCTCGGTCAGCGCCGCTACTTGGCGGCGGACCTCGCCTTTGGTGGCTTCGGAGCCGTCCTGAAGGACCTTCGCGATGAGCTTCGCCACGGTCTCGATCTCAGTCTCTTTCATCCCGCTCGTCGTGACCGCCGGCGTCCCGACCCGGATGCCCGAAGCGATGAACGGTTTCTCCGGGTCGTACGGGATCGCGTTCTTGTTGACGGTAATGCCGACGTCGTCGAGCCGGGCCTCGGCTTCCTTGCCGGTGAGAGAGACCGGCCTGAGATCGACCAGCATCAGGTGATTGTCGGTGCCTCCCGACACGATCCTTAGACCGTCCTCGGTCAGGGTCGAGGCCATGACGTCGGCGTTCTTGACGATCTGATGGCTGTATTCGCGGAACTCGTCAGTCGCGGCCTCGGCGAAGGCAACCGCCTTCGCGGCGATCGAATGCATGAGTGGCCCGCCCTGCCATCCGGGAAAGACACTCTTGTCGATCGCCTTGGCATGCTCCTCCTTGCACATGATCATCGCCCCGCGAGGGCCGCGAAGGGTCTTGTGTGTCGTGCACGTCACGACGTCCGCGTAGGGAACCGGGCTGGGATGGGCGCCGCCCGCAACGAGACCGATGAAGTGAGCCGCGTCCACTAAGAAGATGGCCCCAACCTCGTCGGCGATGTCGCGGAACGCGGCGAAATCCCAGATCCGCGAATAGGCGGTGGCTCCCGCCACGATCATCTTGGGGCGCTCTCGCCTGGCGATGTCCCGAACCTCGTCGAGGTCGATCCGCTCATCATCCTTGCGCACGCCGTAGGACACGATCTTGAACATGCGTCCCGTGAAATTCACGGGTGAACCGTGCGTGAGGTGGCCGCCCTGCGCCAGCCCCATCCCCATGAACGTGTCGCCCGGATCGAGGAATGCGAAATAGGCGGCGAGATTGGCCTGGGCCCCCGCATGAGGCTGCACGTTGACGTGCTCGGCCCCGAAGATCGCCTTCGCGCGCTCGATCGCGAGATTCTCGGCGACGTCGACGAACTCGCAGCCGCCGTAGTACCTCTTGCCCGGGTAACCCTCCGCGTACTTGTTGGTGAGCGGCGTCCCCAAGGCGGCCAGCACCGCCGGAGACGAGAAGTTCTCTGAGGCGATCAGCTCGATCTTGGTGTTTTCTCGCCGCACTTCGGCGAGGATCGCTTCGGCTATCTCGGGGTCAATCTTTTCCACCGCCTGCCAGTCCGACCACCCAGGATTGCTCATCGGCTGCGCTCACACTCCTCGTTCTCGATCTCCGCGATCTGGTCGATCCGCCGCTGATGCCGCCCACCTTCGAATCCCGTTGCGAGGAACACGTCAACGATGGCTAAGGCGAAGTTCTCTGCAACGATGCGCCCACCCAGAGAGAGCACGTTCGCGTCGTTGTGGAGCCGCGAGAACCGGGCCGTGTACTCATCCAGGCATAGGGCTGCGCGCACTCCATGCACCTTGTTGGCGGCGATGGCCTCACCCTGCCCACTACCTCCGAGAACTATCCCCCGCTCCGCCTGGTTGCCGGCCACTGCCCGGCCCACAGCTGCGCAATAGCCCGGATAGTCCACAGTCTCCTCCGAGTCCGTACCGAGGTCGATCACGTCGTGGCCTGCCTCCGACAGATGATTCGCCACCGACTGCTTCAACGCGTAGCCCGCGTGATCGGAGCCCAGGGCGATCCTCACCCGTTCATACTAAGGGCGAACCTCGTCCTCACAGAGGATGTTGGCCAGTATCTCGACGGCGTCCTGCAACTCGGCAAAGCACCGCTCGTACACGCGTAGCGGCCGCCCGATGGGGTCGGCGACATCGAGCTTGCGCCGCCACCGTGGGCGGGTCCCCGCAAGCAGAACCTCGACGCGCTCTTCGGGAGACGCATCGGGCCACAACGGCGCTATCTCGGTTTCGGCCATCTCTTTGAGAAGCATCGTCTTGGAACGGGCGTCGGGAACCAACGACGTGACCTCCTGCGCGTGCACGCTGGTCATCGCCAGCACGAGATCGGCGACATCGATCTCCTCGGCTTCGAGAGGTCTCGAGCGGTGCGACGAGATGTCGATCCCGTGGGATCGGGACACCGCGATCGCCTCCTCGGTGGCGGGCTCCCCCGCTACCGCCCACGTTCCCACCGACGCGGTCTCGAAGTCGTCGCAGCCTCGGGCCTCGAGCTCGTGACGCAGCAACCCCTCGGCCATCGGAGAACGACAAAGGTTTCCCGTGCACACGAATAGCACTTTCATCGCGACAGATTAGGCTGCGCTCCATGAGTGAAGCCTGGGAAAAGCTGCTTCCCCATCTCCGCGAAATGACGGACATCTCCAGCGCAATCAAGTTGATGTCGTGGGACCAGACCACGCTGATGCCTCCTAAAGGAAGCCCCGCTCGAGCCCGAAGCATGGCGACGCTCGAAAGCATCGCCCACGACCGCCTGATCAGCCCCGAGATAGGCGGCCTCCTCGACGAGTTGGCGACGGACGATTCGCTCGATCAAGATCAGGCGGCTTCCGTCCGCATCCTCAAGCGGCACCACGACCGTGCGACCAAGGTCCCCGCCGCGCTGGTTCACGAGCTCGCTGAGTTGCGCGGCATCGCTTATCAGGCCTGGACCGAAGCCCGCCCGAGCTCGGACTTCCAGCTCTTCCGGCCTCATCTCGAAAAGATGATCGATTTGAAGAAGCAGGAGGCGGATGCCCTCGGCTGGGAGGCCGAGCGTTACGACGCCCTATTGGATGAATACGAACCGGAGATGAAGACGAGCGAGGTCGAGGCGATGTTCAGCGAGCTTACGGAGGGTTTGAAGCCGCTGCTCGAGAAGATCGTCGCAGTGTCCAGGCCGCGGCCCGACTTGCTCGACGCCAGCTACGACACCGGTTCCCAAGAGGCCTTCTGTCAATGGCTGGTCACGACCTTGAACTTCGACACCGAGCGCGGCCGGCTCGATACTTCCCCACATCCCTTCACGATGCATATCGGCTCGGGGGACGTGCGTCAGACGACTCGGGCCGATGAGAACGACGTGATGATGGCGATATTCGCCGCCATCCACGAAACGGGCCACGCGCTGTACGACCAGGGCATCCCCGAAGAGATGGACGACCTTCCGGTGGGCGGGACGCCGTCGCTGGGGATGCACGAGTCCCAGTCCCGGCTGTGGGAGAACCTCGTAGGGCGCAGCAGGCCCTTCACCGATTTCATGCTTCCTCACCTGAAGGAGCGTTTCCCAACGCAGCTTGGGATGGTGTCGCCGGATGAGTTCTACCAAGCAGCGAACCATGTCGAACCCAGCCTGATAAGGGTGACTGCAGACGAGGTCACCTACAACCTGCACCTGATGCTGCGGTTCGAGCTCGAGCTCGCGCTCTTCCGTGACGAGCTGGACGT
>DATAPE010000126.1:0-1605 GCA_036265345.1 Actinomycetota bacterium
GTCTGCACCACCGCGACCGGCTGTAAGAAGGGGACCGAAAGCGCGGTTGCGGGAGGGATGTATTTCCCGACCGGGATCGCCTGGGACTCGGACGGCGATCTGGTCTTTGCCGACATAAGGATCTATCGCATCGATGAATTCACCGCCGCCGGCACCTTCGTCCGTGCCTTCGGCGAAGGGGTCATCGACGGCGGCTCCTCGTTCCAGATCTGCACCACAGCGACGGGCTGCCGGGCCGGCCTCTCCAGCTCCAATCCGGGTTCCCTGCCGTTTCCTTATGGCGTCGCGATCGACTGCAAAGGGGCGATCTACGCCTCGACACTGGGATCGGGCACCGGCTTCCTCCAGATCAAACGCTTCGGCGAGCCGAGCACCGAAACGCCGCCCTGTCCGCTTCCACCGCAAACGCCGGGATCGCCGTCCTCTTCTTCCTCCTCCTCAGCGGACGTGTTGGGGCCGCCGCCCTCGACTCAAAAGCCCAAGACCGGCAAGCCGAAGCTGACGATCGAGTTGAACAAGGGCAGCGGGACCGCCTCCCTGGAAGCGATCGTCCCCACCGCCGGCACGCTGCAACTGCACGGCAAAGGCATTCGCAAAGCCAAAAAAAGCACGAAACGCCCAGGCTTGCTGGAACTTGTGATCGCTCCCACGAAGAAGGTCAAAGCCAAGCTCGAAGACACCGGCAAAGCGACCGTGAAAGTGATCGTGGGCTTTGTCCCCGATCAGGGCGACTCCAGCACACAGGCGAAATCGGTGACGCTGAAGATGGCCCGCCTGTTCTGGGGCTGACTCTGGCTAGGGCTTGGGCGGGGCCTGCGGCTCGCCGAGGCCGTAGGTGTCATAGGCGCCGAAGCTGGCAAAGGTCTTGTGAGTGGGGCCGTGGTAGTCCGAGGATGCCGTCGGGATCAGATTGAGCTCATCGCAGAGCTCCAGCAGGTGCTCTGTCTGCTCCTTGCTGTGGGTCGGGTAGAAGGTCTCGACTCCGTCGGCACCGAGGGAGCGGATCAGGTCGTCGACCTCGGTGGGCTCGGAGATGTCCCAGTAGGGATGGGCGATGACCGCCACCCCGCCGGCCTTGTGGATCAGCTCGATCGCCTGCGCCGCCGTCGGCCACTTGCGCGCAACGAAAGCCTTTGCCCCCGGCACCAGGTACTCCTCGAAGAAGGGACCGAGGTCGCCGGTCGCTCCCGCCGCGCGGGCGATGTGGGGGCGGCCGATCGAAAGCGCGTCGCCGGCCTCGCGGACAGCGTCCTCGAGGTGAAGGTCAAAGCCCTCCTCTCGCAGCTTGGCGATGATTTCGCCCGCCCGGGTCACCCGCTCGTGCTGGGCGCGCTCGCAGGCCCCCGCGATCTTCCCCAGGTCCACCCAGTAGCCGCAGATGTGGAGGTCTTCCGCGTACTCGTGCACGCAGGACATCTCGATCGCCGGCACCAGCTCGATCCCGACCCGCTCCGCCGCCTCCATCGCCTCCGCCACCCCGGCGATCGCGTCATGGTCCGTCAGCGCCAGCGTCGTCACCCCCGCCTCCGCGGCCTTCTCAACCACTTCCGCGGGCAGCAACTGCCCGTCCGAAACCGTCGAATGCGACTGAAGCTCAATAAGCAC
>DATAPE010000127.1:0-2788 GCA_036265345.1 Actinomycetota bacterium
GTCCTTTCCACCGTTCTGTTTACCGACATCGTTGAGTCCACCGAGAAGCAAGCGTCACTCGGCGATTACGCGTGGAAAGGTCTGATCGAGCGGCACCACGCCCTGGTTAGGGAGGAACTCAATCGTTGGCACGGCGTCGAGAACGACACCGCAGGCGATGGCTTCTACGCAACGTTTGATGGTCCGGCTCGTGCAATCCGATGCGCGCTTGAGGTCAAGGACCGCGTACGTGAGCTCGGAATCGAGATCCGTGCTGGCATCCACACCGGCGAGTGCGAATTGATCGACGGCAAGATCGGGGGGATCAGCGTCACGATCGGCGCTCGAGTGGCCGCGACCGCGGTTGGTTCCGAGGTGCGAATCTCGCAGACGGTGAAGGACCTTGTCGCGGGGAGTGGTCTCACCTTCCAGGATGCCGGCGACCACGAGCTGAAGGGCGTCCCGGACCGCTGGCACCTGTACCGAGTCGTTCCCTGAGCACCCCACCACGTACCACTTTCGGTCCCCGCCCCTTCCTATCCCTTCAATTGCAGACCGAGAACCTCGGCCGGAATAGCCCTTCACCGCGTGGGAGGCCCTCACCTGGGTGACACACAGCGACTGGGTTCGAGATTGGATGACATACGGTTTGGGGCATTGAGACTCGGTCTTCGCCGTCTAGCGTTCCACCGCGGACGCTCTCATGTTTTCAGGAGGCGCCCGGCGACAGGGACCGAGGGCGGGCGGCAAGCGCGGCAAAGGACTCATCCGGCATCGGAGGCACTACGTGACACGGCTGATGGTCACGGTGTACTTGGGCATGTCTGACTCGGTCTCTCGGTATGAAATCTCCTTGATCTGCTGATCGTTGTCATAAAGGCCCACGTGTTGCCGGTAGCCCAAGTGATGGAGCGGGCCACTTGCCTTCACGATGCATCGTTCTTATGCCCACAGGCCGCTGCCCCAGTCAATGCACCGGCAGTACCCTCGGGCGATGGATGAAGTCGGACGGTTCGACGCAGCGAAGGGTCCCCGGATCGTCGGCCCACGCGATGGCGCCTCCGTCGACCTGGGAGCGATCTCGGCCCGATTCCTGGTGTGGGGCGAGGAATCGGGCGGCGGATTCGCGCTGGTCGAGCATCCGATCCCGCCGCGCACGCTGGCGGGCCCGATCCATCGGCGCTCGCGCGAGGACGAGTACAGCTACGTCCTCGAGGGCCGGCTGGGGGCGCTGCTCGGCGACGACGAGGTCTACGCCGAACCCGGCGACCTGGAGTTCAAGCCTCGCGACCAGTGGCACACCTTCTGGAACGCCGGCGATACCGAGTGCCGGATCCTCGAGATCATCTCGCCGGCGACGTTCGAGCATTACTTCGAGGGATTCCCGTCGGATCCGGCCGGACGACCGGCGCACGCGGCGACCTACGGTCTCGAGGTCGATGTGGATCGCGTACAGGACTTGTGCGAGGAGCACGGACTACGGTTCCCGCCGCTGGTGATGTGAGCCTTGGAACCTTGGCCGCCGCAACGTCGCAACGAGTACACTAAGAAAAGCGAGTTGCGTGTCGTGATCTACGCGACGACCAGCGAGACTGGTTTGGGCGGGCGGAGAACTCCGCACCCACTGAAGTAGCGCTCGCGAAGGCGATCTGCCGCACGTGTCCGGCCTTCGTGCCGAGTCGGGCGGCCCGCGATCGCTTCCGAAGCAGGAGCCACGCGGGGCTGATGGTTCGTCACTTGGGCGGACGAAACCAGCCGAGCGCGTGCGCCGCCACCAACACGAGGCCGAGGAAGACACGGGCTGAATCGCGCGCCCTGACCGGCACTGGAAAGCCGCCGATCGCCCGCGCCTGTCTCCCCGTGCAACAGGTGCGACAGACGACCCAGACGGGACGCGCGCCACCCAGAAGAGGGAGCTGCAGATGAACACCAAGAAGTGGACCATCGAAGAGATCGGGACCGACGAGGCCGCCACCACCGACGGCGACCCGGTCATGTTCGACACGCGAGACTTCGCCGCTCACTGGGCCGGGGTGCACGAGCTCAGCAGCCGCGACTACCGGATCGTGGAGCTTCAGACGATCACGATCCCCGAATTGCAAGCGGAGATCCGCGCGCGATGACGGCGCTGATGGCGACCGAGAAGCAACAGTGCCAGGGCTGCGGGTCCGAGCACTGCCAAGGTCAGAAGTAAGACCGAAACACGAGCAGAGAGAGAGCGGACATGACGACGACGAAGAACGACATGAAGACGACGACCGTCAGTTTCCAGGTCGTGGAGAACCCGAACGGTCAGATACAGATGTGGCCCAAGGGCCACGCGAAGCGGGTGCTCGACCCGATCAACGTCAGCCGTGCCACGGGGCGCACCGGCGGCAAGGTGTGGAAGCAACTGCGTGCCCTGCTGGACGAAGACAACACCTCAGCCTAAGCGGACAGTTGTCACTCTTCGGATCACGGGCCCCTGGTTCGCCGGGGGCTTCGTGGTGTACCAGATCACGTTCAGACCCGTCGGCCAGTCCTCAGCCGATATGATCCGGGCCGCCAAGGCGCAGCCGGTGCCGACCGAGGATCGAGTTGCTCGCCGCACGGGCCAGTCCAGACTCGATGTCGGCTAGCATCTGCCGTGCGTAACGCGGTCGTCTCGTGGGAGCTCAATCAGACCAGCAGGCGCCGGAGCACGTCAAGGAACTCATCAGGGGTGAACTTCAGCGTGGCGTCGCCCACCTCGAGCTCGACTCGCTGGAGGTTGGCCGAGCCCGTCGGCATCGGGTACGCGAACGTCCAGATCCCTTCGCGCTCGGCCATC
>DATAPE010000128.1:0-13702 GCA_036265345.1 Actinomycetota bacterium
GGATCTGGCCACGCGCCCGGGCGATCGGCTCGAGCGTCTGGAGCTCGGATCCGCGCATGGCCCAGAGCGCTATCAACACGGGCATGAAGGAAGCGGCGTTGATCAGGAAGCACGGTCCGATGCCGATGGTGCCGATGAGGATCCCGGCGAGGGCGGGGCCGAGCACCCGGGCTACCGTGAACACCAGGGTATTGAGGCTGACCGCATTCGGCACCTGCTCGGCCCCCACCATCTCGAGCGTGAACGCTTGGCGTGTCGGGTTATCAACGGCAGTCACGATGCCAAGAACGAAGGCGACGAGCATGATCAGCCACAGGCTGACCGCCCCGGCGACCGTAGCCAGACCGAGCACCAGCGCGAGCACGCCTGCGACCGCGTTCGTCGCCAGCAGCAGCATCCGCTTGGGGAAGCGATCTGCCAGAACGCCTCCCCACGCTCCGAAGAGGAGCACCGGGAGCCACTGGAACGCAGTGGTGAGCCCCAGCGCAAAGCCGCTGTGGGTAAGGCGTAGGACGAGCCAGGCCTGGCCGACCCACTGGATCCAGGTTCCGGTCCACGAGATCATCTGTGCACCGAAGAACAGCCGGTAGTTGCGAATGGTCAGCGACCGGAAAGTGCGCCCTAGGGCTGCTCCGATGCCGCCTTCGCTGGTCTCTTCAACGCGATCCGCCACCGCGACGCGCCTCCAATTCTGCGAATAGCTCCTCGTAAGCCTGGGCGACCGCCGAGGGCGACACCCAGTCCTCTACGAAACGCCGTCCTGCCTCACCCATGTTTCCAACGGCCTCGGGGCTCTCGATCAGGCCACGAACGGTTTTCGTGAGGGATTCTGCATCCTCGGGAGGCACCGCGACGCCACACCCTTCGCGCTGGACGAGGCGGGCAACCTCGCTGTTGGGATCGACGCTCGCCAGAAGGGGCCGGCCCGCTGCCAGGATCGAGTACGTCTTGGAGGGCACGCTTGCGTGGGCAAGCCCGCGCTTGAGCGGCACGAGATGAACGTCGGCGGCCGCCAGCACCTCGGGCAACCGCTCTGCCGGTTGCATGTCCACGAAGCGAACGTTGGGAAGACCCCGCGCAGCTCGTTCCAACGCGGGCCGTGCCACCCCGCCTCCATTGATCACGAAGGCAACGTCAGGCTCATCCGTCAATGCGGCAGCAGCCTCGAGCATGGGCGTCAGGGCTTGAGAGAATCCGACGTTGCCCGCGTACATCACCACGAACTTTCCTTGTAAGCCAAACTCCTGCCGGTAGGAGTTTTCGCGTGGCAGGGGGCGGATCGCTTCGATGTCGACGAAGTTCGGGATGACCCGTACTTTCTCCGAGTCTCCGGTCTTGGCCGCGACGTTCTCCTTGAGATCGTCGGACAGAACCGTGACCGCATCGGCGTGGTCATAACAGAAGAGCTCCAATCTGGAGGTCGCGGTGAGAAGGGGGCCGGGTCGCATCGCCCCCAGCTCGACGACAACATCTGGATAGATGTCCTGCACGTTGAAGACCAGAGGACAGCCCCGCCGCCGGGCCGCGACCCAACCGCTCATGCCGAGCGTCAAAGGGGGTGAGACCGCGAGCACTCCGTCGGCGCGGTCCCCGCGGGCGGCGAAGACTGCCGCCACAGCACTGAAAGCGGCAAACGCTCCGGCGCGTTGCACGAGCTTGCTCTTGTCGGACACGGCAAAAGGATTGATCCGGGTGATCCGTCCCCATGGGGTGTCCTCGTAGCGGAACAGGCGGCCTTCGAAGCCCGGCTCGACGCGGTGGTGCAGATACCAGGGAAGGGTGGTCACCACGTCGATCGAGTGACCCCGCGAGGCAAGTCCTTCGACGATCCGGGTGATAACGAGACCTGTGGGAGCGACGTCGGGCTCGAAGTGAGGCGTGAGGACGACGAGCTTCAGAGGGCGGTCTCCAATGCGTAGCGATAAGCCTCCTCCAGCACATCCGCAGACCGCGTCCAGGTGAACCGGCGCGCGCGTTCGGTTCCAAGCTTCGCGAGGCGGGAGCGCATCTCGGCATCTTCGACCATGTCACTCATCGCCTGGCTCCATTCATCAGAGTTGTCCGGCGAGACGAGGAGACCGGCGTCGCCCACCACTTCCGGGAGGGCGGTGGCATCGGCGGCGATGACCGGGCAGCCCCTGCTCATCGCTTCCAGCACGGGGGCTCCGAAGCCTTCGAAACGCGACGGAAAGGTCAGCCCCACAGCTTCGTGATAGAGCGCGTCGAGGTCGTCGGACGGCACATGACCCAGTCGCCGCACTCGACCTTCGATGCCGAGCTCCCTGATCTCCGCCGCCACGCGCACTTCCGTTGAGCCTTTGGCGCCCGTGAGCACAAGGGTTACGTCGGGATGCCTCTTCAGCAACGCAGCGAAACCCTTCAGCAGCACGAGATGGTTCTTGTGCGGATAGGTGATGGCAGGGAAAAGGAAATAGGGGCCGGGCAGCTCGTAGAGCTCGCGCACGTCAAGCGTGCCGTGCTTGGCTTCACGCGGCGACACGCCGTGTGGAACCGTGATGACGATGCTTGGATCGATGTTCAGCCGGTCGATGACGGTTCGGCGCGTGAATTCACTCGGAGTCAGGACGAGACGTGCCGCTTCGGCCGAGCGGGGCACCATCATCTTGAGGAAGCGCAGCTTGGTAGCGGGGAAGTATTCTGGATAGTAGAGGTATTGCAGGTCGTGGATCGTCAACACCCGCCGCGTTCCTCGCAGGAAAGGCATCGTTCCCCCGGCGTGATGCAGAAGATCGATATTGCGCCGCCGGCACTTGGCGATCAGCCACGAATTCTCCCCGGCCACCCGGAACGAACGCCACTGACCGGTGACGGGGGCGTACGCGGTCTTGAAAGTGCTCGCCAGCTCGGGATGCGCTTCCGCGAACTGAGGCAGGGCGAAAAGCGTGTAATCGAGCTCGGATGACCTCTCTGCGAGGCCGCTCAGTAAGCGTGCGGTGTAGGTCTCGGAGCCTCCGACCTGACCAGGGACCAACCACAATAGGTTGATCCCTATCTTGCTCATGGCGCCGATTGTCCCATCAGAGTGCCGCGAAGCCGGGAACCCGGCCCCCTCGCCGGGGTCGACTAGCATCCAGACGTGAACGGATTCTGGCCCCGGCGTCGGGTGCTCGTCACCGGCGGGGCCGGATTCGTGGGCCGCGTCCTCACGGCCAAGCTGCGTGCCCGCGGAGCCGGCGAGCTAGTGACGCCTCGCAGCAGCGACTACGACCTCACCCGTCCCGACGACGTCGGAAAGCTGTTCGCCGAGGCGGCCCCGGATCTGGTGATCCATCTCGCGGCACGAGTGGGCGGCATCGGGGCAAACATGGCCGCTCCGGCAGAGCTCTACCTGACCAACCTGTTGATGGGCACGTACGTCATCGAAGAGGCCAGGCGTCGAGACGTCGACAAGACGGTGGTGCTGGGCACGATATGCGCCTACCCGAAGTTCACTCCGGTGCCGTTCAAGGAAGGGGACCTCTGGAAGGGGTACCCGGAGGAGACCAACGCGCCTTATGGATTGGCCAAGAAGGCTTTGCTCGTTCACGGTCAGGCCAACCGCCAGCAATACGGCCAGAACGTGATCCATCTCTTGATGACGAACCTCTACGGTCCGGGCGACAAGTTCAATCCCCAGGTGTCACACGTGATTCCCGCGTTGATCAAGAAGTTCGTCGAAGCCGCCGAAACGGGAGCCGATCACGTCGATGTGTGGGGCACCGGCGCGGCCACGCGCGAGTTCCTTTATGTCGATGATGCCGCCGAGGCGATCGTGCGAGCCGCCGAGCTGTACAACCTGCCCGAACCCGTAAACATCGCATCTGGTCACGAGATCGCGATCAAGGACCTCGCCGCGCTGATCGCTGCGGCGGCCGGCTTCGAGGGAGAGCTGCGCTGGGATCACTCCAAGCCTGATGGGCAGCCCCGCCGCGGCCTCGATACCTCGCGTGCCAAAGAGGCCTTTGGATTCGAGGCGGAGGTGGGTCTGGAGGAGGGCCTTCGCGAGACGGTGGCCTGGTATCTGGAGCACCGTGACGCGGCCGAGGCGGCAACGATATAGATCGGATCACCGTCGGTCTCGACGTCGGCCCGTCGCTGCGCAACCAGACCGGCGTAGGGCGCTACGCCGGTGAACTGGCGAGCCACCTGGAGCTTGCGGGGGTCGATGTCAAGCGGTTCGCGATCGCCCTACGCGGTGCGAGCGGCCCCGGCATCGCACGCTGGCGGGTGCCTGCCAGGTTCGTGCAGGCAACGTGGCGCCGCTTCGGAATGCCCTCCGTGAGCGCGCTCGTTGGTGCGGTGGACGTGATCCACGCGACCAACTTCGTGTTGCCGCCGAGCGGCAGCACGCCCGGAGTGGTAACGGTTCACGATCTCAGTTTCTTTCGCGATGACATCCACACCGGATTGCGCCGGCTGCGCGATCAAGTGCCGTGGTCTATCGCTCGTGCTGCCGCGGTGGTGGTACCAAGCCGCGCCGTGGCGGGCGAGGTGCGGGAGAGGTTTCGCGTCGAAGACGACAAGATCGCGATCATCTCCGAAGGTGTCGCTTCCGTCTTCTTCGGAGCGACGCCGCTTGCCGACGAAGCCCTGC
Source organism: Actinomycetota bacterium (assembly GCA_036265345.1). GTDB lineage: Bacteria > Actinomycetota > CADDZG01 > CADDZG01 > WHSQ01 > DATAPE01. Next base: position 4,595 of record DATAPE010000128.1, read on the forward strand.
GCCGATGGGGGATCACGCGACCGTTCATGCTCGCCGCCGGAACGATCCAGCCCCGCAAGAACTTCCATCGATTGCTCGAAGCATGGCGCGCCGCGGCGGCCGACCTGCCCGGATGGACCTTGGTGCTGGCCGGGCCGGCAGGGTGGGGGCCGCAGCTTCCCGAAACTGCCGGAGTGCGGTTGATCGGATGGGTGGGCGACGAAACTCTCCCCGGCTTGCTGGCCGCAGCCGACGTCTTCTGCTATCCCTCGCTGTATGAGGGCTTCGGTCTCCCGCCGCTCGAGGCGATGGCCGCGGGGACACCTGCGCTCGTGGGTCGGTACCCGGCCGCGCCCGAGGTCGCGGGCGACGCCGCGTTGCTTGTTGACCCGGAGGACTCCGTAGCGATCCGCGAAGGGCTGGTGCGCCTCGCTACCGACGGCGATCTGAAGGCGCGCCTCCGCAGGGCGGGACGGGTGCACGCGGCCGGCTTCACCTGGGAGCGCACCGCCGCCGCGACGATCGCCCTGTATGGGGCGGTGATCGGCGCATGACTCGTGGTGATTGGCGGCCCTCCTGGAGGGGCTCTCAGGCGGTTGCGATGTGACGTGAGTTAACGCCTGTGGTCTTAATCCACCTTTGACGGCATGATGGGGGCATGTCTCGACCGACCCTGGCAGTAGCTCTCACCATCGCTCTCGTGGGGTTGTCCGGCGTCCCGGCGGCCCACGCGGGGAGAGTCGTCAGGATCGCAGGTGGAGGCTGGGGGCATGGGATGGGCATGTCTCAATACGGTGCCTACGGCCGCGCCCTGTCCGGCAAGAGCGACCACCAGATCCTCACCCACTACTACACCGGCGCTCACATCCGGAAGGCTGCGATGCCATCCCGTATCCGGGTGGGCCTCCTGCAGGGCCAGAGCTCGATAGGAGTCTCCTCCATAGCGCTGAACGCGTCCGGGGGCCGCGGTGTGTTCAAGATCAAGGGGCGAAGGAAGCGACTGGCCAAGGGCGGACCGAACGTGTCCTGGAGCGTCGAACCAAGCGCGACGGGCGGGATGCACCTTTACAAGAACGGAGTTCGGATCAGGCAGAAGGGGAACGCGGTGTTCGGGGATCCGGCCCATCCTCTCCTCTTCATCTACCAGAAGTACGGATCGATGGTCCACGTCGTTGATAAGGGCTTGAACTACAAGTACGGGCGTATGGAGTTTGGGACTTACTCGTCCAGCTCGTGCGCCGCAGGCTTCTGCTTGCGGCTCGTGGACTCTCAACCCATGCAGAGATATCTGTACGGATTGGGGGAAGTGCCTTCGTCATGGCCGCGTGCGGCCCTCCAGTCGCAGGCGATCGCCGGCCGCACCTACGCCTACCAGAAGGTGAAAGCTTCGGGCCAGCACCGGTATCCATGCGACTGCGCGGTCTACGACTCCACTCTGGATCAGGCCTACATAGGTGATGCCAAGCGGACGGGGTCGGGCAAGTACTGGAAGGACTGGAAGGGCGCGGTGGAGTCAACCGATGGTCAGGTCCTCCTTCACAAGGCGCAACCGATCGACGCTCTCTACATGTCTTCTTCGGGCGGATATACCGAGAACAACGAAAACGTCTGGGGCGGGACCCCGGTCTCCTATCTGCGCGGTGTGCGGGATCGGGCCGATGCGGTCGCCGCCAACCCGAACCATTCGTGGAAGGTGACGATGCCGTGGAGCGAGTTCGCAACGAAGCTGCGCTCGAGCTACAACGTCGGCACGGTTGACAAGTTCAAGCTCGTGCCCCCATTCGGAGTCTCCGGGCGAGTGACCGTCGTGAAACCCGGGGTTGGCGGCGGCGCGCGGATCGTGGGCACGAGAGGCGTCGTGCGCGCGAGCGGGTGGGGGATCAAGGCTGCGCTGGGTCTGAAGGACACGTTGTTCCGAGTGAAGGTGAGCTACACGGTGGCGCGGCAGTTTGCGGCGAGATTCAAAAGGCTGCACGGGGACCCGGGCCGGGCTATAGGCAGGGTTTACGCGGTACCGAAGGGATCGAAGCATCCGAAAGGCACGGCTCAGAACTTCACCCACGGACGGATGACCTGGAACGCGGCCCACAAGAAGGTCGTGTGGCAACGAGGTCCGATCCTCCGTCGCTACGATCAGATGGGCCGGGAGAGATCGTCGTTGGGGATGCCGATCTCGGACGTCTGGGACGGCCACTCCTACCGCATGGCGCGGTACGCGAACGGCAGCATCTATTGGTCCACGAAGACGGGCGCGCAGGGGGTGCGTGGACCTTTCCTTACGGCCTACCGCACCTATGGAGGACCGACCGGACCGCTGTCGCTGCCCACAGGCCCTCGGAAGCAGGGCAAGAACCTGCCTCATGGGGGCGTACGTCAGAGCTTCAAAAGTGGCGCCCTCTATCTGGGGCCGGGGGGGCCCCAGGTGTTCGCTCTGTGGGGGCCGGTCCAAGCGCGCTACAGGAAGCTGGGCGAGGCACGGTCGGCGTGCCGGTACCCCACGTCGAGCATGAAACCCGTTCACAACGGCTTGGTGGCAACGTTCCAGAAGGGCACGATCAGGGTGAGTGGGCACGGCCGTTTGTTCGTCAACTGCGGTTCCTGACGCGGGACTATCTACACTTCCGGGCATGGGCTTAGAGGTTCCTCCCCCCGAGGCATTGCCGGCCGTGGCGGCCGTAGTCTCACCGGGGCTCATCGGTTCCATCGCCCTCATCTTGGTCAGTGTGGTGTTCGCCGTCTCCGGGCAGCTCACACTCAAGTCGGCGATGGACAACGTCCCACCGATCGGAGCGCAACAGGTGAAGACACCCGGGGCGACGATCTCGCGGGTTGCTCGCCAACCGCGCCTCTGGGTAGGGCTGTTCTTGTTCGGGATCTCGGCGATCTTCTGGCTGGTGGTCCTTACCCGGCTGCCGTTATCGGTCGCGTACCCATTCGTCGGGCTCACCTACATCATCGTGGTTTTTTGGTCTCGCTACGTTCTCGGGGAGACCGTGCCGCCCGTCAGGTGGTTGGGGGTCGGCTTGATCGCAGCCGGCATCACCGTGATCGGATTGTCGTTCCGCGGTAGCGGCGCTTAAGTCCCCGGTGGAAGCCATCGTTCTTGCCGGCGGTAAAGCCGAACGGTTAGGCACTGCCTCCCAAGGCAGGCCCAAGTCGCTGGTGGAGGTCGCCGGGCATCCCCTGCTCGCGTACCAGATCGGCATCCTCAAACGCGCGGGGGTGCAGCGAGTAGTAGTCAGTTGCGCCGACGGCGAGGGAGATCGATTCACCACCGCACTCGCCGGGCTGGGCGTCGAGATCGTTGCCGCGGCCGAGCCCGAACGCCTGGGGCGGGGTGGAGGGCTGCGCTTTGCCTCTGGTTTTCTCACGGAGGCCCCGCCCGTTTACGCCCTCAACGGCGACGAGCTGTTGGACATCGATCTCCTGGGGCTCCTGGCCCTGCATAACAAGCACGGCGCCGCCGCAACGATCACGGTTGCGCCCCTGCTGTCACAGTTCGGGATCGTGGAGCTCGAAGAAGACCTGGTCAGGGGGTTCACCGAGGCTCCCCGGCTGCCCCACTGGGTCAACGCGGGTGTGTATGTATTGGACCGGGAGGCTCTCGAGCGGCTACCCGCAAAGGGTGACCACGAGACGACCCTGTTCCCTGAGCTTGCTGCCGAAGGCAGGATGCGAGCGTTCCGCCACGAGGGCCTATGGCTTACGGTGAACACGCCCAAGGACCTGCGTCGGGCAGCAGATCACGTCGGCGCGAATCCGCAGTGGTTGACTGCCGGGCTGAGCTAGGAGGAGACGTTGCGCGTATTGGTTACCGGCGGCGCCGGATTCATAGGCTCCCATCTCGTCGATCGTCTGCTGGCCGAGGGGGAAGAGGTGCTGGCCGTCGACGATCTTTCATCGGGATCGCTGGGAAACCTCGATGACGCCCGGCGAAGCCACACCGGCAAGTTCTCCTTCCATCGGGTCGACGTCACATCGTCTGCCGTCTCCGATCTGATCTCCCGCAAGAAGCCAGAGGTTATCTACCATCTCGCCGCGCAGGTGGACGTGCGCAAGTCGGTAAGGGATCCCATCCACGACGCCATGGTGAACGTCATCGGGACGTTGAATGTCCTCCAATCGGCGACGAAGGAGGGCGCTGCCAAGGTCGTGTTCACCTCCTCCGGTGGCTGCATCTATGGCGAGCCCGAGGGTGCGCGGCTCCCCGTTACCGAAGACCAGGTCTTTCTACCCGAATCGATGCCCGAGTCGCCTTATGGAGTCTCGAAGAAGGTGGTTCTCGACTACCTTCGCTATTTCAAGGCGGTCCAGGGTCTCGACTACACGGCTATCGCCCCCGCGAATGTCTACGGTCCGCGCCAGGAGCCTTCGGCGGAGGTGGGCCTCGAAGGGCAAGTGGTCGCTATCTTCTGCCGCAAGATGCTGGGGGGCCGTCCCTGCACGATCTACGGCGACGGGAGCCAGACCCGTGACTTCGTGTACGTGGATGACGTGGTGTCGGCCTACCTCGCCTGCCGCGAGAAGGGCAGCGGCGAGCTGATCAACGTGAGCAGCGGCCAGGAGCTCTCGATCAACGACCTCTATCACCAGCTTGCCGAGCTGACCGGGACCCGCTTCGAGCCGGTGTATGCCGCGGCGAGGCCCGGAGAGGTCCAACGGATCGTCGTCGACAACACGAAGGCGGGGGCGGTCCTGGGATGGTCGCCGGCGACCGAGCTCGAGGAAGGCCTGCGGCGCACCGTCGCGTTCTTCCGCTCGGGCTAGACCGCGCCTCCGGCCCGGCCTAACACTCTCTTCTAGGGGGCACCGCCGAGCCCTTTCACCCGGAAGCCCCTCCCCAAGGCCCCTGGCCGCTGCAAACCCTTAACTATTCGGGCCCGGATGCCGTTGACAGGGTATGAACCCGCGCCTCGAAGTGCCAGAAAACCTACGCCTCTCGTGCGTAGCGATTGCTAGTCCTTTCCTTGGAAGATACGTAGAAGTCTCTACTGACGGGGCTTCCTTACCGGGAGAGGCTATTAACAGCCCCCATCAAACAGGGCTCGCTTCATTCGAGGAGAAGGAAGAACTATGGAAGCTTTTTCCAACCAGCCCCCCAGCCCCCTCCGCTCTACGACCTGGGGATCTGAGTTGATGACTCAAGTCAGCATCGAGCATGATCTGGAAACGGTCGAGCGTCCTCCACAGAGCGCACCACTGACCGCCCGTTCGCTATCGGTGGTCATTCCGATCTACAACGAGCAGGAGATCCTCCGCCACACCGTTGCAACCGTGCTCGCCGGAGTAAGGCCCCTCGATCTGAGATTCTTCGAGCTCCTGCTGTGCGAGAACGGCAGCCAGGACGACACGCTGGAGATCGCTCGCCAGCTCGAGGCTGAGATCGCTGAAGTTCGAGTGATCGTTCTCGGGGAGGCCGACTATGGCAAGGCCATGCGTGCCGGCTTTCTTGCATCTCGCGGGGAAGCGGTCGTTAACTTCGACGCCGACTACTACGACCTGGACTTCCTGACCGCAGCCCTGAAGGTGGATGGCGATGTCGTCGTTGCCGCCAAAGGGCTGGCAGGCTCGGACGATGCACGAGTACTGACCCGCAGGATCGTATCGAGGAGCTTCGGCTGGCTGGTCCGTCACATACTCAACGTGAAGGTCACAGAGACCCACGGGATGAAACTGTGGCACCGGCCTGTGATCGCTCCACTCGTGCTCCAAGTAGCTTCCAGCAAGGACATCTTCGACACCGAATTGATCGCCAGGGCGGAGTGGTCGGGCCTCGCCATCCGCGAGCTACCGATCCGTACCGAGGAGCTTCGCCACTCTCGGTCGGGCATCCTCCGCAGGATCCCCCGCACCATGCTCGGTTTAGTCCAGATGCGATACCGCCTGCGAGCCATTCACGCGTTGCGGGTTAGGCCCGAGCTCGCTCGGGTCCCCAACTCGGACAACTCACGGATCGCCGCTTAGAGGCCGCAACTCCAACACCGGCGACGGCTGTTTCCTGGTTGCCGGAAAATCAAGCTCCGTAACTCCTCCCAGTCATTAGCGGGCCGCCGCGCCGATGTGAGCCGCGACCTGATATGCCGCCCGCCCACGTTTGCGCGCCGCCGGCGCGGCTGTGCAAACTATGAAAGGTACGTTGCGACGGCGTAGGGATCTCTACTGTTGAGCCCCCCATATACGTAGAAGGCTCTACTGACGCGCCGACTTTTTCGGGAGAAGCTGTGAGCAACCCGACAGACGGGGTATTCCACCCCTACGAAATGAGGAATCATGAACGGATTCAAGAAAGCCACCCAGGCCGGCATCGCAATGATGCTCGTTGGGCTCATGACCCTGTTGATGGGTGCGTTCGTCGCCCAGGCGGCGACGACTTCATCTACCAATCTCGACCTCAACCCCTCCTGCAACGGGGCGTTCACTCCCGGGCAATTGGGTTCGCTATCGAAGACCGTCTCTGTCGACCCCGATGAGAGCGTTGCGAGCACTTCTCGCACGATCACTTTCACGATCACCTACCCCACCGACAATGGCCGCAACGGCGGCCGTCTCCTCGACTGCATCATGGTGGGCGACACCAAGCACGGCCTGATCGCTTCGCTCGAAGACACCACAGACCACACCAGCGGCACATTCGCCGGCTCCTACACCGTTGCCCTGACGGGCACTAACCCGGATGCCGACATCCACGTCGACGCCGGCGAGATGGTGTGCGACGTCGCCTTCCTCACCGGCAACGATGGGGGCAACGGGCAGCCGTCGGGCCAGAAGACTCCATCCCCCGTCTGCACCTCGGTGCTCTTCCCCGAAACCACCACCACCACGGAAGCCTCGACGACTACCACTACCGAAGCACCGACCACAACTACCGAAGCTCCCACGACCACCACCGAGGCAACCACCACTACCGCACCTCCGGTTGTGCTCGGCAAGCACATCACAACGACCACGACTCCGGCGCCGGTTCTCCTTGGCAAGACCGCCAACCAGCCGAGCACGCTCCCATTCACCGGCAGCAACCCGATTGGCTACATCTTTATCGCCGGGCTGCTCTTGGTCATCGGTGCAGGGCTGCTGCTCATCGGACGCAAGAAGGCGAGTGAGTAAGCCGCAGGATAGATAGCCGATCAACGAATCGTGAGCCCTCTGCCCCCTAAGGGCAGAGGGCTACTTGCAACCCAGGCCGCTTCTTAGCTCGAGCTAGATCCCAACGCCGGCAGGTCTCGCTGCGGGATACACCCACCGTTTGAACGTGATGAACTTCAACGCCCACGTTCCAACGCCCGCGGCGAGCTTGCCTGCATCTAGTATCAGAGTGGAGCGACCGAACTCTCGTGCCACCAGCGCGATCGCTCCGTTGTTGAATGCAAGCCCAACGACGTTGATGATCAGGAACAGCCCCATCTCGTGGCCGCGGTTGTCACGGCCTCTGTTCCGGAAAGTCAGACTCTTGTTGAGCAGATAGCTCGCCACCACCCCCGCACTGTACGAAATGGTGTTCGACATGACCGGCGATAGCGATGTCGCGGAAATGAGAAGGTTGAAAACGGCGAAGTCCATCAGTGTGGTGCCGACGCTGACGGCGCCAAAGGTAAGGACCTCCCGGCTCAGCAGACCACGCACAGTCCGGAGTCGTTGACCGCCCCGATTTAGCGGGACCACAGAGCCAGGGCCCGCCGGCGCACCGGTGGGATGGCCAAGCCGATGAGGCTCATCAAGGTAAGGGTCGATCCTGTCCATTCGGCCCACGTACGCTGATACTTGAGCGTCACGTGCGCTTGCGTGGGGATCACCATCATCATCGATGGCGAGGCCAGGAACGGGCCCAAGGCGCCTTCGGCCTTCCAGTTCGGGAAGTAAGAGGTCTTGATCCAGGTGGGCTCTCCGATGCGATCGGTGACGAAGCTGATCTCGTTGTCGGTGCTGTGGGAAGGGATGGCCTCGCCGCCGTGGGCTAGCGGAACCTTGGGCAGCGGCGTCCGAAGCGACGAGACGTGGGCCCAATCGGTTGCTCCGCTGCGCACCAATGGGACCTTCAGATCCGATGTATGCGAGAACCATTTGATGTTCGTGTCGACCCACGGACCATCGAGGATGACGGGCCGGTATCTGGGAACGACGACCTCGGGCGCGGCCGCCACCCTGAAGATGGAGAACTCACCGACCTTGGCCACCAGACTCAACTGCTCCGAGGATTCCGCTGCCTTCCGAGCGAGTCCCGTATAGGAGATGTAGTACTTGATCCCGAGCAGCTGCATATGGGTGATCCCTCGATGCATGTCGAAGGCGTGATACGGAAGACCAGGTATCGGATCTGAGGGCCGCTGCGCCACCTCGGATGCAAGAAGGAAATGGAATGGTGTGGTGATGCTCGATTCGAAGTAGATCCCTTCCATCGTTGGACGCCCCGTCCAGTAGGGGATCGACTGCAGCGCAACCGCGGAGCCGAACTTCTCCTGATCGGGGGATGGCTCCCACATGATGCGACCGGGAGGCAGCTGCGATATCCGCTGCATCAGCGCGTGGAACTCCGGCCACGTCGCGCGGCTCTCGTATCCGGTGTAGTTGTAGCGGATCCAGTCGTCAACGAAGCTGGTCTTCTGTTGCCATACGGGCGAGGCGACGGCCACTCCTAAAGCGGCCGCTACCAGGGCGATAGCGACGAAGGCGGCCCGCCGCCTCGAGAAGTACCGGCCCAGCATGGGGATCAGAGTTCCAACGCCATAAACGAAACACAGATAGACCGCCAGGAACCAGAAGGGGACGAACCGTCCGTTCCATACATGCCCCTCGGGGAGAAGGAAGTACAGCAGCAGCGACCACGCGCCCAGGGCCACGAAGAGGAGGATGCGGCGGTCGCGACGCGCGATCGCCAGGGCGATACCCACGGCGGCTCCCACCAGGTACACGCGCGCCTCGGAGGGCACGAGGGTCTTCCACCCGTCGAGCTGCTGCCAGTGCATGTTGGTCGAGTAGCCGATGCGAACGACGAACGGGATCGACCACACCGCAGTAAGCGCGAACGCGAGCAGTAATACCCAAGCGAAGCGCCGCGCCGCACGTACAACACCATGCCTTCGGATCGCCCAGAAACCCAACAAGGGCAATAGCAGTACGGCCAACATCACCGGC
>DATAPE010000129.1:0-31776 GCA_036265345.1 Actinomycetota bacterium
ACGCGACCGGGTTGGAGTTGGAGCTCGCCCTGGGCGAGCCGCTGGCCTGCGCGGTGAACGCGGTCGAGCTGGCGGCACCGATGCTGGGAGACGACGTCGCCATCATCGGAGCAGGTTTCATGGGCCACCTGGTGCACAAGCTGGTCGAGCTGAAAGGGCCGGCTCGCGTCTTCGTAGCCGACGTCCGTCCCGATGCGCTGAAGCGCGCTGAATCGTTCGGCGCCACGACGGTCGTGGACATCACCCGCGAGTCTCTTGCGGAGGTCGTGATGCAAGCTACCGGGGGCCGGGGTGCGGACGTCACGTTCGAGGTCACCGGCGTACAAGCTGCCCTCGCGACCGTCGGCGAGGTCACGAGGATGAGCGGGACCGTCGCGATCGTGGGCTACCACCAGGGAGAGCCCCGCTCCATACCTCTGGGGCACTGGAACTGGATGGCCTACAACCTGATCAATGCCCATTTCCGTGACGTCAACACGATCCTGACCGGGATGGGGGCAGGCATGCGCCTGCTTACGTCCGGCCGTCTGTCGATGGACGATCTGGTCACACATCGCTTCGCTCTCGACGAGATCGACGCCGCCTTCCGGGCTGCGACCGAGAAGCCCGAAGGCTTCGTGAAGGCGACGGTGATGCCGTGACCGCGCCGCGCCCCCTCGACCTCGACGTTTACAAGTCGCCGAACCGTGATTACGGGATCCTGCCGTTCTGGTTCCTCAACGGCGAGCTTGATCCCGACGAGATGCTGTACCAGCTGGGCGAGCTGCGGGCGAAGGGGATGCAAGGCGTGATCTTCCACGGCCGGTACGGACTCGAGATGCCGTACGTGGGCGACACCTACCTCGAGCGCATCAGGTTCGGAGTCGAGGAGGCCAACCGGCTCGGGCTGGCGTCGTGGATCTACGACGAGATGAACTGGCCCAGCGGGACCGCCGACAAACGCGTGCTGAAGGAACGCCCGGACCTCGCGCAGCGGTACCTCGAGTGCGTTTCGTTTTTGGTCCGCGGGCCCTGGTTCATGTGCCTGACGGGCGAGGACAGCCGCTACATGGACTTCGAGCGATCGACACCGGTGGCGATCTTTGCCGTCGGCGAGGATGGCGCGATCGTCGATCTCACCTCGAACCTGTCTTTCGACAAGGTGGTTCCTTGGGAGGTGCCGCCCGGCTTGTGGAGCCTCCACTACATCGTCGAGAAGAGAGCCGACTACTACATCGACGCTCTCGACCCGGAAGCCACCGCCACGTTCCTTCGCCTTGGCTACGATCCCTACGTCAGGGCGCTGTCGAACGGGTCCGCGGGCGCCGGTAAGAGCAACGGCCGGGCGCTCGAAGGTTTCTACTCCGACGAGCCTGCGATGCACTACTTCCTTACCGCGGTGGACAACGCGATCGTGCCCTGGACCAAGAACATGTTCCGTCGCTTCGAGGAACGCAACGGATACAACCTGCGCCCCCGGCTGCTCGACCTCTTCTTCGACATCCAGCCGGATGCAGCCCGTACCCGCTACGACTTCTACAACACGACTACCGCGTTCTATTCCGATGCTTACTACCGCCAGATCCACGAGTGGTGCCAGAAGCACCACCTGACTTTCACGGCCCACTTGCTGTTCGAAGAGTGGCTGCGGCAGATGGTTCGGGTCGAGGGCAATGCCTTCAGGCACTACGAGCACATGGACGTGGTCGCCGTCGATCATCTCTATCCCATCATCGGAACGCGGGAGAACCCCGCCGAGCACGTGGCGATGAAGCTGGCCTCGTCGGCCGCGCATCACTTCGGGAGTGAGAGAGTCATCTGCGAGTCGTTCGGCGGCATCTTCATGGACGCAACCATGCAGAGGATGAAATGGATCGCCGATTGGGAGTATGTGCTCGGGGTCACCGTCATCAATCCGCACGGCTTTCACTACACCTTCGAGGGCGCGCGCAAACGTGACTGGCCCCCGTCGATGTTCTATCAGTATCCGTGGTGGCGTTACTACGAGGAGTTCTCGAACTACAACAGTCGTGTTTCGGAGATGCTGACCGGCGGCGTTCATGTGGCGAAGATCGCGGTCGTGTGGCCGATCAACTCCATCTTCGCCACCTACAAGCCGCAAGAGCGCACCCCGGAGAACACCGCCACAGAGTCGGGCCTGAACCTGCTCACCGACCTGCTTCTGCGTTTGCATCATGACTTCGACTACATCGATGAAGAAGTGCTGGCCGACGCGGAGGTGGAGAACGGGCAGCTGTGCGTCGGAGATGAGGCGTACGAGCTCGTGCTGTTGCCCCCGATGGACTTCATCCGCGAACCAACGATCGACAAGCTGGAGGATTTCGTAGCGGAAGGAGGCCGCGCTCTAAGCGTGCTGACCGCGCCGACCCGGGCGTTCGACGCCACGGGTTCGATCGACGTCACCGAGCGGGCCGGCACCTTGTTCGGACGTGGCGACGGAGACTCCTCCGGGACTGCGCGGGAAAGGCAGGGCGGCAGGGCAGCCTTCATCCCGGGGTCCCTCGAGGTTCTCTCCACCGGCCCTGGTGAGGTGCGCGATCGCTTCGCGGCGACGCTCGACGACGCCGTCAAGTCGCTGATCGAGCCCGATCTCACGGTGTCGAACCCCGAGGTCTTCGTCCTCCATCGCAGGAAGGACGACGGAGACATCTACTTCCTCGTGAACACGACCTTCGACCGTCAGGACGTGACGGTGACGCTGCCACATGCGGATCGCGCCGTGTTGTGGGATCCGACGACGGGGGAGCGGGGGAGGGAAAGCGCCGCTCGACCGACCGACGCGGGGACCACGGTGGATCTCGCTTTGGAACCCGTGGGTTCGATGTTCGTCGTAACCGGCGCCGCTGCGCTCCCGGCGGCTTCGTCGGACGGCGTCACTTCGGTTTCAAGGAGGAGCGTCGCTGCCACGGAGACGGTCCTTGCAGGTCCGTGGACGTTCGAGGCGGAAGACGACAACGCCCTCGTGATCAAGAGCTGGAAGGCGGCGCGGGAAACGAGCCCCGACCATGACGTCTACCTGCGCTCGGATGGCGGGGATGAGGGATGGCAGCCGGTGATCGGTGGCGCGTGGTCGTACCAGCTGCCGGCCGAGCCCGAGGGCGAGTGGCCCATGGCGGTGTGGTACCGCGCGGGCTTCGATGTTCTCGACGTCCCCAGCCGCTTCGTGCTGCTGATCGACGGCTTTGCAGGGACCGATCGAGAGGTGTGGCTGAACGGCCGCCGGGCCCCCGACGCCACGACGCGCAGCCGGTTGGATTCGCAGATGAAGGAACTCGACCTGAGCGCGCTGGTCCAGGCGGGGCACAACGTTCTGGCGATCCGCGTGATTCTCCCTGGTACCACGTCCGGCGTGCTGGACCACATAAAGCTGATGGGGTCGTTCGCAGTCACGGGTGACGACGAGAGCGGCTACACGATCGTCGCCCCCGACGACGCGATCGAACCTCGCTCGTGGACCGAGCAGGGCTATCCCTTCCTGTCCGGATGCGGGGTTTACCGCACGTCGTTCGACCTCCCCTCGGACGGATCCGAGCCCCGCGTGTTGCTGGATATCCCCATGCAGGACGACGTCGTCGAGGTCATGGTCAACGGAGAGCGCGCCGGCGTGAGGCTGTGGGATCCCTACATCGTCGATATCAGCCGGTACGTGCATCCAGGACGCAACGAGCTTGCTCTAAGGATCGCTAATACCCCGGCCAACCTGCTCAACGGCGTCCCACGGCCCTCAGGGCTTGCCGGCGCCCCCCGCCTTCGAGTTGCGGAAGCAGCTCGCGACAGTGCCGCCGCGCGCGCAGGTGGTGTCGCGTGACCACTCTCGAGCTCGAGCATCTCGATGATGATGCCTTCGCCCCGTTCGGCAAGGTGCTATCGGAGCCGGTCGCCTCGGCCGACGCCGACGGCTCCGGGTGGCGGTGGTGGGGTGAGGTGGCGGCGCTGCCGAATGACGGCCGCAGGTGGGCCTTCGGTTATCTGGCGCTGGAACCGGTGGCCATGACCATCGACTGGGCCGAGCACCACTTGCTGAGTCCCGAGGTGGTGGTCGCGTCGGCGCGCGACATCGCGGTCTACGTAGCGCCGCCCGATCCCCCGGACGCGCTCTCATTGGACCGATTCAGGGTGTTCGAAGTGCCCGCGGGGGCCGGTGTCGTGCTGGACCCGGGCGTGTGGCACGGCGCGCCCTTCGCGCTCGAGGAACCAACGTCGGCATTCGTTCTGCTGCTCGAGGGAACCGGGCGGGACGATACGACCGTGGTCCGTTTCCCCGATACGCCGATGACAGTACGCAAGGACTTGGCCGCGAGCGGCCGACACGCGACCCAAGCGGAGGAGTGATCCAACATGGCTGAGATCGTTTTCGACGACGTGACCAAGGTCTACGACGACGGCACCATCGCCGTGAAGAGGCTAAACCTGGAGATTGCGGACGGCTCCTTGATGGTTCTGGTCGGCCCCTCCGGCTGCGGCAAGACCACCGCATTGCGGATGGTGGCCGGGCTCGAGAACATAAGCCTGGGCAAAATCCGGATCGGCGATCGCGTGGTCAACGAGCTCGCTCCCAAGGAGCGGGACATCGCGATGGTGTTTCAGAACTATGCCCTCTACCCGCATATCTCGGTGTTCGAGAACATGGCGTTCAGTCTGCGGATGCGCCACTACAAGAAGCCCGACGTCAAACAACGGGTCGAGGGAGCTTCCAAGACGCTCGGTCTATTCGAGATGCTTACCCGGAAGCCGGGACAGCTCTCCGGTGGACAGCGGCAACGGGTCGCCATGGGCCGGGCGATCGTGCGGGAGCCCGAAGCGTTCCTGATGGACGAGCCGCTTTCTAACCTCGACGCGAAGCTCCGGGTTCAGATGCGGGCCGAGATCTCGAGGCTCCAGCGGGATGTCGACGTAACCACGATCTATGTCACGCACGATCAAGTAGAGGCCATGACGATGGGGGACCGAGTAGCGGTCATGCGACTCGGCGTGCTTCAACAGGTCGATGCCCCGTCTGACCTCTACCGGAATCCCAAGAACATCTTCGTCGCCGGCTTCATCGGTTCTCCGGCCATGAACATGGTCGAGGCAACGGTAGAGAGCGAAGACGACAAGCTCTTCGTACGGTTCGGCAGCTTCCGGCTGGCGGTGGATGAATCGGTGATAGCCAGCCGGCCTGCGCTGCGCGCCTACGTGGGACGAACCGTCGTCCTTGGGATCAGGCCGGAGGACATGGAGGACGCCGCTCTCAGGACCGGCGCTCCCGAGGATCGCCGCATCAAGACAACGGTGGAGCTCCGCGAGGACATGGGCTCGGAGATCCTCGTGCACTTCCCGATCGACTCCCCGCCGCTCATTACGGACGACACCAGAGAGCTGGCAGAGGACCGCGGGCTCGATGTCGAGGAGCTCGAGAGCGAGACCGACAAGACCACCTTCATCGCGCGGTTCAGCGCCAATACGCAAGCGCAGATAGACGATCGCATCGAAGTGCACGTGGATACACGCACCCTGTACTTCTTCGATCCCAACACCGGGGGATCCATCCATGCATCAGAGGTGCCTGTTGTCTGGGCTCCTCCCGTGCCAGCGTGACGCATCTGATAGCGCTCGAGCGAAATGAGCCGACGCCGACATGACGATCCGCGTGGCGGGGGTGTTTGCTCATCCCGATGACGACATCTACCTGATCGGCGGGACCCTCCTGCTCCATCGCGGTGAGGTCGAACCGACGTTGATCTTCGCCACGAGCGGGGAAGCGGGCCCGATCTCGGATCCATCTCAGGCCACTCGCGCGACCTTGGGGGCCGTGCGCGAGAGCGAGCAGCGCAACGCCATGTCGATCATTGGCTACCCGGACGCCCGCGCCGAATTCCTGCACCACCCGGACTATTACCTCCCCCATGTTCCGATGGAGACGCTCGAGAACGAGATCGAGCAGCTGCTCGAGGAGGTCCAGCCTCACGTCGTGGTGACCTTTGGACCCGACGGTCTGACGTCACATCACGACCACATGTACGTGGGGCGCGCAGCCACCGCGGTCTTTCACAAACTGAGCGAGGCATCCCACGACCAGAGTGTTCTGCAACGGCTTTATCACGTGGCCCTTGGCCGATCGGATGTGGACCGCTTCTATTCCGAGGTAGCCGAAGGCGGGTTCCAGTACGGGGAAGAGGGAAATCTGTTCGACATCACCGGCGTTCCCGACGACGCCATCACGGTGAGAACAGACCTGGGTGCGGTAGCAGAGCGCAAACGCGAGGCGATCCTGGCGCACCAGACCCAACTGATCGAGTGGGAACGGATCCCCGAGCCACTGCGCGGCATCTACCTCGACGCCGAATGTTTCGTTCAGGCCCACCCGGCCCCCGAGCCCGGTTCGGTCCGGTCCGATCTCTTCGACGACCTGGCGAGGGACACTGCCGACGCTGTTCGACCCGCGCCGTGACGGGGGGCCGGGCGAGCGGCACCACCCTGGAGGAAGCCATTCCGGCCACTCGCGACTCCAGTCAGGCGGGGCCGAGCCGCGTCGAGAGGGGGGTGTACTTCGACGGGTGGTTCCCGCGCCAGCACTGCTACCACCCCAGCCTTCCGCCTCGCCGTCTGCGGATGCTCGACGACCTTCTCGACTATCGCGCCACGATGCTCGTGTGGGCGAGCCTTGGTGGCGGGTCTATCTCGCTTCCGTATCTGGAACATGAGGCGTTCGGAGAGATCGATCCGCGTTTCCGTTTCTACGGCTTCGTCAACGACTCGGAGTTCATCGCGCAGTGCCGCATCCGCGGCATAAAGGTCTTCGGCATCGTCTTCGAGGTGCAGGGCTGGGAGTTTCCCGTCGAGCTCAACGCGGCCGAAGATCGCGTGCTGTTCATGAACGAGATGGCGTCGGGGACTACGAATGGGTGGCTCGGATTGCGGGAGTTCTCGCAGGACCGCTACCCGGCGCTGTGGCCGCCGTTCGAGGAATACTTCCCCGGCGGCCTCGTCAACAGTGATGGCGACAAGGTCACCGATCTCCTCGAAGAATGTTGCTCACGCGATATCCACGGCAATCCCTGTCATGCCCATTGGGTCGAAGCCCCCGACCGAGAGCATTACTGCTACACCATGGACCGGAACAATCCGGTGTGGCGCGAGTACCTGAAGGCTGTGATCCGTATCCAGATCGATGCCGGAGTCGACGGGGTGCAGCTGGACGAGGCGGAGTTGCCGATCACTTCCATGCAGTACGGCGGGTGTTTCTGCAAGGACTGCATGAAGGGTTTCGCGGCCTACCTGCGCGAGCGCCGGGAACTATGTCCCGAGCTGACCGAAGACGAGCTGGCAGGCTTTCACTACGGCCAGTGGCTATTGGAGCAGGGCTACGATTTCAAGGACGACCAGTCCGAGGCCCCCCTGTTCCTGGCGTATCTGCGCTTCCAGCGGGCAGCCATCACGCGCTACTTCGCAGAGCTGGCGGATTATGCGCGTTCGTACGGACGAAGCCGGGGCCGCGACATCCTCGTGTCGGGCAACTTCTTCAACGTCCAGGATCATTACCTCCCCCTCGAGCCCACGGTCGACGTGATCGTCACCGAGATGCGCAACACGACCTTTCGCCAACCTGCTTGGTATCGCTACGCGGCCGGGTTCGGCGGGGACAAGCCGGTCGTCGTGGTCGAGAATCCCTACGGCGGAGTCGTGCCGGAGCTGATCCGAGAGCTGCGCTCCGGCCGGGGCTATGACCTGTTTCGCATGTCGATGTACGAAGCCGCCGCGCTGGGCGTGAACATGTCGGTGCCCTACGGGGCGTGGATGGGGAGCGTCATCGAGGACTCCTTCTGGGCCCCTCACGAGCTATGCATGGAGGTGCAGGAGTTCCTCGCGTCGCACGAGGATCTTTTCTCGCGCCGCAGTGCTGCTCGCGTCGCGGTCGTGTTCAGCACCGAGAGCAACTTCGTGCTCGAGACCAGAGATAGAGCGCTCGCCAACAACACCCTCAACCTGACCGGTGAGGCGGTGCTTCCGTTCTGGGAAGTGTGCGAAGCGTTGAGCGAAGAACTGCAGCCCTACGACGTCGTGTTCTTCCCCGATGGGAAGCTGCGGCCAGACTCGCTCGTCGCTGAAGACCTCGCCCGCTACTCGACGGTCGTGCTTCCGCACTGTCACCAGCTCACCGCGACCCAGGCGGACGTGCTGCTGGCTTACCTGGACGACGGCGGAAGGGTAGTGCGCCTGGGACCCGTGGGGAGCAATCTGCCGGACGAGCAGCTAGCCCGGATCGAATCGCATCCCCGTACGGAAGAGCTCAGCGACGCGAACGTCGAAGCGCTTACCGGGCCGGCGCGGCAGGTCCGCGTCTCGCCAGGGGTTGACGGAGCGATCCACCTCCACCGCACCGCCGGGGGAATCGCCGTTCATCTCATTCGCTACGACTACGACTCCGAGCTCGACGCGGTTCCGCTGCTTAACGGGGCGACGATCGAGGTCGAACTGCAGGACGCGTACGATGCGATCGAAGCTTGCGGAAACGTCAGCGACCCGGGGGTCACCCTCGAGCGGGAGGGGACGCTGCACCGATTGAAGCTCGAAGGGGTCCCGCTCTACTCGATCGTCGAGCTGCGTCGATCCGAAGGAGGTTGAACCGATGCCGGTAGTGGATCGCAGGGATTTCGGGGGCCGGTTCTCGGTCATCGAGAACTCGGAGCGACTTGCCAACTATCGCTACCTCGAAGAGCAGTTGATGGAGATGATCGCCGGCTGGTCCCAGACCACACCACAGCTGGCCTTCAAGGCGGCGTTCGGCTACCACGTCTTCGATCACGCGCAGGCAGCTCAATCGTTGGGCGACCGTCTTCAGCAACTGCGGTCGGGCAGTGGGCGAGGACGTTCGGCGTCCGATGATCTCGCGCACCTGTGCGAGTACGTATGGAACCTCGATGATGTCGTCGACCGGCTCGTGGCGGTTTACTCGGTGCTCGAGCCGCATCTCGTCAGCACTTTCGTGTATCACGCCGACGCGACCGACCCTCTCACCGACGCCCCCACCGTGCGGCTGCTCCGGCAGCTGGGCGGCATCGACCAGTCGCATATCGCGTGGGGGCAGGCGATCCTGGACTCGCTGACCCAGTCGCGGGCCGACAGGGAGCGGGCGCTGTCGGTGCAAGCAGATATCGAAGGCCGCCTGGTGGAGTGCGGGGGAGTGACCGGCCAGGGCATCGAGTCACACTGGCTCAGCTTCCACAGCACCAAGGACCAGGACCACTCGCACGAGCGCCGCAAGCGCGCCAAGGGCGGTTACCAGTTCACCAAGAAGTGCCCGCCTCTGGACGCGCCGACCGTCGAGGCTCCCTTTTGGTTCTCCGCCGACCGAGAGGCGTTCCGCGTGTACGAGAGCGATGACGAGTGGTCTATCGAAGGGTTCCGTCACAAGTTCCACCAGCTTCTGTACGGCGAGGTCGAAACCACCGACCGGATGGGCAAGATGATCGCCGAGTTTCCCGAGCTCCCCTGGGACATGCGCGTGGACCTCGCGAATCAGATGTGGGACGAGGCGCGCCACATAGAGATAGTGGCCAAGGCGGTAGAAGAGGAGCTAGGCGGCGAGCTCGGCTATGGGCCGTGGCCTTACGTCTGGTGGTGGATGCAGAACGAGGACGACCCGCTTCGACGCATCACGGTCACGAATTGCTGGGCCGAGGCCAACCTCATGAACACCCTCAAGCAGTGGCGCCTGCAGGCGATCGAGCGCGGTTTTACGCGGCTTGCCGAGCTGTGTGATTACCTGCAAGCCGACGAGCTGATGCACGTGAAGACCGGCACGCGCTGGGTCCGCCGGTTGACCGACGATGAACCGGACCGGCGCGAGCAGTTGGCGGACTGGGGCCGTTCGGCGGTGGCGCGGATCGAGGGCTTCTACGCCGACAACGGTTACGTCGAACACGACGTTCGTTTCACCTTCAAGGGGGGCGGAGGCGACCTGGTCTCCACGCCCAGCAACGTCGTCGGTGAGTAGCTCGATGGAGCCCATAGTTCTGCCCCCGAACCAGCTCCATCGCTTCTACCGGGGGGGCCGGCGGATCAAGGCGCTGCGGGGGTCGGTCAACGTCGATCCTTATGCCCCGGAGGAGTGGATCGCATCGATGACATCTCCTTTCGGCGAGCCGGATGTGGGCATCGCGGTCCTTCCCGACGGCAGATCCCTGCCCGATGCGATCGCTGCCGAACCCGAGGCGTTCCTCGGCCCGCAACACCTCGCCCGCTTCGGTCCCGACGTCGCCGTCCTGATCAAGCTGCTCGATGCCGCAGAGAGACTCCCCGTTCACTTGCACCCGGACGATGATTTCGCACGCGCCCACTTGGGGTCGCAGTGGGGCAAGACGGAAGCGTGGATCATCCTCGAGGCCGAGCGCGGTGCCGCGGTGCAGGTTGGCTTCCGTGAGCGCGTCGCTCTCGACACCGTCGCAGGGTGGGTCCAATCTCAGGATGCCGGGGCGATGCTGTCGTCGCTCCACCCGGTAACGGTGGCCGCGGGGGATACGATTTTCGTCCCGGCCGGCACCCCCCACGCTATCGGCGAAGGCATACTGCTGGCCGAACTGCAGCAACCCACCGACTTTTCCCTGCTGCTCGAGTGGAAAGATTTTGCCGACGACGAGGAGGCCGCATCGCTCGGGCTTGGCTTTGACGTCGCGCTGCAGGCCCTGAACCTGGAGCCGTGGAGCGAGGACGACCTCGCCCGGGCCAGGTCTAGGCGCCGATCGGATCGTGGCGGCGCGAGGCTCTTTCCCAGCGAAGCCGATGCTTATTTCCGAGCGGAGTTGGTATCGGACGGGGATCGCCTCAGGCAAGAGTTTGCCGTTCTGCTTGTCGCCGCGGGAAACGGTGTCGTACGCGGCGATGACTGGAAATTGGACATCGACACCGGGGATGCGATCTTGGTGCCTTATGCCGCGGGAGCCCACGTCCTCGAGGGATCGGCATATGTGCTCCGCTGCATGGCCCCGGACCCCAGCACTCCAAGCTAACCGCGTGGCATCGCTCGTCGGTATCGACGTGGGGACCACTGGCGTCAAGGCGGTGGCGTTGTCGACCGGTGGCGAGGTTCTCGGCCGCGCCGAGCACGAGTATCCACTCGACACCCCGCAACCGGGATGGGCAGAGCAGGATCCGGGCGCGTGGTGGCACGCAGCCGAGCGGGCGCTGGCCGACCTCGATGCGCGCGACATTGCAGGGATCGGCCTTTCGGGGCAGATGCACGGTTTGGTCGTGCTGGACCGCAATCTCGAAGTGTTGCGGCCGGCGATCCTGTGGAACGACCAGCGAACGGGGCCCGAGTGCGCCGAGATCGAGGAGCGTCTCGGCCTCGAGCGTCTGATCGAGCTGACCGGTAACCGCGCCCTCACCGGATTCACTGCCCCCAAGTTGCTGTGGCTGCGCCATCACGAGCCCGATATCTACGCCCGCATCGCGCATGTGCTGTTGCCCAAGGACTACGTGCGCTTCCGTCTCACGGGTGAGTTGGCGGGCGATGCCTCCGATGCTTCCGGCACCCTGCTCTTCGATGTCGGGAAGCGTCGTTGGAGCAAGGAGGTGCTCGCGGCTCTCGATATCGACCCCGCGTGGCTTCCCGTCGTAGTCGAATCGCCCGAAGTTACCGGGAAGACCGGGGACGGCATCCCCGTGGCGGGGGGAGCGGGAGACCAGGCCGCGGGAGCGGTTGGCGTGGGGGTTGCCCGACCCGGCACGATGTCGGTGGCGCTGGGTACCTCGGGAGTGGTCTTCGCACCGCTCCCCGGCTATCGCACGGATCCGATGGCCCGCGTGCACGTCTTCTGCCACGCCATTCCCGGCGTGTGGCACGCGATGGGCGTGATGCTGTCGGCGGGCGCTTCTATGCGATGGCTGCGCGACGTGCTCAACCCGGGAGCCTCGTACGATTCTTTGCTCGCAGAGGCCGAGCGGTGGGAACCCGGAGCCGAGGGTCTGACGTTCCTTCCCTATCTCGCGGGCGAGCGCACGCCTCACGCGGACCCGGATGCCCGTGGAGCATTCTCCGGGCTCTCGTTGCGGCACGACCGAGGCGCCTTGGTCCGGGCCGTGGCGGAGGGCGTTGCGTTCGGGTTGCGCGACAGCCTCGAATTGTTGCGATCTCTGGGAGTCGACTCCGGTGCTGCCCGCGCGTCGGGAGGCGGCAGCCGCAGCACGCTGTGGCTGCGGATCGTCGCCTCGGTCCTGGACTTGCCGCTCGAGCTCACCGCGGTGGAAGAGGGAGCCGCCTTCGGCGCCGCGCTGCTTGGCGGGGTCGCAGGTGGTGTCTTCAACTCGGTGCCCGAGGCGGTGGAAGCATGCGTGCGGGTGCGCGACACGATCGAGCCGGAACCCTTGTGGGTCGTGTTCTACCGCGAGGCATACGAGCGATTCCGGGCTCTTTATCCCGCGCTGCGATCGGTGCAGGCCGCTCCATGACTCCCACCGTGATCGTCGTGGGCTCCATCAACGTCGACCTCTGTGCTTTCGTCGAGCGACTTCCCCGTCCCGGTGAGACGGTCATCGGTGGAACCTTCGTGCGCGAGCAAGGCGGGAAGGGCGCCAACGAGGCGGTGGCCGCCGCTCGCCTGGGAGCGCGCGTGATCATGGTGGGGATGGTGGGCGACGACGACTTAGGGAGCGACGCGCGTTCCAACCTGGCCGGCGAAGGGGTCGAAGTCGGCGAGGTGGGAGCGGGCGCCAAGCACACAGGCGTGGCAGAGATCCTGATCGATTCGGGAGGCGAGAATCTGATCGCGGTGGCTTCCGGTGCGAACGACGAGCTCACTTCCGAAGTCGTCACCGAGGCGCTGGGTCGCATCGACGCCCAAGACGCGGTGGTTACTTCGGTACTCGAGGTCCCGATGCCCGCAGTTATGGCGGCCGCGACAGTCGCCGGTGAGCGCGGGTGGTCGTTCATCTTGAACCCGGCCCCCGCCGCGCCCCTGGCCGGCGACCTCCTGCGCCGGTGTGACGTGCTGACACCGAACGAGCACGAGCTCGAAGGTCTGGGGCGGTCTTCCGCACAAGAGCTACTCGCCGCAGGTGCCGGAGCGGTGATAGTGACCCAGGGCGCGCAGGGGGCCGATCTGTTCCGCCCGGGCGCGCCGGCCCACCATCAACCCGCCTTCGAGGTCGAAGCCACGGATACCACCGGCGCCGGCGATGCCTTCACCGGTGCGCTGGCGTGGGCTCTTGCGAGCGGCGCGGAGCTGACCGACGCGATCAGGAAGGCGGCGGCCTGCGGAGCCCTATCCACCCTCGCACCGGGGGCCCGCGGCGGCATGCCCACCCGGGCCCAGCTCGAAAACCTCCTCTAAGTCAGCTTGTTGTGAGCGTAGCCACGTATAGCGTGGTTCTCGACCTCGAAGTGCGGTGATTCGAAAGCTAGAGGCCGGTAGGTTCAAAAGCGCGAGCTTCTGACGATGGGATGCCCATCGATGCTCGGTCGGGAGGAGAGAAAGTGAGCATGTTCCACGACGGCAGCCGGGTCTTGCAGGACCGGTTCGATACCCGGCGGATCGCGAACCGGATCGAGGAGAAGCTCGTGGGCGACACCATCGACGACGGCGATAAAGCTTTCATCGAGCGACTCGACATGTTCTTTCTCGCCACCGCCGATGAGGAAGGCCGCCCGAACTGCTCCTACAAGGGCGGCGATCCGGGGTTCGTACGTGTGGTGGACGAACATACGATCGCGTGGCCCAACTACGACGGCAACGGGATGTACCTCTCGATGGGAAACATACGCATCAATCCCCACGTCGGGCTTCTGTTCATCGCTTTCGACACCGGCCATCGCCTGCGGCTGAACGGCGAGGCAAGCATCGACGAAAGCGACCCGCTCCTTCAGGAGTATCCGGAGGCGCAGTTCATCGTTCGCGTGCGCGCGCGTGAGGTGTTTCCGAACTGCCCCCGCTACATCCACCGCTACCAGCTCGTGGAGCACTCGAAGTTCGTGCCTCGGGTCGATGCACCCACGCCCGTGCCCGATTGGAAGAGGGCCGACTGGGCCCGCGATGCTCTTCCCGACCACGATCCCGCTCGCCTGCCCGAGTGAGTCCGGCTACCGCGGAGAGCTCTCCACGATCGGGCGAGGGCATGGTCGTTTGCCCCCACTGTGGTGAGGAGAATCCCGGGCGCGCGAAGTTCTGCCTGCAGTGTGCGACTCCCTTGCGCCCAGAAGGAGGGCACGAGCGCAGGATCGTGTCGGTTCTTTTTTGCGATGTCGCAGGTTTCACGAGCATCGGGGAACGCCTCGATCCCGAGTCCGTACGCGCGGTGATGGCTCACTACTTCTCAGAGATGACCGCGGTTATCGAGCGGCATGGGGGAACGGTCGAGAAATACATCGGCGACGCCATCATGGCCGTCTTCGGTTACCCCCGGTTGCACGAGGACGATGCCCTTCGAGCGGTGCGAGCTGCAGCAGAGATGCGCCGCGCGCTCGAACCTCTGAACGAGACGCTGGGGAAAGAGCGTGACATCACCATCGCTGCTCGCATCGGTGTGAATACCGGCGAGGTCGTGGTCGGCGACTTCTCCTCCCGGCAGGCGCTGGTCGTCGGTGACGCGGTAAACATCGCCGCTCGACTCGAACAGGTTGCCGGGCCGAACGAGATACTCATCGGTCAGACGACCTACCGGCTTATAAGGGACGCCGTCGTCGCCGAAGCGATCGAGCCGCTGACGCTGAAGGGCAAGTCCGAGCCCGTCACCGCCTGGAGGGTAGATCGGATCTCATTCGAAGCACCGGGCTTGTTGCGCCGCGGCAGGTCGCCGCTCGTGGGGCGGGAACGAGAGCAGAGCTTGCTGACCGACGCCTTCGAGCGCGTCGTCCGCGAGAAGAGATGTCATCTCGTCACCGTCTTCGGATCCGCAGGAGTCGGCAAGTCGCGGCTGGTGAACGAGGTTGTGCAGATAGCCGGCGGCGACTCCCAGGTGCTGCGGGGGAACTGCCTGTCATACGGCGAGGGGGTGGCATTCCGCCCGCTGGTGGCGATGATCTCGGCAGCTGCCTCGATCACGCCGCAGGACTCGCCCGACGCAGTCACCGGGAAGATCGAGTCGCTCGTCTCGTCGATCGGTTGTGACGCCGCGGTCGTCGGACCGCTTACGCGGGTGTTCGGCATGGCAGATGCAACCGAGACGCCCGAGGAGATGTTCTGGGCGGTGCGCAAGCTGTTCGAAGCTCTCGCCCGGCGGCGTCCGCTGACCCTCTTCTTCGACGATCTACATTGGGCCGAACCAGCTCTTCTCGACTTGATCGATGAGATCGCGGAGTGGTCCAGGGATGTCTCCATGCTGATCGTGTGTGCGGCGCGCCCGGAGCTGCTCGAGCGACGCTCGGACTGGGGTGGAGGCAAGCTCAACGCGGTCTCGCTGCTCTTGTCTCCACTAACCCCGGATCAGTCGCAGCGTCTCATCGACAATCTCGCGGATGGATCCAGCCTGACAGACGATGTGAAGGCGAAGCTGATCGCGACCACCGCCGGCCAACCCTTGTTCATCGAAGAGATGCTCGCGATGTTCGCGGATGAAACGGAGTCGGAGCCAGGAGCCGGAGGTTCGGGAGCCGCGCCGGTCCGGCTCCCCGTTCCCGAGACCATCCACTCCCTCCTGGCGGCGCGGATCGACCAATTGCCGCCGGAAGAACGCCAAGTTCTTCAAGCGGCTGCTGTGATCGGTTCGGTATTCAAAGCAGCGCTGCTGAGATCTCTGGTAGCCGAACCGGCAGAGGAGGTCGCGTCGCGTCTGGCAGACCTGTGCATGAAGGACGTGCTGCGCGAGGACACTTCCAGGCTGGGAACTGGAGACTCGTTCGTGTTCCGTCAAAGCCTGATGCGTGAGGCTGCATATGACTCGGTCCCCAAAGAGCTTCGGTCTCAACTACACGAGGAGATCGCGCGCTGGCTGGAACGAGAACCACCCGAGACCGGTGTGGATACCGATGATCTTCTCGCATACCACCTCGAGGCGGCTTATCGCTGCCGCGCTGAGTTGCGACCGGGCGATGAGCACGCGATGACGCTGGCGCGGGAAGCCGCCGGCCACCTCAGCCTGGCGTGCACACACGCGGTTGGTTCGGCGGACGCGGACCGGGCACGCGAGCTTCTCGAACGGGCGCAGTCCTTGATGGCGTCCTTCGGGCCGGGTGCAGAGGGGGCGAAGGTTGCCGCGGTTCTCGGGAGGGCGGCGATCATGGTGGGGGCGTGGGGGAGCGCTGTCGATCTGCTCGCGCCGTTCGTCGAACAAGGCCCGCCCGAGATCTCGAGGGATCTGGGAGTCGCCTTGTGCAAACTCCACCGCTCTGAACCGAACGGCCCCGAGTACCGGCGGGGCCAGCGTCTCCTGGAGGCTGCATGTGCCGCGTCACCCTCCGATGCCGACGCGCTCGCGTCGCTGGCGGGAACGTGGAAGGGGATCGATGAAGCGGCGGCCCACCGCCTCTATCGCCAGGCCGTTGCGGCGGACCCCTCCGACCCCTACGCGTGGGGAAACCTGCTCGAGTACGAGATCTCATCTCGAGGCGATCTCTCGGCGGTGCGAGAGAAGCCATCGGTGACGGAGGCAGCGATCAGGAGGTGCCGGGCTCAGGCCGACGCAGGAGCGAACCTGCCGTGGGCCTTCTACGACATCGGTAAGTTCAGCCTCCTGCTCGAAAGGCCTTACGAGAGCCTTGCCGCTTACGCCAGGGCGGTGCAACTAAGCACCGCGCCGTTCATGATCGAGACGTCTCTTGTCTCTCTCGAGCGCCTCGTGATGGTGGACGACGAACTTCCTGCTTTGCGCGCCGCAACCAGATTCCTGGCGCTTGCAACCGCGGCCCGGTCGCCGGATCCTGCGCCGGACAGAGAAGAGGTGATCGCGGCCGCTGCCGGCGCAGTTGCCGGGCCGGTTGTGGTGGTGGTAGGCGGGACCAGTTCCCGAGTGGAAGAGCGGATGTCTCACTACGGGAACGCACTACTCGAAGCCTTTGGGAGTTTCGAGGGAACCATCATCTCCGGCGGCACTACGAACGGGATCAGCCATCTGGCCGGCGATGTCGGAGAGCAATACGCGCGAACGATCCACACCGTCGGCTACATCCCGCAATCGCCGCCGGAAGGCGTCGCCTTCGACACCGATGAGCGCCGCTTCCACGAGCTTCGCACGACCGCCGGCATCGACTTCACTTTTCTTCAGCCTCTTCAGTACTGGACCGACGTCATCGCATCCGATATCGATCCCTCGCAAGTCAAGGTGATCGGTATCGGTGGGGGAACGATCTCTGCAGTCGAATACCGGATCGCGCTCGGGCTGGGTGCCCACGTGGGCATCATCACGGATTCGGGCCGTGCCGCAGACGATTTGTTGAAAGACCGTGACTGGATAACGGCTCCTAACCTCGTGGCTCTTCAACCCGATGCAGAAGCCGTCGCGTCGTTCCTGATGGCGTAAGTAGCCGTTCGCGTTCAAGGGCAAATGGCTCTCTGCTTCTAATGAATCGTCAGAAGAACGCAGGCCGCCAAGAGTGTCCATAAGACGAGGGTTGGGAGAAGGCACCCTCCGCCCGTAACGGCCCTTCCGATCTTCCTCTGCCTACCCGACCTTGTAAGCGGTATCCCGATCTTTCGCGAGACTCGACCCTTTGCCGCGCTGACACCGCTTAGCCTTTTCCAAGAGAAACCCCCCTTATTCATTAGTCCTCCTCGGGCTCGCTTAGCCAGCATGGATCCCTTCGACCAGGACCCCTTCAATATCGGCCACCCGACTACCTCAGTTGAGGCCTGGCTACCTCTCGCTAGGGGAGCTGCGGCCGCAGCTGAGGCGTTTCCGAGGGCCCCCGTCCGTTCACTACGGGCCACCCGCTCTGCCACTGGATCCGATCGAGCATCAAGAATCGCGCGCCGGTCGGGTCTGAGCGAACCATGGCGTGATAGACGATGAAGTAGTTCCCTGCAGCATCGGTGAAAACGGTGCCGTGACCCGGTGCGATGAAGCGTTGGTTCTTCTCGATTATCGGATTATTGGGATCTCTGACGAAAGGTCCGAGAGGGGAACGGGATCGCGCCACCAGCACCGCATAGTGCGGATTCTGACCGATGCTTCGGTCGCCGGAGTAGAACAGGTAATAGAAGCCTCCATGACGGACCACGTCCGCGCCCTCGACCAGATCGTCGTAGGGAGTCGCAGTCGACGTTTTCAGCGCGATCTGAGGATGGCCCACGAGCGACCTGCCATCCTTCGACAGCGGTTGGACAGAGATGGGCTGATTCTGGGAGCCCCAATACATCAGCAGGCGTCCATCCGGTTGTTTGAGAACGAAGGGATCGATATCGCGATACCCCGGACCTGAGACCAACGGTTGGCCAAGAGTACGGAATGGTCCTTGAGGGGTCTTGGAGGTCGCCACGGCGATGCCCATGGATTCCGTCGACGCCAACCGTGCGGAGTAGTAGAGGTAATAGAGACCGTTGAGACGTAGCGCATCCGGCGCCCAGGTATCACCCCTTGTCGTCTTGTCTGCCCAGGCCGGCAGGTTCGGCAAGGCGTCATGGATGAAGTGCCATCCGACCAGGTCTTGGGACACCAGAACAGGTAGGTGTAACCGGCTGTTGTAGTAACTCTGAGTCGTGTAGACGTAGTACAAGCCGTTTGCCGGGATGATCGTCGGGTCTGGGGCGTTGTGAGCAAATATCGGGTTCAGATATTGGGACTCGGTCAGGGATGCATTGATGGGTTTGGTGAACTCGGCTTTGAACCGCTGCTGTGCCGTCCCCGGATGGGAAGCATCGGGGGTATGGGGCGGGGGTCCCGGACCTTGTCCGCCTGACTGTCCTCCACGGTTAACGGCATAGAGGATCGCCAGGACCACCACCAGCGCGGCCGGCGCGGCGAACCAGTACCAGGGGCGGGCACGCGCCGGGGGCCGGGCGAGACTGGGTTCCGCTGTTCCCACGCTCGCCTCTTCCTGGGCCCTTTCTGTTGCCTCCCGCTCTGCCCTTTCTGTTGCCTCACGCTCTTGTTTCTCTGCCGCCACTTTCCCCATCGCCAGGATCAAGCGGTCGATGTCCGAACGCCAGCGGTTGTCGCTTAGCTGGAAAGCGTTCCGCCGGGTAAGCGCCGCCATCGACTTCGGCAGGTCATTGGCCCCGGGCATCCCGGTCTCTTGCACCAGGACGGGGATGACGACAACGTCGTCTCGTTCGAGCCCCGCCTCGATCTCGACTCGAACGAAATCTCCGGGGTCCTCGAGCCTGGGGCGTCCTTTGGTGTCCGCAACCGTCAACCACCGGGTTCCGATCAACGCCAGCAGGACGTCGCAGGATTGCAATGCTCGGTTGATGACGGTCGGGAAGTCCTCACCCGCGGCGATCGCGTCGATGTCCATGAAGACGTTTTCTTCTCCCATTGCGGCGGTCAACGAGTCATAGAGTCGTCCCGCGTGCCCGGAGGTGTCTTCGCGGCGATAGTTGATGAAAGCTCTCAGCTGGGGCGATGATCGAGGCGGCGCTCCCTCAGGCTGGCCCATATCCCGCCCTGCTCGTCGCTTCATGAATGCCCCCGCCGCAGCCGCGTGCTGGTGGAGCCTACGACGACTCGGGATCTGGACCCGGCACCTTGGGCGGCTATTTCCCCAAATATTAGGTATTGCGTACCAGGACTCCGAGGCTCACACTGTTGTCACCTGCGCCCGGGACCACCCTTTGCCGAGGCCTGTTCGAGGTACCGGTCGCGAAGGGGGGAGCTATATGAGTTCAGATCTGAGACCTTCACAGGCCTCCGCCGACCTTGCGGCCCAGAACGGCGACGCGCCTATGAGCGACAGCGACAGGATCCTGGAGAAGTCCATCCGCACGCTTCTGTTCCTGCTACTGGTACTCATCGTGACATTGATCCTGGTGGCGTCGATCGTGTTCAGCGACGACAGCCGGGTCTTCCTTCTGAAGTTTGCCGCGGCCGCTCTTCTATCGATCATCCCGGGGTGGATCTACCTGCAATTCATCAGGAACAAGGGTCCCAGCCTCTACGACGAATACGTGCTGAATCTGTTTCGTCTGGAGATCGACGAGATAGCCAACCTTCCTGCCCCTCCTCAACACACGAGCTGGTTTGCCAAGTGGCACAAGTACCACAAGAAGATCGTCGCAAAGAGCGTCACGGACAACCTCTACCGTCGCAAGTTCGAGTCGGTGTACGGACGCGCGGCGGTGAGCACCATCGGGCTCGTCCGAAAGAAGCCGCTGAGTCTGCGAGAGAAGACCGAGACATTCACGCCGGTGGTGATGGCAACGATCGTCATAACGATGGCGTGGGCGCTCGTTCTCCAACCTGAGCTACTCCGGAATATCAATATCCTTCCGAAGGGATTCGCGCTGTCGGGGAAGCCGGAAGGGTTGCCGACCGCACCGCTGCAATTCGGCTTCATCGGCGCCTATGCCTTCATCATCCTGGATCTCGGGCGTCGCTATTTCCGGGACGATCTGAAAGCTGCCGCTTATATCTCAGCCACCATGAGGATCATCTTCGCGTCGGCCTTGATCGTCGCTATGGGCGCGGCCGGCTTCACCAAGCTGGTTACCGACTCGGAAGCCAAGTTCGTTGCCTTCTTCATCGGATTCTTCCCCCGTGCGGGCTTCACGTGGCTGCGTGCGTTGTTGCCGGGCAAGTTGCAAGCAGCCATCCCGCAGCTCGAAAGCGACTATCCGCTCCGGAACCTCGAGGGGCTGAATATCTGGTACGAGACGCGTCTCATCGAAGAAGGCATCGAGAGCATGCAGAACCTGTGTACCGCAAGTCTCGTCGACATCATGCTCAAGACCCGCATACCCATCGCGCGGGTGGTCGACTGGCTGGATCAGGCATATCTCTATCTGCATCTGGCCAAGGACCCCAACCATCCCGAGCTGCCTCCTCCCGGTCTGGCGACTCTCCGGCAGCTTGGAGTGAGGACGGCCACGGATCTCGAGCGGACCTGGGCCAACGTGAAGGAGATCACGTCCGACGGAAAGGTCCGCGAGCTGCTCGGCAAGGCACTGATCCCCGAGGACGTCGATAAGGCCGACGCGGTGGTGTCCTCCATCATGATGTCGCTCGAAGGCGAACCGAACCTGTGGCACGTGAGAGCGTTCCGGCAGCTCGACTGGCTCAAGGCCGAGCACAAAGCCCCGGACGAGCCCGAACCGGAAGTCAGTGTTCGGTTGGATCCCAGCGACGACGATCAGAACGTGGCGCCGGCCGCGGCCGGCCAGGTGAGCCCACAGGTCGTACCTGCCGGGGCTGCGGTCAAGAAGTAGCAACTTCCTTTCAGGGCGAAGGGTCAGTGGACGGCGGGAGCTCTAGCCCCGCGTTTGCCTCGTTTCGGTTTGTTTGACGCGGGTACCCTCCAGGCATGGAGCTTCGAGTTAACCCGGGGCCGGCAGAGGTGCGCCTGCCGGAGGCCCCCACCACGGGATACCTATGGACCCTCGCCGATCCGCCGCCGGGGGTCTCTTTGATCCGCAGTGACTATGTCCCTCCACCAGACGACAAAGTGGGCGGACAGGGCGAGCGTGTATTCCACTTCGACGTGTCATCTCCGGGTCGCTACGACCTCGATTTCCACCTGGGGCGTGCGACCCAAGCTGAGACCGCCGAGCGCCGAACAGTCACGCTGATCGCCGAGCGCTAGCCCTCTACCGATCTCGGGGTCGTAGAGTCACGCTATAGGTGGCCAGGCTCGCAAAGAAATCGTTACTCGACTAGTTGGATCGACCAGAAGTCGCTCGCCAGGCCCGGGTCGAGGAGGTACTTGTAGGGCAACGTGAAGTAGCCCTCTCGCCCCCAGCCGGTGCCCCAGGAGTTGCGCACGATGAACCGATCGATGCGTTCGTTGTAGCCCACGCACATGACCGCATGTCCGCCCAGCGCTTTCTCGCCCGGGTCCGGCATGGGCGTCCGTCCGGTGTCGGCGACCGCAGTGGACTCGAAACTCTCGTAGACGCGGAAGCCGAACACGAACGGAAGTCCAGAGGCGATGCAGGCCTTCATCTGATCCACGTCCTGGGGGATGGCGCTGTACTGGAGCGACTGGTGCATCTGGGCGTCATCGTAGGCCTTCTGCGGAGGCTTCTCGGCAAACTTCGTGGTGTCGTAGGGCCAGTCGTCCTCGGGTGGCGCTCCCAGCCTGTTGACTACCTTGATGCCGTCTCGGATCATCGCTCCCGAATCCGAGTCGATCGTGCCCTCCGTCTCGCGCTCGCCGTAATAGATGAACAGCCGGGACGGTTGGAAGTCCTGCTCTTTCTGCTTCTTCTGATCGAACTGCAACATCGCGCCGATCGCGTTGGCCGTGCAGGAGCCGAGCTGGCCCTGGTCGTATATAGGGGGGCACTGGTCGCGCAGGTCGACCCTCTCGGGCAGGTCACCGACCTTCTGGGGGGCTGAGAACTTCAGATCGCGAAAATCGGGAAGGTCGGGTATCCACCCATAACGAGCGATCGGCCGTGCCACTGGTCCTCCTCCGTCGAGCAATACAACCGGGGCATCGTAATCACCCTTTGTCCGACAAGTCCAGGTGTGGGGGATTCTGGGAGAACACCACGCAGGAAGCTAGCCCCCGAGGCAGTCCCGCCGGAGGTGAGGGCTGCCCGAAACATACGCATAGGTGCGGATAGTGAGCGTGGGTGGACGGGTCCATGATGCAAAGACAGGCATCAACCGGACAAAGGGGCTCACAATGACACCACGACACCTGATCCAGGTTCGGAGCGAAGCTACTCCGGTTGCCCCCGCTGTCAGCGAGGTTGTGCGCCCCCTGCGACCCCAGGTCAAGGCTCTCCGTTTCGCGGTCAGCCTCACCTCTCCTCAGGGCACGGAAGTGTTTCGCAAGCAATTCGCATCTCCCGCCGAAGCCGACGGTTTCGCCCGGGCCACCGCCGAGCTGTGCCCCGATTACAAGGTGTCGTCGGTGGACCGTCTCGAAGGTTTTGCTTACGAGCTCAAGGGCCAGGACCTGACCATCACGGCGTCACCAACCGGGGGCCGGGGCATAGGGCAGGAAACCATCAGAGAGAGCCGCCGCTAACGAAGCTCGGCTGCCACCTGCCTGGTCGGAACGATCGACTACCCCGCTCCTGACTGACGTTTCGGATGGGCCGCCTCCCTTCACTCGACCACGGAGTCCTTCGCCGGTGATCTGATAGGCGATGTTGACGTCTCCGCTGCGCGCATACCGGATAGGGGCCTCCACCGCCCGAAGTGTCGCGGCCGGGGCAGGGCGGCTTGTCGGCCCTCGCCGCTCCGACGCACTCGTGGGCGACCCTTTCAAGGATCACCGGTGTGCCAGCACCACCTTGCCGGGAAGGTGGCGGCCCCAAGCCGTTCGGGAGGCGTCCTTTCACATTCGCGGCGCAACGGCGACAATCAGGCCCATCGATCGAGCGTGGAGGGCACGGATCGCATGGGCGCCCGCGTCGGTAGGCCGCGGCGGGGGCCGTTCGTGACGCCCCGCACCGCCGGCAAACTGGCATGGGGCGTGACGTTTCTGTGCCTGGCGATGCTGGGCGCCAGTCTGGTGCTCCTGTACCTGGATAGGACGGCTATCGATTCCGCCTCCACTGCCGATGTCTCAGACCTGATCGCCACCCTCACCCTCGGATTGCTGGGAGGGCTGGTCGCGTCCCGGCGGCCCGCGAACCCGATCGGCTGGATCCTGCTCACGATCGCCGTCGCGGTGGGGTTGTCCGCGCTGTCAGCTCACGTGGCCATGCGCGCCCTCCTGGCGGGGGTTCCCGCCACGGGCTGGCCACGCTGGCCGTCGTGGCTCCACAACTGGGTCGGGAATGCGGCGTTGGGGGCGCTGATCCTGTTGCTCTTGCTCTATCCGACCGGCAAGTCTTTGAACCGGCGATGGCACTGGGTCGCGGTCTTTTCGATAGCACTCAGTGTCGTGTTCTCCTTATCCTTCATCGTCGATCCCACCCCCGTAAGGCTCTCGGCGCGGCTTCCTCATGTTCCGAATCCAGTACATGCCTTCCCCGCGCTGGAACGTCTATCGAGCCCGGCGTTCTTGCTGATCTGTATTCTGCTCGTCGCCGGAGTCGTGTCGCTGATCCTGCGACTGCGCCGCTCTCGGGGAGACGAACGCCAGCAGATCAAGTGGTTCGTCTACGCCGCGATCGTTTCCGTCGGCATCCTCGTGGTTGCTTTCCCGCTTGCTTACGTGAACACGACACTTAGCGATGTTGCTTTCAGCGTGGCCTTCACTATCGGCTTCACGCTGTTCATTCCGGGTGCGGCTGCGCTCGCGATCCTGCGCTACGGCCTCTACGAGGTCGACGTGGTCATCAACAAGACCCTTGTCTACTTCTTCCTGGCCGCGGTGGTCACCGCCATCTACGTCGGGATCGTGGTGGGGATCGGGGCCATCATCAACGCCAAGGGCAACGCCGGCCTGTCGATTTTGGCGACGGCCGTGGTGGCACTGGCGTTCCAGCCGATCCGCGAGAGGAGCAGGACCTTCGCGAACAGGCTGGTGTATGGCAAGCGCGCCACGCCTTACGAGGCTCTCTCGGAGTTTGCCGACAAGATGGCTGCGACCTACTCGGTCGAGGAAGTGTTGCCGCACACGGCTCGCATCCTGGGGGAGGCAACGGGCGCCGTGCGCGCCGATGTCTGGCTCCTGGGGCGGGGCGAGCTTCAGGCCGCGGGATCCTGGCCCACGGCGCCGGAGAACGACCTGATCCCCGCCGGAGACCTCGACGTTCCGGAGATCCCCGGGGCCACAGGCGTCGTGGTCGTGCG
Source organism: Actinomycetota bacterium (assembly GCA_036265345.1). Lineage (GTDB taxonomy): Bacteria > Actinomycetota > CADDZG01 > CADDZG01 > WHSQ01 > DATAPE01. The sequence goes on from DATAPE010000129.1 coordinate 24,757, forward strand.
GCATCAAGGGGAAGTGTTGGGCGCGCTGTCGGTGGAAAAGTCGCCCGGCGATGCCCTCGCTGCGGCGGAGGAGAAGTTGCTCGCCGACGTCGCCGGGCAGGCCGGATTGGTTCTCCGCAACGTGCGATTGATAGAAGATCTCCGTGCCTCCCGCCAGCGCCTGGTTGCGGCGCAGGACGAGGAGCGACGGAAGATAGAACGCAATATCCACGACGGCGCCCAGCAACAACTCGTCGCCCTTGCCATAAAGACTCGATTGGCGGGGTCCCTCGTTGGCCGGGACGAGGACAAGGCGCGTGAGGTTCTCTCGCAGATGCACACCGAAGCACAGGACGCTTTAGAGAACCTGAGGGAGCTGGCGAGAGGGATCTACCCACCACTGCTCGCAGATCAGGGCCTGGCCGTAGCCCTGCGATCCCAGGTGGGACGGGCGCCGCTTCCCGTCACAGTCGAAGCCGACGGCATCTCGCGCTACGGAGAGGATGTCGAAGCGGCGGTCTATTTCAGCGTGTTGGAGGGGTTACAGAACGTGGCCAAGTACGCGGGAGCCTCGCAGGCATCGGTGCGTCTATCTCACAGCGATGGCTCTCTTTCGTTCGAGGTCGCCGACGACGGTCACGGGTTCGACGCAGGCCGTTCGTCCTACGGAACCGGTTTGCAGGGAGTGGCCGATCGCGTCTCTGCGCTGGGTGGAAGTTTCAAGGTGCAGTCGGCGCCGGGAGCCGGAACCACGATCCAAGGAGCGTTGCCCATAGATGCGTCGAGGCTCGCCGCCGACCGACCTGTATCCGCACCAGCCCAGGGAAAAGGCTAGAGTCGCCGACGATGAGTGCTGCGAGGGAGGATGGCTTCGACTTCAGCGACCTCCGCGCCATCTATATCAACTGCACCCTGAAGAAGTCCCCCGAGGCTTCCCACACTCAGCTGCTGATGGACAAATCGATGGCGATCATGGAGGCCGAGAACGTAACCGTTGAGAACCTTCGTGCCGTGGATCTGGATCTTGCGACTGGCGTCTGGCCCGACATGACCGAGCACGGATGGGATACGGACGAGTGGCCGCGGATATTCGACAAAGTACTCGCCGCCGACATCCTGGTCATCGGTTCTCCGATATGGCTGGGAGAAAAGTCCTCGGTCTGCACCCGTCTCATCGAACGCCTCTATGGGAATTCGAGCCTTCTCAACGAGAACGGTCAGTACGCGTACTACGGGCGCGTGGGCGGCTGCCTGATCACGGGAAATGAAGACGGCATCAAGCACTGCTCGATGAGCATCCTTTACGCCTTACAGCACCTTGGCTTCACGATCCCTCCCCAGGCGGACGCGGGATGGATCGGCGAGGCGGGCCCAGGACCGTCCTACGGCGACGACGGCATCGGCCTGGACAACGACTTCACCAACCGCAACACCACGTTTATGACCTGGAATCTGATGCACGTAGCGCGCATACTCAAAGACCGCGGCGGATTTCCGGCCCACGGGAACCAGCGGTCAGAGTGGGACGCAGGGTGCCGGGAGGACAACGCCAACCCTGAACACCGCTGAGCTACTCCTGACGGATCTCCGTCTCTTTCACCTTGCGCTCGGCGACCTGAACCCGATTCTCGACCATGGCGTTCCACACCCGCTTTCTCAGCGTGTCCTCTTTACCTTCACGGGGACGGACCGCCCAATCTCGTAGCGCGGCCTTCGATGCGAAGAAGGGCGAGATCTCGTCGGCGATCAGCCCACCGGTTTCCGCGCGCTGCACTTCAACCATCGCGAAGGCGGGGACCATCTGGGGTTCATCGGCACCTTCCATGAGCTTGCTGATCAAACAAGAGCCCATGTCCCAGTGATCGTTCTCGGGGATCTCACTATGGAAGTACCAACCAGGGACGTCGGGGAACTTCTTGGGACGCCGGGGATTGTCCAACGCCGCCCAGATGTGACCGGGCTCGAGCGCGTCAGGCCACACATGCTTTCGGGGGATATCCAGCTCCTTCTCGGCGAGCTCAAACAATCCGGAGAGAGCGTCGCGCTGGAAGTTCGAGTCTGGTAGCCACGGCTGCAGGCTCGAGAAGCCCACGAGCTCGAACTGGAGACGCACCAGCCGATTTGTCTCGACGCCTCCGCTAGTGTTCCGGAGCGTTCCGGCCATGTCACCCAGGGGGCGATGCTGGGACACGAATTTCTGCCCGATCGTGAAATGTGGGGACGAGCCCCCATAGTTGGGGACCTCGGACAGGCCCTCCGTCGTGTGAGCCACACCCTTCGGGGGCGAGTTCAGATCGACCTTTCCCCAGAAGACCCCCATGGGGACCTGGCGCACCGGGACCTTGCCCGGTAACTGCTTGATCCATCCTGTCTCCACATTCCCCTCCTTCGCCGAACGATAGGGCGTGGGTCGGAGCGCAGTTTGTCCCGGTTAGAGAGGGTGCCCTTACGGCTGCTGCTTTGTCAATCCCCGAGGTCGATCCGCGCTGACCCCGCCAGCGCACCGGCCGCGGCCCTCGCTCCGGAAGTCTGTCGCGGCGGACTCATAGCGAACGGTTCAGAACCGCCGCTGGGGGCGCCAGCGAGAGGACAATGGCCGGAACATGCATCCAACCGGGAACGACGACTCGCGCCCCACGGCAGACACGGGTAGCCGGGAGCCTCGATGGCCCGCCTCGATCGCGGCGACCGCGGCACTCATCCTGTACATCACGCTTCCAGAAAGATTGACCTTCGGACCGGTCTGGTTGATCCCGGGATTGGAAGCCGCCCTGATCATCGGGCTGACGATCACGGCCCCGCAACGGCATGTGGAGGAAGCTCGCCTCGTTCGACTCGCGTCGCTGCTTCTCATAGCGCTCGTCAACCTGGCCAACCTGGCGTCACTCGTGCTGCTGGTCCACCTGGTTCTAAGCGGAGGCGCGGCAAGTGGGCGACAACTCATATTTTCGGGCCTCGAGATCTGGCTCACCCTGGTGCTCGTCTTTGCGCTGTGGTACTGGGAGTTCGATCGCGGTGGCCCCGGGCCGCGCGGAACGAAGGCAGAGAAGGCTCCCGACTTCCTCTTTCCCCAGATGGCGACCCCTGAGCTGCATCAGGGAGACTGGATGCCCAACTTCCTCGATTATCTGTATGTGGCCTTCACTAACGCGACCGCGTTCAGTCCTACCGACACGATGCCGCTTACCAGTCGCGCCAAGGCTCTCATGCTGATCGAGTCGGGCGCATCGATCACCGCCATCGTGATGGTCGCCGGCCGGGCGGTGAACATCCTCAAGTGAGGTGCCAGTCCCACATCTGCCTGGGGTAGCCTCCGCTGCATGGTTGACCACGCAGTCGCCGGTGCGACGTGGACCGCCTCTGGCGAGGGCGAGCAGATCTGGTTCGTCGGGACCTTCGCCACGATCCGAGTACCTGGGGAAGCCAGCGACGGACGCTTCGCGGTGATCGAGTTCCTCTTTCCGCACCATGCCTCGCCACCTCTGCACACTCACCCTCAGGACGAGAGCTACATCGTGCTCGAGGGACGACTAACGGTGAAGGCGGCAGATGAGCGCTTCGTGCTCGAAGCCGGCGCGACGGCCGTGGTTCCGATGGGAGTCGCTCACACGTTCCGTGTGGACAGCGATGCCGCTCGGGTACTTGTGATCAGCACACCCGCGGGACTCGAGCGTCTCGTCCGCGACGCCGGTGTCCCTGCACGCACTCCCACGCTTCCTCCCTCCGACCTCCCGCAGTCCTCGATCGAAGAGGTAGAAGCCATCTTCCGGGCGCACGGTCAGGTCGCTCTCGGACCACCCCTCGGTCCCGACGACTGACCAGCGCGATCCGCAGGCGAGCCCGGGCCCTCTCGTCTCAGCCGAGCGGCAGTCCCCACAGGGGATACCAGCGCGCCAGGTCCTTCTCTATGGGGAGCTCGTGTTCGAGCAGCGCGCGTATCTTCAGCTCGAGCTGGTTGTCGCGCGTCTCTTCACCCGCAGGCGCGAAGGGATAGAAGCTGCCGCGCTTGTACAGATAGACCATGTTCACTTTTTGTGAGCCACCGGCGAAGGGGAACACCGAACACAACAGTTGGGGGCCGAAGCCCTGCTCTTCGAGCGTCGTGTTGACGGCGTGGACGGTTCCGACAAGGTCCTCGAGCTCCGGGTCGGTGACCACCACCCAGTGGTAGCCGTAGGAGTCCTCGGACTGCGCCAGCTTCGAGTCAGACTCCTTGGCGCTCAGCTGGAGCAGCGCGTCGAGATCGGTTGTCGTGGCTGCAAAGCCCCCTCCCGAGACGGTCTTGAAGGCAACGGCCGCCTGACCGGCGGTCTTGAGGCCGGCCGCAGTTTCGAGCGTGACCGCCGCGGACGGCAGCGAGAAGAGAGCCGAGAGCTCCGGACGCTTGGGCTTGGTACGTCCGAGGATCGTATCCAGCAGGCTCATCCGGAGCGACCGAGTTCCGCTTCTATCTGAGCAAGTTGTTCGAGGCGAGCCTGCAGACTGGGGTGCGTGTCGAACATCGATGACAGACTGAATCCTTTGGACACCGCCGGCGCGAAGGCAAGCGCATTGACCGTTTCCGCGCGGCGCAGATCGCGGGTTGGGATCCGGCCCATGTCGCCGGAGATCTTCGTGAGGGCGGATGCGAGCGCGGACGGAGCACCGGTAAGGATCGCGCCCGATCGGTCGGCCGAGAGCTCGCGGTAGCGAGAAAGGGCGCGTGTCAGCAGGAAGCTGATCACGTAAACCAGGGCCGATACCAGCATGACCACCATCACGACTGGGGCACCGCCGTTGCCGTCACGATCGTCCCCTCCGAAGCCCCCGAACATCCCCGAGTAGAACAACACCCGGGTGAGCAGCCCGGCCACCAGTCCGAGGAAGCTGGCGATGGTCATCACCGCAACATCGCGGTGCGCGACGTGAGACAGCTCGTGCGCCAGAACGGCTTCTAATTCTTGAGGTTCCAGCCGGCGCATGATTCCGCGCGTCACCGCTACCACTGCAGCTTCAGGAGTGCGTCCCGTCGCGAACGCGTTGGGAACATCAGTGTTGGCGATAGCCACGCGCGGCTTCGGCATATCCGCCATGACGCAGAGGCGCTCGACCATCTCGTGGAGCTCGGGCGCCTGCTCGCGCGTCACTTCCTTGGCCCCCATCGAGAACAGCGCGATCTTGTCCGAGAAGTAGTACTGCGCGAACAGGATTACCGCCGCGAGGACGAGAACGAACACTATCGACTTGATCACGACGAACAGCACTGCAACGAACACGACGTACAGCAGGCCCAGCAGGAACATGGTCAGGCCCATACGGGCACTCAGGCCCTTGTCTTCGGGAAAACGCGTGATCGCCATCAGCCTGGGATGAGCCCGTCGTCGCCGAGCAGCTCGCGGACCTCGTCGATGGTGGCGTCGGTATGGGGAAGGATCAGCTCGGAGGGAGCAAGGTGGTCGTCGGGGACCGGAGTCGAACCCGTTCGAACTGCATCCAGCAGAGCGTCCAGCCGCTGCTGAAAACTCGCTTCGTCGCCGTGCTCGAGCGCTTCCAACAGCTCGTTGTCCAGCTTATTGAGCTCGTCCAGTCGGCCATCGTCGACCTCCATCTGGCCTTCGCCAAGGATGCGAACGATCATCACTTTTCTCCTTCTGGCGTGCTGGGGGCCGCGTTGAGGGCCGCGGGGGCCGGCGCACCCGGACCCAACTCCGCCTTGAGCTTCTGCAATTCGGCATCCACTCCGCCGCCCGTCCCCAGCGCGTCCAACTGCGCCTGGATCGGGTCCGAAGTCTGAGTGGCGTCGTCCAGAGCTCCACTCGACAGCAATTCGTCGAGGGCCCCTGCGCGTGCTTGCATCTGTTCGGTCTTGTCCTGGGCCCGCTGCATGGCGAGTCCGACGTCGCCCATCTCTTCAGAGATTCCGGAGACGGCCTCGGAGATCTTGGTCTGAGCCTCGGCGGCCGTGTAGGTCGCCTTGATCGTCTCTTTGCGAGTGCGGAAGGTTTCGACCTTGGCCTGAAGGCGCTGGGCCGCATCGGCCAACTTCGCTTCCTGCGCCTGAAGGTCGGACTCCTGTCGCTCGAGGTCGGCCGTCTGGGTTTCGATCGCTGCCCGCCGCGTCAGCGCCTCTCGAGCAAGGTCCTCACGACCCTGCGACACGGCTTGTCGGGCCTGCGCCTCGAGCTTTGTCTCGGACGAAGCCATCTGCTGGAGCTGGAGCTGCACTCGCTTTCGTGAGGTGGCCACGTCGGCTACCCCACGCTTAACTTGCTGCAGCATCTCGAGCTGGCGTTGATAGCTGTAGTCGAGCGTCTCTCGCGGGTCCTCCGCTTTGTCCAAAACCTTGCTGGCCTTCGTTTTGAAGAGCAGCGACATCCGTTTTGCAAGTCCCATTGATCGAGCTCCTTTGGTTGTGGACTTCCATTTTGCCAGCGCCGGTGAGCTTCGGTGGCGGGGCCGGATGGGGGCCGGCTCTAGGCCGTGGAGAGCGCCGTCTCGAGCCACACGACGGACCAGGTCCGGTGCGGGGCGGGCAGATTCACCGGGCTGCTCTCCCTCTCGACGTCCGCTTCCGTTGCACCTTCAGCTCGGCCCCCAGGAAGCGGGCAAGGCTCTCGAGACCTTCATCTATCCGCGAGGTGTCGCCCCACGATCCGAGCACTTCGAGCGTTCGGTTCCGGCGATCGAGGCGCGGCTCGATGCGGCCCACGAGGCGGTCGCCGACGAGGATCGGTAGCACGTAATAGCCGTACTCACGCTTGGTGGATGGCACGTACATCTCGAGCCGGTATCGGAAGTCGAAAAGCGCCTCGGCGCGCGCGCGATCGTGGATGAGCCGGTCGAAGGGGGACAGGAAGGTCACGCGGTCGGGTACTGCGCCATCGCGCGCCTGCGGATGAGCGCGCCACTCGCCATTCTCCCGCCGGACCCCGAGTGCCCGGAAGCGCTGCTCCTGGAGTATCCGTTCCGCTTCGGCCGCTGGGATCGGTTCGGTTTCGGGGTACCAGCGCTCCGCCAGGTCCCACAACTTCTGCCCCCCTCGTCGACCGACGATCGCGATAT
>DATAPE010000130.1:0-11165 GCA_036265345.1 Actinomycetota bacterium
CGGTCATGCGCCTCGCGCGCCGGTTGCGACAGCAGTCCGAAGAGGGGGCCACGCCCTCGATGCTCTCGGCCCTCGCATCGGTGGAACGCCTCGGGCCGGTGACGCTGTCCGAGCTGGCCCAGGTCGAACGCGTGCAACCTCCTTCGATCACCAAGGTAGTTACCCGCCTCGAGGAAGAGGGCTTCATAGCGCGGTCCGGTGACGACAAGGATCGCCGCATCACGCGGATCCAGCTGACGACCCAGGGTAAGCGCTTCATCGAGCAGAACCGGTCCCGAAAGACGGCATACCTCGCGCGCGGGCTCGCAACCCTCGAGCCCACTGATCGCGACATCTTGAACAAGGCGCTCGACGTCCTCGATCGCCTGCTGAAGGAGACCGATTGACCCCATTGCGACGAGCAGGAGCAACAACCAAGAACACCTTTCGGTCGCTGCGCGTCCGCAACTACCGGCTCTATTTCTTCGGCCAGATGGTTTCGGTTACGGGAACCTGGATGCAAACGGTCGCGCAAGCATGGCTCGTGCTCAAACTGACCCACAGCGGGTTCGCTCTGGGCCTGACGACCGGCCTTCAATTCGCCCCCGTGCTTCTGGCCGGGGCCTGGGGCGGGGTCATCGCGGACCGCTTCAACAAACGGAAGGTTGTCATCGCGACCCAGCTCGCTGCCGGTCTGTTGGCGCTGATCCTGTGGGCCCTGATGGTTACCGGGGCCGTTCAGTTGTGGATGGTCTATGTCCTGGCGTTCGCTCTTGGGTGCGTCACGGTCGTCGATGTACCCACGCGGCAGGCCTTCGTGATGGAGATGGTCGGCCCCGAAGACCTTGCGAACGCGGTGGGTCTGAACAGCACCGTGGTCACCTGCGGGCGCATCATCGGCCCGGCCATCGCCGCTGGGTTGATCTCCACCGTCGGGATCGCGTCCTGTTTCCTCATCAACGGGGTCTCCTACCTCGCCGTGATCTGGAGTCTCCGACACATGGACGTTGGCGCCCTCATGGACCTCGAGCCCGTCCAACGCGTGAAAGGACAGGTACGGGAGGGCCTTCGCTACGTGTGGAGTGACGTAACTCTCCGATCCAGCTTGCTGCTTATGACCGTGGTCGGAACCATGGCATTCAACTTTCGGGTAATGCTGCCGCTGCTGGCGACGGGACCGTTTCATGGCGGTGCCGGGTTGTACGGGATGCTTTCTGCAGTGATGGGCGTAGGCACCTTGATCGGTGCTTTGATCTCTGCAAGCAGGGCGCGGCCCACTCACGCGTTGTTGATCGGCTCGGCCCTCGCGTTCGGACTCCTTATAGTTGCAGCGGGAGCCGCTCCGAACCTGGCCACCGAGATAGCCGTGCTGCTTCCCATGGGTGCGCTCAGCATCATCTTCATCGCGACGTGCAATTCCACTCTTCAGCTGCGCTCCACCGATGCCATGAGGGGCCGCGTCATGGCCCTCTACTCGGTGGTCTTCCTCGGCACTACGCCCATCGGGAGCCCGCTCGTCGGCTGGATCGCTCAAGCGGCGGGCCCGCGAGCGTCGTTCTATGTCGCAGGCGGCGCCACGGTGCTGGGCGCCTTTGGTGCCCTGTGGGCTCTTCGTCGGAGGACGATCCAGGGACGGATCAGTGCCCTTGCAGATGTGGAGGAAGACGAGGAGGCGGCCTGACGATCCCGCCGTGCAACCTCAGTGGTGGCCGCCTCCGGTGACTGCGAGGTAAGTGATCGCAGCCACGGCTCCCGTGAACACCGCCAGCTGAGGGCGCTCGAGCCGGACCTTCGTCCGTTCCGGAAGGGCCCCCCGCCGCAGCATCATCACCACCGTCACCACCAGAACCACTTCGAAGATCGAGGCTGCAACGTCGAGCAAGCCGATGCTCTCAGGAGTCCACGGTTCGGGTCCCACCGGCAGCCCGGTGACGCGCGTAACGAGCCAGAGCACCACCACTGCTGCGTTGCCGATACCCCCAACGACAAGCAGATTTCGCGAGGGTCTTCGAAGCACTAGCACGGTCCAGATCAGTTGCAGGGTTGCGGCAACCATGAAGAAGGTGCCGTACAACCACCACTCGCGCAGATGCGCCGGTGTGACTGTGGCATGGATAACGGCCGCGCCGGCGGAAAGCAACGCGACCGCAACGAGGGCATCGTTCTGGTCGAAGGCAGGCTGGCGTCTCAACGTCGAGGAGGGATCTTGCACCGCTCTGGGATGCCGTCTCGTCAGAGGTGGGCGGCCATCCCGGTTCCCTGGCGTCCTCACGCCTGACCTCCTGCTCCCGAGCGTCGTGCGATGACATTCACAGAGTCGATTATCCGGGGAGAGAACGACCGATGGTATGGATCCACGAACTCCACGGCGATCGAATGCCGGCCCGGTGAGAGAGTCACCTGCGCCCGGCCGGACAGCTGCATCGTGCGCAGGTGCCCATCTACGAGGATATGGATGTGACCCACATTCGCAGGCGGCGGTGTGGCGAACGTTTGGATCGCGGGCGGCACGAGCACGGCTCCCTTTAGCTGGATGAGCAGCGGGATGGGGGATCCGGCGGGAAGCACCTCTCCATCCGTCGGCGACAGCAGATGGATGGTCGCGCGCGGCGGTGGTTTGGGGGAGCCCGCCGACAGATAGCCGGTAAGAACCGTAAGCGCCAGGACCACCAGCGCGATGCGCACGATCGGAGCGCCTCTCCGGCGCAGGAACAGGTACATCGCGGCGGCCACGAGCAGCGCGGCTACAGCCAGGAGGGCAGGCCCCGGCGGGATGGAATCTAGAAACCCATCTGCAAGCAACATCAGGACTCGTGCGAAGCCCGGGGCTTAATGGAACAAGCGGGGAGCGTACTCGCCGATCAGGTAACCGAGACCAGCTGACGCTCCGCCGATGATGAGCACTTGCAATCCGCTACGGAACAGAGCAAGCCTCGCCACCACGCCCTTCAGCAAACCCAGCGAGAACAACGCGATCGCAGTTGCCACGAGTGAAACGGGCTCAGCTATAGAGATCTTCCAGAAGAAGTACGGCCACAGTGGAATGAAAGCGGCCATCGCGTAGGAGAGACCCACCACCGCAGCGTCTCCTCGTTCGGTCATCGCTCCGTCGTAGCTGATCCCGAGCTCCTTTTCGACCTTCGTCTTCATCAACGAGCGGGGCGAAGTGGAGATGTGGCGCGTCACCGTGTTGGCACTCTCCTCCGACAGCCCTTCCTCCACCAACAAGATCCGTAGCTCCTGTTTCTCGATCTCGGGTTGCTCACGCACTTCGGATTCCTCCGCCGCGATCTCACTTTGGAACAGCTGGTTCTCGGCTTGGGCGGACAGGTACGCACCGGTTCCCATCGCGAGAGCGCCGGCAGCTGCTTCGGCTAGGCCCCCGACGATGACCGTGCTCGCGGTGACGGTGGCGCCGGCCAAACCGGTGACGACGGCGAGAGGCACCAACAACCCATCCTGAAATCCGAGGACGAACTCTCTGACACGAGACAGCCGCGCGATCCGCGCCTTTTCTCCCAGGACATGGCGGCGGAGCTCCTGAGGGTCGTCCCCCTGGGGATGCGATCCGGTCGCGGGAGTCGGGTTCAAGGACATCTATCACCTCTGGCTATGAGCGTGTGTCGCTGCCGGCTTCGTGGGCGCCGATCGCTCCAGCAGCGGAACCGGACCAACCCTAAGGGGTCACACGCAGGTCGGCATCGCTCGCCTCTGCCCGCGGGCAGGTCACCCTGTCAGTACCATCGGAGCGTATGACGCAACTTCCGATCAACGAGCCCCTCGAGACCCACATCGAGGAACCTGCGGGCTCTCTCGAGGCGCTGGCGACCGGCGATGCCGCTGACGTTGCCGCCCGGTACCCGGGATGCCTGACGGCGTGGGCGAGCCTCGGCGAGGACGCTCTTAGCGCCGGCCGCAACGTGGAGGCGTACGCCTATTTCCGAGTGGGTTACCACCGCGGCCTGGATCGAATCCGGAAGTCTGGCTGGCGGGGTGCCGGCTTGGTTCCGTGGAAGGATGCCGGCAATCGCGGCTTCCTGCGATCGCTACGCGGGCTGTCCGCCGCCGCGGCCGCGATCGGCGAGCGCGACGAGGCGGAACGGTGCGCGTCATTCCTCGGCCAGATCGCTCCCGACGCGCCCGAAGGATGATGTCGCGGTCGCAGAGCGACTGAATAGGTATCTAGGCTCACAAAGAAGCGGTTAGGGGCTGCCCGGCGGGTCGCTCGACGGCAGCTGTTGTTTCAGGCGATCCAGCTCCTCTTCCAGCTCTTCTACCCTCCGCCGCAGCTCCCGGAGGCCGCCTCCCTGAGTGAACGCCTGACCGTCGGCGAGGTCGCGCGACACCACCGCGTTTGCTCCGACGTAACACCCCTTCCCGACGCGGACCGGGCCCAGGACCTTGGCTCCCACCATGATCTTCGTGTCGTCACCGATCACGGGGAAGCCGTCGGTGAAGGTCTCGTCGAAGAACGCCCGGCCCGCTCCGCCGAGCGTCACCTCGTGGAGGATCGTCACGTTCGCTCCGATCCGGACTCCACGCCCGATCACCAACCCGCTGGTATGTGTGATCCGAAGGCCGGGGCCGATCTCGGCCCCCGGGTGGATGTCCGCGCCGGTGATGAAGAGGTTGACTCTCCAGATCAGCTCGGCGATCGTGTGCCAGCCGCGTCCCCACAACGCATTGGAGAAACGGTATAGAACCAGCGCGAGGGGGCCGGGGCGAGTGAGCACCCGTCCGATGACCTTTCCCACCGTGGGCTTGCCCTCATGCGTCCCCTCTAACGAGAACAACTTGGCTATGTCGCCGCGCAGGCCTTGGGGCAGAGGGTCGGTCATGATCCATACTCTGTACTCTCGAGGTGCCGGGTTGGCAAGTCGGGCCCCATCGTCTAGCCAGGTCAGGACACCGCCCTTTCAAGGCGGCAGCACGGGTTCGAATCCCGTTGGGGCCACCTGCCCCGCGTGGTGGTCGACTGAGCTCCCGCTCGGAGCCGGGCGGGGGGTCAGTGAGGCTCGGTCCTCAGCTCACCGCTTTCTTCACGAGCGCCTGGATCTTTTTCTCCTCGGAGTCGGTCAGCTCCTTTAGCGCGAAATAAGTCGGCCACATGTCGCCTTTGTCGAGGTTCGCCTCGTCGCTGAAGCCCAACGTCGCGTATCTCGTTTTGAACTTACTCGCGCTTTGGAAGAAGCAGACGACCTTGCCGTCCTTGGCATACGCGGGCATCCCGTACCAGGTTTTCGGCGAGAGGTCAGGCGCGCTGGCTGTCACGATGGCATGGAGCTGCTTAGCCAAGGCGCGATCCGTTGGCGGCATCTCGGCGATCTTCGCGAGCAAGTCGCGTTCCCCGTCCGCTCTATCCTCGCTCGCCCTCAGCTCTTTGGCGCGCTCTTTCATCGCGGCTCGTTCCTCAGCCGTGAATCCCGTGTTCTTGCCGCTGGTTCTCTTGGCGGACTGCCGCGTGGTCTTCTTTGCTGTTTTTCGCGTCGTCTTCTTTGTAGGCTTTTTCGTAGCCATCGTGAAGCACCTCCGTATGTGGAAAGTCCCACCAGCGTGATTTCCGGGGGATGGTAACCCTCACCGGCGCTGCCGCTCTCGACGCTTCGGGCCGAGGGGGGTAGGCAAAGGCGCGTCGAGCGACCAAGCACAGGTGCTGGCCACCGGAGCAAGTTCGGCTTGCTCCTGTCCGGGATTCATAGGGGCTTCCAAGCTCGCTCTCAGGAGACCACCAGCAGGAGGCGCTCTGATGAGGACTGTGACGCGGCGACTGGAGGGGAGGTGACGCAGGACATGAAGATGAATCTCAAACAGTCTGCTATCGCGGTTTCGATCGCGGCGAGCGCACTCGTAGGCGGGCTCGGGCTAAGCCATGCCATGGCGGCAACGAAGACACCATCATCTACTCACACGAAGAGCAGCTCGTCGGCGACACATAAGTGTCCGAACGACAGGTCTAACAAGAGCACCAGCACGAACGCCTAGGAGCCGAGGCACCCCGCCGCAGTGGGAGGGCCGTCCCTGCTGGCCCTCCCCGCGGCATCCACAACCACGACTATCTCGCTCGAGGCGGCTCCGGTCTCTCGGTATCGGTGGACCGAAGTACAAAGCTCGATGCCACCATCATCCTCATGCGGCACGGCGCGCACGACACTGCTTACTTCGCTCCCTCTCATTGGGAATCGATGCATCCGCCGGTCACGAACCTCGCCCGATAAGCTGCCCTTCATCTGGACGAAGGTGCTTCACAAGCGGAACGCTTTGGAGAGCGGGGATAACGCATGGAGAGGAACGAACCGCAAACCACGGCCCCCGAACGGGAGATGCTGGAGGGATGGCTCGACTATCACCGCGACACCCTCGAGATGAAGGGCGAGGGTCTTAGTCCCGAACAGCTCAAGGATCGCTCGGTGTCGCCGTCTTCGCTCACGCTCCTCGGACTGGTGCGGCACATGGCCGAGGTCGAGCGCCATTGGTTCCGCAACGTCTTCGCCGGAGAGGAGGCTCCTCCTATCTTCTATACGGAGGAGGACCCCGATGGTGACTTCAACGACCTGGACAGCGTGGGAGCTGATGAAGCACTTGCGACCTGGCGCGGCGAATGCGATCGCGCTCGCGAGATCTGGACACCTGCAGGGTTGGACGACGTCGGCAAGGTGAAAGACAGGCGCACCGGCGAACCGTTCTCGTTGCGATGGATCATGACGCACATGATCGAGGAGTACGCCCGGCACAACGGCCATGCAGATCTAATCCGCGAGGCGATCGACGGCGTCACCGGAGACTGACACGCGGAGCCTAGGGATCTGGAGGTGCTGCCCTTAGGGTTTCATTGTGAAACGTCGGTTTGTGATTGGCCTGCTTGGGCTGGTCGCCGTGATCACCGCCCTGACGATCTATGTCGTGGTTCGAACGAGCCCACAGATCTCGGCGGCGAGAGAGATCCTTTCGGGGAACATCACTAGCCTCAGAAGCAGCGACATCGCTCTCGCCGAAAAGCACCTCACTGCCGCGCACGACGATCTTCATGGGCTCGTGGCAAACATCCTGAGGGTTGTTCCCCTCGAGAGACAGAACCTCGACGCGGTGCGCAACGGCGTCGACAAGTCGCTGCCGGTGCTGGCGAGAGCGCGCGCACTGCAAGCCAGCATCACGCAGCTCCAGCAAAGGGGCCTGGTCCGATCGGGGAAGGTCCCTTTTGCGACGATCCGGCTGCTGCAAAGACCCCTGACAAGCGCGGCCTCGTCGGTCCGCTCGCTGGTGGACACGCTTCGCAACGAGAGAAGCGGCTGGCTCATCCCATCGATCTGGGACGGTGTAAACAGCTCGCTCGCCAAGGCCGAGGAGTTGCAAGGGGTCACAGGACGCGGCAGCGATATCGCCGCGGTCGCTCCCGATCTCCTCGGAGCGAACGGCCCCCGAAGGTACCTGGTGCTTCTGGTCAACAACGCAGAGGTCCGCCCCAGCGGCGGCATCGTTTCCGGTATCGGCCTGCTGACCCTCGATCGGGGGCACATCCGGCTGGGCGCGTTCCACTACTACACAGACCTGGCCAAGCGGCCCTATCAGCGGGTGGCGGCCCCGCCGGACTTCGAGCGCCGGTACGGGCGTTTCAACGCCGACACGACCCGGTGGGTAAACGTCACGATGTCACCGGATACGGAGGAGGTGGCGACGGTCGCAGCGAGGCTGTACCAGGCGACGGCCGGTAAGACCACCGATGGAGCTCTGATCGTCGACCCGAGAGGCGTCGCCGCGTTGCTCCCACCGGGAACCCACGTGCGCGTGCCCGGAACCCATAACGAGCTCACCGCCGCCGGGCTACCCCGCTATGTGTACTCGAACGCATACCGGCAACTGGGTGGACACACCACCGTCCGCCATGATGCCCTGATCGCGATCGGACGAGCCGCCTTCGCTGGTTTGAGAACCGCTGGGCTCGGTGGCCGCGGCCCCCTGGCTGCGGCGGGCAAGGCTGTCGCGGGCGGCCACGTGCGCATGGTCTCCTTCCATCCTGCCGAAGAAGCGGTTCTCAGGCGCGCTGGTGTTACTGGGGCGTTGCGTGCGGACACAGAGGATCAGGTCTTCGTCACCGAAACGAACTTCAACGGCACGAAGCTCGACTTCTGGTCGCACAGGACCATCGCTCACACTTGCGATATCCGCTCGCGCGGGTTGACCCTGTGTGAGACCACCGTCGCGCTGAAGAACTCTGCGCCCCCCGGCCTGTCAAAGTACGTGGCAGGGATCCATCCCTACGGACAGATCCGCAGTCTGCTCGAGGTTTATCTCCCGGACAGGGCGATCCTTCAGAAAGTGGTCCTGGACGGCCAGCCGGCGACTTTCTCGCGGCAGGGCGAGGACGGTTTGACATCGGTAGCGGTGGAAGTCCGGCTGGATCCGGGGAACACCGGACACCTTCTCGTCGACTACGCGCTCCCACCGAACCCGCAGGGCTACAGCCTCACCGTGACTCCCCAGCCACTGGCTCACGACGCCGATCTGCGGCTTACGCTGCGCATACCGGAGGGGTGGAGCTTGTCCGGGGCAACCTCACACCGGGACCTGCAGAGCCTCGTGTACGACCAGTCCGGCCATCTCAGCTATCCGCAGACCATCACGGTGACGCCCAACGCGGTTCGAGGGATCTCCTCGGTCTGGCAGACGATCGATAACTTCTGGCACGGCCCGGTGTTCTGAGCGCTCCCGGCCGGGCTTGGGCCGCCGGTTGGGATAGCCTCAGTCCTCTTCGGCCCCAGTGGAGCAGTTCGGAGTGCTCGTCACCCTGTCAAGGTGAAGGTCGCCGGTTCAAGTCCGGTCTGGGGCGCAGCTACCACGCAGTCTCGGGGGCCGTGCATCGGCTTGCGTCCCTAAAGTCGGGCCCAAGTGTGACGAAAAAACCGTGAGGCATCCGCGACACCTTTCGCGGATCACCACGGAGGCGAACTCGACATGGCGGAGTCTGCGACACGACCATCCGCTCCGCGCCGTCCCGACGGGAGCGCACCTGCCTGGCAGGACACGTCTCGACTCCCGGGAAAGATGCTCCTGCTGGTTTTGGTCACTCTTCTGGCCCCCGCCTGCGGTCAGGGACTTGCCCTCTCATCGACCACGGCCCCAGACTCCAGCCACATCACGGGCGTGGCAGGGATCCCCGGCGCCCAGCCGCACAAGAACGCCAAGAAGCAGCATCACAAGAAGGTTCATCACAAGATCGCAAAGCCCACGCCGCGTCCCCGGCGCACCAAGAAGCCGTCGAGGGTAGCGTCGTGTCCACCACCTTCTCGCGTGATGCTCGGCGTCTACCATCCCGAGCGCCTTGTCGTGCTCGACGGCTGCAAGCATGCCTCGGGAGTGGTGACGGACATCCGCACCGAAGAAGACGGTGACCTCCATGTTCTGGTCCATCTCGACCCCGCCTTCAGGCATCTCGTTAACGGACAGAACAGGGACCAGCAACACGGCTGGCTGGTGGTCGAGCTCACGCCACGCGACCACGGACGGCTTCCCGCTCCTTACGTCCACGAGCGGATCGGGCTCCTCGGGGCGTGGGTCACCGACACCGACCACGGCTGGAGGGAGATCCACCCGGTGTGGCAAGAGACCTTGCACGGCCACGCTTACGTAAGCGGACCCTTCGCCGGAGGCTCACCGCCATACGACCGCTCCGCAGACGCGCTCGAGGGCTGCCGGACCGCCCGCGGCAAGCGATGCATTGGATATGGCGGGGGCGACAGCAGTGGAGGGGGAGGCGGCGACGAGGGGGGGCCGGGGGGCGGCAGATGCACGCCTGGCTATAAGCCCTGTCTGACGCCGGCGTCCGACTATGACTGTGTGGGCGGTGGTGGGGACGGCCCTCGGTACGTCCAGGGTCCGGTGTACGTAACGGGTTCCGACCCGTACAACCTCGATGGCGATGGTGACGGGGTCGCCTGCGCGGGGTGACCTTTGGTCCAGCCGCTGCGGGGGTTAACGTATGCAACGCTCTGGAAGGGTGACCGGCGCGCAAAAGCACTACGTCCGACGGAACCTGCCTCCGGCGAGGTAGCTCAGTTGGTAGAGCACGCGACTGAAAATCGCGGTGTCGGCAGTTCGATTCTGCCCCTCGCCACTTCTACGGCGCGCTTGTAGGAAACCTTCCGTGGGCGACAGGTGGAGTTGTTGCGGATCGAGCGCTAGGAGGCGGAGCTGGCGAGCCCGTCCTCGGACGCTGACATGCTGGCGCCGTCCAGAAACTTCTGGACCTCTTCGGCGCGGTAGCGGCGATGACCGCCCAGGGTGCGGATCGAAGACAGCTTGCCGGCCTTGGCCCAACGCGTAACGGTCTTGGGGTCTACCCGGAACAATGCAGCAACCTCTGCCGGGGTCAGAAGCGCATCATCTCTCTGCGCCTTCATAAGTGCCTCCGATGGTGTGTGGGGGAGCTCGGCTCCGGTCCATAAATTAGGGTCCGACGGCTCCAGCCCCTGTGCTTCTTCCAAATCATGGATGGTTTCGTCCGGAATGGGAATGACTACTCCGAGTGGTATTCGCCGTTTTTTGGGGCTAGGTCCCGAATAGTACCCTCACCCAGCAGGACGAGCAAACCCCACCACGGAGCGTGGTCCCGCCCGGCCCGCCGGGGCGATTCAGTTCAGGATCTCGACCGCTCTGACCTCGCTCCAGCGCTCCGAAAGCGTCGCGAAGATGAGCCCCGCCCGGTGTGAGTCTCCTTGCTCCAAGGCTGCCAGGCACTGCCAGAGTTCCGCGGCCGAGCGGTCCGCGAGCAGCTCTTCGTCGTCGAACATCCGGGCCACGCTTCCGTAGTCGAGCTCCACCAGGCCGCCGTCGGAGAACACCGACAACCAATCGAGGAGCTCCCGAACTGCCGTGGTCACGCCCTCGTCCATCTGTGAGCCTTCCAAGATCTCGAGCGTGTGCAGCAATCGGGCGCGCGCCTTGCGGGTGGTCGTCTCGTACCTCAGCCGCAGACCCCCTCTGTCTTCGACCAAGATCCTCTCTGTATCGTCGAAGGCACCGAACCAGCGCAGGGGGACGTGCCAGTTTGCCTGGAGGATGTGCGAGCGGATCTCGGGGGTTTCCTCGTCCATGGTGGCGAGCTCTCGCGCCGCGCGCTGGGCTTCCTCCTCCGGTACGAAGGCATCCGCAACTTCGTCCGGAACCACTCCGCGAAACGCCAACAGGCTGGT
>DATAPE010000131.1:0-2451 GCA_036265345.1 Actinomycetota bacterium
GGCCCCCGGACGTGCGCTATCGAAGATCGACGAGACTCAAGCGGTCCCGGCTAACTCTCCGAAGCTGATTCCTCGGCGGTCAGAGCCCGCAGGATGCAGAACTCGTTGTCTTCGGGGTCTGCCAGAACGACCCAGCTGACATCGGGACCCTGGCCGATGTCGACTTTCGTGGCCCCCATCCCGAGCAGCCGCTGCACCTCCGCGTCCTGGTCTTCCGGGCGCAGGTCGAAGTGGTAACGGTTCTTGACCACCTTCTCATCGGGTGTGTGGAGGAATAGCAGCTCCCAGCCGTGACCGCCGGGTTGAGAGATGACGACCTCGCGATCCTCGACCTCCTCCGGTGGAGATTGAAAGGTGATCTCGTAATTGAGCGCAGACGCCCACCAGCTGGCGAGGGTGTCGGGGTCCTTGCAATCGATCGTCAAACATTGGATGCCTAGCGTCACGTTTTCTCCTTGTCCTTCTGGGTTCCGTCATCCTGAGTCCCCCGGCCCGTACGCCTCTGCAACTCTTCGATGCGCAGCGAGGCCTCGGCTTTCGTCAGGTCGTCTTGGAACGGCTCGTTAGCTTCATCGGACAGCGTCTTGAGGTACGAGACCTGCGCTCCGGTCATGGGCTCGTCCCCGGTCGTCCATTCCGCCGGATCCTTCTCCGTGTTGGAGGAGTCGGTGGATCGATCACTCATGCGTGCCTCCTTTCGACTGGTGTTCGGGCAGTGAGCTTACTCGAACGTGTGTTCGCTACCAAGTGCAGTTCACGTTCCTGCTGCTGCATCGCCACGTGGTCCCGAGCCCAAGCCGAAGCGGTCCCGAAGCCCCCACGCGGTGACCCCCACGATCGCTTCGAGGGCGATGCGTTTGCTCATCTTCGACCGTCCCAGTGTGCGGTCAGTGAACGTGATCGGGACCTCCACGATCCGACCGCCGGCACGGTAGATGCGCCGCGCCATCTCGATCTGGAATCCATATCCTTGTGAGGACACCGATGCCAGATCCTGCTGCGCGAGGAAATCGGTCCGGTAGGCGCGGAATCCACTTGTTGCATCTTGGATAGGGAAGCCAAGCCACGTTCTTGCATAGATGTTGCCCGCCCGCGACAGCCATCGGCGCGCCGCGCTCCAGTCCTGTACCTCTCCCCCGGGTATGTAACGCGATCCGATAGCGAGGTCGGCATGATCCAACGCCGCGAGGAGTCCCGGAACCGCGGCGGGATCGTGGGAGAGATCCGCATCCATCTCTACGAGGGCCCAGTAACCCTGGGCAATGCCCGAACGGAATCCTTCAACGTAAGCAGTGCCAAGACCAAGTTTGCGGGCGCGCTCGAGCAAGTGAAGTGCCGGAGCGCCCTGTTGCAGATGTCGCACCAAGTCCCCGGTCCCGTCGGGTGACCTGTCGTCCACCACGAGGATATCCACGGAATCACCGGCAGCTTCAAGGAGCCGCCGGATGGCTTCGGCGATGGTGTCCTTCTCGTTGAAGGTCGGGATGACCACTAGAGCCTTTGACTGTTTGGGAGCACCAAGGTGAGCCATGTCAGGCCACGGTACTCAAGTCGCCCACTTTCGGCCTCTCAACGAGATGCCGATCAGCACCGCGGAGGCGATCAGACAGACGATCGGCAGCCAATCCCCCGCTTTCGTGTACGGCGTCGTGCTCGAGCTGAAGCGCACGGTATGGATGATGGAGGTGGCCTTCCATAGCGGCGTCGACCGCACGACGGTTCCATCGGGGGCGACGAACGCCGAGATGCCGCTCAACGCCGCGTGCACCACCCACACTCCATTCTCAGCCGCGCGCACTTGGCTCATGGCCATGTGCTGGGCGGATGCCGGCGTCGTGCGCCACGTTGAAGTGTTTGTCGCCACGACCAGCAGGCGCCCTCCGGCTGCGATCCGTCCCCGCACCAGGGAACCGAAGTCACCTTCGAAGGAGAGCACCGGCGCAACCTTCTCTCCGTCCACCATGAATAGCCTTCCCTGAGGCGCCGCGATCGCGTCCTGAGGGATCTGATCGAGCATCGGTATCCACGACAAGAACCTCCTGCCCGGGACGTATTCGCCGAACGGAACGAGATGGGTCTTCTGATAGATGTCGGCGATCCGCCCCCGCGGTGAGATGAGGAAGGCGACCACCTTGTAATGCGCCGGATCAACATCCAGGTTGGCCCCCACGATCATGGGCGCGTGCACGCCTCGAGCGGCGCCAGCGACCTCTCGCGCCACTTGGGGATCGTTGCGAATATCCAGCCCCACGGAGCTCTCGGGCCACACGACGAGGTCGGGATGCTGAGCGGCCAGCTGTTTGGTCAGCTCGACGTGCGACCTGATGATCTCTTGCTCCTTGGCCAGGGTGTCCCCTGCGAAATGTCGGGGAACATTCCCCTGAACGATGGCCACTCGCAGACGCGGGCCGGTCGCCGAGAAGGTAGGAGGCACCATCGGCAGTGCGATGA
>DATAPE010000132.1:0-9233 GCA_036265345.1 Actinomycetota bacterium
TACACGCTGGAGGCTTGGGTCCGCATCGACCAAGACGTAAACGAGGAGCACATCATCGCCTTCAACGATTATGCCGGCGGCAACGGGCTGGCGCTACTCCACGACCAGCCCACAGGACGATTCAAGTTCCGTGATTGCGAACGGACCGGCTGCGTCCAGGTTCTGTCGACTACCGTGCCACAGGTTGGGAATCGGTACTACGTGGTCGTCACCGTCAATAGGCAGAACCAGGGTCGTCTCTTCATCAATGGGGAGCGCGAGGCGATATTCCATTCGGACAAGCGACCGCTGACCAACGCGTTGCTCACGATCGGTGGGGAGTACGACTCTGTGGGCGGCACCCCAATCCCAACTTCTTTCTTCCACGGGAACATCGACGAGGTTGCGATCTACAACCACGCGCTGCGCCACATGAAGATCCGAGCACATTACCGGGCAGGTCTCTGGGCCCGTAGGGGTTGAACGTCAACCCTTTGCTTTAACTCTTCTAGACGCCTTCGTTCTCGAGCACTCTAAGCATCCGCTCTTCGATCGTCCCGCCTGTTCTTTCGGTTCTCTCGGGTCTCTCGGTATCGTCGTCGGTAGCTGTTTGGTCGTCTTCTCGATGTTCCTTCCGGCTCGCGGGGCCTGTTTCCGTCGGGGGCTCTTCGGGCCACGCGTCTGCCGGCGCATCCAACTCGGTTCGTAGCGCACTCACCAACCGCTCTATCTCCTCGAGGTGCTGGCTGAGCTGTTGGTTGTAGGCGTACAGCTGTCGCGCTCGTGCTTCGGCGTTTTCGACCATCTGCTTGGTATGAGTCTCGGTGCGATGCCGCAGCTCAAATGCGTACCGATCGGCCTCGGCCTTGACGTCCTTCGCTTCTTGAGCAGCTTGTTCGAAGGCGCGGATCCGCGCTTCCGACGCTTGCGTCTCCATACCCTGAGCTTTTTCCGTTGCTGCCTTCTGGATGGCCTCGGATTCTTCGTGGGCTCGTTGGACCAAGGCGCTTGCCGACGACCGCGCAGCTTTGAGGATGGCGTTCACTTCCTCGCCAACGTCTAGCTCGGCCGACGGCTCGCTCGGCGTCAGCAGCATCTTTTCGAGTGCTGCTCCGTAATCGGTCGCGACGCTTCGAAGGAAGGCGTCAACCTCGCCTGCGTGATAGCCCTGTCGATGAACCCTAGTGAAGGTTGCAGTCGCAATCTCCTCCGGCAAGATTGGCATTGTGCGTACCTCTTTCTCTAGACACTTCTCGAACTAACGGGCACGTGGCGGCGATCCAGCTCGGGACTCAACCGGCGACGCGGCTAGGGTTCATGAATCGTCGATCCTTTGGATCGAGCTGATCTCTGACTCCAGGATAAAGGAGTCTGAAGGTCTGGTTGGCGCGGCGTTTCCATTTGGGTCGAATGCTGCAAGTATGTCCAGGATTATCAGATGTGGGCTGGTTGATGGCGAATTCCGTTTGTATCCCTCAAGGGAACGACCGTCTGCAAGCTGCAGTCGCACCCGCTCGTGGGCCGGTTCGGTCTCAGGTCCTGTTTGCGCGGGGGCCGCGGCGGACACAGGCTGACGGGAGTTCTCAACCGGCGAAAGGCCCGGCTCGCCTGATGGGTGCAGTGAATCTCCATCAGGCGCAAGCCCCGGCTCGCCTGATGGGTGCAGTGAATCTCCATCGGGCGCAAGCCCCGGCTCCGCCGGCGGAAAGAGTGAGTCCCCATTGGACGCAACTTCCGGCCCCGGTCGTGGGAGCAGTGAGTCTCCGCCGGTCGAAGGCCGCTGGCGCTTGAGCGCGACCAAGCCGACGACCACCAGACCCACGCCCCCCGCTAACGCAAGCCATAGGCCCAACTTCGTTGACGAGGACCGAGGTTGACGGCGAGCGATGCGATGGGGGGTCGCGACCACGGCTGGTTGGGGCGAGGGCGAAGCGTGTTTGGGTCTGATCCGTTCACCGCGCCTCTGGACGCGAAGTGGGTACTGATGCCAGAGCTTGTAGGGCTTGCGCGCGTGATGTTTGGCAAGCGCTGGCCCCGCCCATGCCAGCAGCACGACCGAAACACATCCGACCAGCAGCCACGCCACTCGCGGCCGCCGGTTTTGGATAGACCCGAGAATCACCTGATCACCACCGGTGTTCCCACAGGCATGAGCTTGGCGAGCTCGGAGATGTCACGGTTCTTCATGCGTATGCATCCGTGAGAGATGCGTCCCGGGATGAGCCCGGGTTCGTTCGTTCCGTGTATGCCGATGAAGCCGCCCCCCGGCCAGTCCGTAAACGAATCGGATCGGGCACTGGTGCCGAAGGCCACCGGGCCATAGAAGGGATTGCTGAAGCCCAACACCTTGTCACGGATATAGAACCTCCCTTTCGGCGTTGGAGATGAAGCCTTTCCCACGCCTACAGGTGCCTTGAAGATGGCTCGGTGGCCACGGAATAGCACCGCCTTGAAAGATCCGAGAACCACCACGAGCCGAGTCGTGACTAAGCCGTAACCGCCCAGCGCCGCCCGTGGGACCCAGCCCCTGGTCCCGTTTGGCAACACGGGAAGGGCGACGCGCACCCATAGCCGCCCATCGCTGCCTTGCCTCGCGCCGACGACGGATGTGATGTTGGCGGTTCCCTCCGGCGTCCGCGTGGCCAGGCGCGCCACGATCGCGGCCGACGGGTTGGGTTGCGCTCGAGCGACGGCTGCGGTGCGCACTAGGGCCCATCGCGACATCGGGGTCTTGCCGGATAGAGGGTGAGGGTGGTTGCGTGGAACGAAGGCTGGATGTACGGGCGATGGAACCGAGATCCTCGACTGCTTCACAACCTTGCGCTTCGGGGCTATCTCCGGTTGGTGCCTCCTCAGAACGCCGGCGAGGGCTGTCACTCCGAATGTGATCACGGCGACAGCAACCACGATCCCCGTGGCCGCCAGAGCAGTGTGCGTCGCGGCGCGGCTGCGGATCATCCCGTGAAGCGAGGAGCGTTCTTTGACCAGGTCTTGGGAGTTGATTTCATGAAATGAGTCGACGCCACGAGGCGGTTGACTTCCGGGATTGTCTTGGGGTCATCGAACGGCTTCCCCACAGGAAGCAGTCCCCGATCGTGCCGGACCCACGCGGCGTGGCGTGCCTCAACCGTCAGCAAAGAGAACAGCGCCGCGGCCAACGAGGGGGAGTCAAGCACCGGCATGAGACCGATCAGCAAGGCGGTAGTCAGGTCCTCCATGGCCACCGCGGTCTTGGTGAAGGCACCCTCGTGCTCGGTGACGCCGTGATAGTCGAAGAACGGGCTGGGGATCGCCTTGGGGCCCAGCACGTGACGGATGATCTGGACGTGAGCCCGTTCGTGAGCACCGATGACTCGCGCCCACCTCTTGGTTTCCTCACTGAAGCCGCCGATGCGGAGGCCCTCTTCGTAGAACTGGGCTTGAAGGTGTTCGAAGGTGAGCCCGAAACGCAAGATGAGCAGGTCCAGGCTCTTGCTCGGTCCTTTGCCTTTGGCCCAAGCCGGGGTCGACAAGGCGGCGAGGAACCCGGCCCCCGCCAGGGTTCCCTTCCACAGGAAATCACGCCTCGAGCCGCCGTCGACCGCAGCGAAGCTCTCGCGCAGCGCGCCGGTGGCATCGAGTTGCTCGAGCGAGGGGATGGTGGGCTCGGAGATCACGATGCTCCTCCCTTGATGAATCCGAGTGCCCGAAGCGTAGAGGCGACTGCGTGTTGCCCGATGGCCGCGTCGGCTGCCGAAGGGGCGGGCAGATGCGTTTGGATGTCCCGCACCCAAGCTGCGTGGCGACCCTCTACCGAGGCGATCCGTGCCACCCGCAGCACCGCGCCGCGGGTGAGGTTGGCGCCTTGACCCACGAAGGCACCAACCGCCAATTCTTCGAGCTTTGTCGCTGCTGCAGCGAACCGATGGGGATCCGAAGTGGCGTTGCCGAAATCGAAGGCTGGAGCTCGGCGGGCGTGGGAACCAAGCTTCCGGCGCAGGGCGATAACGTGAGCCTTCTCGTGGCCGGCAACGACCTGGGCGAATCGGGCCAGATCTCCGTGCAGCGCCCCCCTGTTGACCGCGTCCTTATAGAAGGCGGCTTGCAGGTATTCGAGCAGCAGCAGGAAGTTCAAGATGTCCCGGTCCTGGTGGGGAGAGCGACGGGCCGCAGAGGCAACGCTAGGACTACCGGCGAGCAGGATCCGACCCGTCGCGACCGCTCCAGTTGCCAGTGCCGCAACCTTTAGAAAGTCGGCACGAGCCATCCCACCAGCGCGCTCCTCTGCTGAGTCTTGGCCGGCTGAGATGGTTGGCTGATCTTCCATGATGACTCCCGCGGCCGCACAGCAGATCCGGCCGCCATCGGACCTCGCTTGGGTTAGTACATCGAAGATACTTTACTGCCGTACCGTCACCGACCAGAAGTCTTGGCTGCTTTTCTAGCGCGCCTCGAGGTTACAGATGGCGGCAAAATGGAGTGGAATACCCGAAGAGGGACGCCAACTGACTTATCGGACAGCCGGATGGGCTTCAGCCGCTATGGCGCAGTCACTCGCCGCAGCTAGTGGTTCTGGAAACAAACCACCCCGGCGACGTCGCACCCCTTGATGGGATTTTGGTCCAGCTTGTTGTTATGGATCCTTACACCCGTCGTGGGCCACCCAATGCTCCGGTGGTCCATCCTTGCCGAGATCCCGAAGCCATGGTTGCGGCGAACGGTGTTGCTATAGACGTTGGCATTCTTGGAGTCGGTGATGCCGATACCACCGTGCGAAGGGATATGCGCCGTGTTGTTGTGCTTGACGATGTTATGGGCGATCGTGGCGGGACCCTGGCTGATCTCGTCGAATATGCCGTTGCCTCCATTGCGCTTGACGACATTGCCGATGACTGTGAAGGACCCACAGTGGACATCACACCAGATCCCATTGTTCTTGTTGTCGTGGAAGAAAGAACCCTTGATCGTGGCTGAATGCGTCACTTTGATCCCGCCGGTGAGCGAATCCCCTGCTGTAGCACCGTTGTGATCGATCTCTGAGTTGATGATCCTTAGACCACCCAGAGCGCCCCCGATCGCTTTCGAGTGGTTGCGATAGAGGTGCATGTCTTTCACCAGCACGTGGCTGCCGCCGCTGATGGCTCGGCCGGTCGGGTGACTGCAATTGCGCGTTGGGCACTTATTGACCGCCCCGGTGATCGCGAAGTGACGAAACCTAACCCTGGTCGTGTTGTGAAGGTCGAAGATCACCTCCGCGGAGGTGGTTTTCACGATGACGCCGTCCCGTGTCCGTGCGGTCCCGATCAATCGGTCGTGGGACTTCAATGTGATCGTGGAGCTGACTTGGTAAGTGCCCTTGTGCAAACAGAACTTCGTGCCCGCGGGATGAGCGGCGATGCCTTGGCGTAACTCGTTGGCACTGCTGACGTGAACGCCTATGCACGAAGAAGATGCAGTTGCGGTGGGGGCCTCGAGCATCGAGACCACTAGGTACGCCAGCATCGCACCTGCGAATACTCCCGCCGCGCATCCTCGGGCTCGGGTCTTCATGACAGACCTCCTTCGGTGACAACCTTCCAGGGGAGCCCTGGTTCGGTGGGCATCAGCGACGCAGAAATGGGCCATCCGAGACCATAAGCAGAGCAAACTGGCGGTGACTAGCTGGCAGGCGGCGAAAGAGCAGCCCTCGTTATTGTGAGGGAGTTACCAAGAAATTTCTGGCAAAGTATGCCTCTCACGCACTTTGCAGCGGCAGATACCCCGTGATGGTGGTGCCTCGGCCGGGGGCGGATTCGACCCGGAGCTCGCCGCCTTCCGCCGCCAGCCGATCCGACATCCCCTGCAAGCCCGTCCCATAGCCTCGGCCCTGAGGGTCGAAGCCCACGCCGTCATCGGTGATGGCGAATCGGAGCGCGGCGTCATCGCACGCCAGCCGCACCGTTACACGTTTTGCCTGGGAGTACTTGGCTGCGTTCTGTAGAGCTTCCAACACGCAGAAGTAGACACAGGCTTCCGTCTCCTGCGGATAGCGGGAGATCGAGTCTTCCTCGATCTCGACTGCCAGGGGGGCCCTGCGCGCCTGGGCCTGAAGCGCCATCACCAAGCCCTGGTCGGCGAGGAGCGGTGGATAGATCCCGCGGGCGAGGTCGCGCAGATCCTCGAGCGCTTCGGTGAGCCCCTGCTCGCTCTCCTCGAGAAGCTGGTTTGCTTTGGGCGGGTCCTCGCCGGTCAGCCGGCGGGCGAGCCGCACCTTCAAAGCCAGCGCTACAAGCTGTTGCTGGGCTCCGTCGTGGATGTTGCGTTCGAGCCTGCGGCGCTCGACGTCTTGAGCCACAACTAATCGCTGGCGCGACGCACGGAGATCTTCCAGGCGCGCCAACAGCTCTTCGGTGAGACGGACGTTGCGGAGGACCAGGCCGGCGCCGGAGGCAAGATCTCCGGCCAGCTTTTCCTCCGTCGGAGTAAGACGTTCCCCGGGCGGCTTGGTCAGCGACAGGGCCCCCAACAACTCCCCTCTATGCACGACGGGAAGCGCGAGTGACGCCTCGGGTAGGCCGGGAAGCGCTCCATTCTTTACAGCAACGGTAAGGCGATCCTCGCGCGGGGGCCAAGTGGCTTCGGAGCGAAGTTGATCTCCGACCTTCAACCACACCAGAGCGGTCTGCGCGCCCGTGCCCTCTCCGAGGATCCTTGCCATCCGGGGGAGGAGATCATCGCTTTCGTAGCCTCCTGCCATCCGTGAGGAGAATTCAGACAGCACTTCGTAGGGCGTAGCTCTATGGCCATAGACGAGGCGGTTGGCGAGCCGCTGAACTCTGTTTCTGACGGGCTGGAAACCCACGGCCACCAGCGTGGTGGCGAGGATGGATAGACCCAGGTTGGGCTTCTGTCCCCGCCCGACCACCGTTCCGATGCCGGCGACGATTACCACATAGACCGCGGTGATGAAGGCTGCAAGTGCTCCGAATACCAAGGTCTTGTTGATGACCACATCGATGTCATACAGGCGGTATTTGAAGATGGCGACGCCCGCTGCCACAGGGATCAATGGAGCAAAGAGACCGAAGGCCGCCCCCGGATCCGGCAGCACGAAGGTCGCAACAAATATGGCGACGGTTGCAAGAGCGGTGGCGTACACGACCCACTTGAGTTGCAGCCTTTGGTCGCCTTCAGACCGAACGAGCCGCACAAGCAGAGACCCTGCCGCGGCAACCAAGAGCAGACTGTCCAGAGCCAACGCGCCATTGAAGATGCCGTTGAGCCGAGCGCCCGGGACCAAGGTGACCGGATCTGCCAGGTGAGGGAAGTTGTTGGAGAAGTT
The DNA here is from genome assembly GCA_036265345.1 of Actinomycetota bacterium. GTDB lineage: Bacteria > Actinomycetota > CADDZG01 > CADDZG01 > WHSQ01 > DATAPE01. The sequence continues at coordinate 7,280 of DATAPE010000132.1, forward strand.
GACGTCGGCGACTGCATTAGAGGTCATTGCCACCAGGCCGGCGCCGATCGTGATCCAAGCGATGGGCCGCCACCGCCCCGAGGCAAGCCGGCCGTCGGGGAACAGCAGCAACGCCAGCACCAGCGTGGGGAAGATCGTCGTGAGTGCGATCGTCAAACTCCAGCCGATCCACGCTGCTCCGGGAAGCGGAGTCCCCCCGGCTCGAGCAGCGTAGTTGTGCGAAACGGTGCTGTAAGCGATGGCCAGGCCCTCTGCGAGGAACAGCCAACCCACTCGATTCGACGTCCGGGCGGCAACCAAAGCTCCGACCAGCGCGAATCCGAACGTCACAGGGATGGAACCGAACGATGTCCACCCGAGATTCGCCCCGAGCTCCGGGATGGTGGCCAAGACAAGCAGTACGCCGGTCACGCCGAGCAGCCCCCACGCAAGCCATGCCGCTACTTGCTGACGATGGCCTTGCGGCTCTACAGGCGAAGTCGTCCTGCCCATGGCCTTGATTGTGGCGTTTCACCGCCAGGAAGCAAGGGTGAGGGCCGCACCGACAGTGGAACCCACATCACGCGCTGAGGTGGGGTAAGCACCTGCTTCCGGGCGCCGGTCTAAGTGGCGTAACGGACGAGTTTCTCGTCCAGATCCAGATCGCCGACCTTAGTCACCACGTCCACCAGAAGCTCGGCGCACATCGGGTCGAACTGAGAGCCGGCACATCGAAGTATCTCTTCCACTGCGGTGGCGATGGAGGATCCGGCTCGGTAGGGCCGGTCCGAGACCATCGCGTCGAAGGTATCGCATACGGCCACCATCCTGGCTCCGAGGGGGATGTCCTCCTTGGCGAGGCCGTCGGGATAGCCGGCGCCGTCCCAGCGTTCGTGATGGTTACGCACGATGGGTAGCGCGGGCAGGAGGAATTCGATCGGCCGCAGCATCTGCTCGCCGATGATTGGGTGTTGGCGCATGATTTCCCACTCAGAGGCGGACAGCGCGGAAGGCTTCAGCAGGATCGAATCCGGAACGCCGATCTTGCCCACGTCGTGCAGGATCGAGCCGAGTCGCAACGAGCGACGGAAATCCGGCGACAGATGCATCGCTGAAGCAAGGCCCAGAGCGAGGTCCGGGATCCTCTTTGCGTGGGCGTTGGTATCCGGGTTGCGGGCTTCCAAGGCCGATACCAGAGTTTCGATCGTTCTGGTGTAGTGCGACTCGAGCTTGGAGGCCCACATGATGTTCGAAGATGAGTTCATCGCGAACCTTGCCAGGACTTCGATCTGGCGGGGGTCTTCTCCCCTGAAGGGATGCTCGTCGAGTCGATAGGCCTCGACGATGCCGATCGCCTTCCCGTCGATGACGAGACAGCAAAGGATGACGTGCGAGTACCCCAGCTCCCGTAAGAAGTCTGTTTCTGATGAGTCGGCGGTGGGATCGGAGAGAGAAACCGTCGCGCTCTGTTTGGTGTCGATTACGGCGCGTGTCAATGGGTAATCGTCAAGCATGTATTTGTCGGCGATGTCGTTCAGGTGAGCCGGGGGGACCACGCTGGCCGATACATCTCGCAGCGTCTCGCCGTCCTCATCCAGGATCGAGATCAAACAGGCATCGGCCCGAACCGCGTTTACGACTGACCGGGCGAGACCGGCATAGAGGTCGCGAAGGTCGATCGCCTCCTGCATGGGCTCCAGGTCCATCAGGACCTCCGAGAGGGATCTATCGTTCCTCTCGACATACTGGATCAGGCCATTGCGCGACGAAGAGCCCTCCTGGGGTTCTGCTAGCGATAGATGTCTCATCACTTTGGTCATCGACACCGCCTGGCTGGGCCTTTAGGCGCCTGCGGAGCGGTCTCGCAGAAAGATCGTCGCGATGACTTTCTATCAAGCCGGCCGTCTATACAGATATGGGCCCGATCCAGGAACCACTGGGCGATGAGAAGATCGGCTCGACGAAAGCGTGCCGA
>DATAPE010000133.1:0-9686 GCA_036265345.1 Actinomycetota bacterium
GTTCGCGGTCGCGGGCCTGGTGGCGAGTTTGGTGGTGAGCACCGCGATCGGCGCGCTGGCGGGGGCCTGGTATTACCGAAAGATCCTGACCGATGACGAGAGGGCGGCGAAGCCGCGCCCACAACCCGCCAGGATGGTGCGGTTCGCTCTGCCGCAACTCGGCGCGTCGTTGCTGGGCATCCAGTCCCTCGGCCTCGGCATCATCATCCTGGGCATACGCTCGACAAACCTGCAAGTTGCGTTCTTCGGAGTTGCTCTAGCCCTCCAGGGGCCGGCGGGCATCTTCCTCTCCGGCATCGTGAACATCTGGGCCCCAGTCGTCTCCGACCTCTACGAGAAGCGCGATCTGACAACGCTGGATTCGCTGTACAAGACGATCACGCGCTGGGTCGGTACCTTCTCCTTCCCGATCTACGCCGCGTTGATCGTGGAACCGGACGTCTTCGTGAAGCTGTTCGGCGGCTCGAAGTACGCGGGCACCGACGCACCGGCCGTGGTGGCGATCCTGGCCGCCGGCAATATCTTCTATTCGGGTACCGGCCCCACCGGGTACGTGCTCTCGATGACCGGCCGCCCGGGAGTGAACTTCGTGAACTCGCTCGTCGCCGCAGGCGCTTATCTGGCGATCGGCCTCGCGGTGGTCCCTCAGCACGGAGCGATCGGGATGGCCGTGGTCGACGCTGTCGTCACCACACTTGTGAACCTGGCCAGGGTCCTCGAGGCGAAGCTTCTGGTAGGTGTACAACCGTTCGGCCGGTCGTTCCTCAAACCGGTGATGGCGACCGCGGCGGGCGCCGGGGTGCTCGTTGCATGGCGCGCGGTCACGGGCCGCGGCACTCTCATCGAGCTTGCCGGTCTGGCGCTTGCGGGAGCCGTCTACGTTGGAGCTCTGCTGCTGTTCGGTCTCGATGACGAGGAGCGATTCGTGTGGGATCGCCTCCGAGCACGCGCGCTCAAGAGAGCCGGGCGGTGAGCACCAGGCAGCTTCGCAAGAGCCTTCGCACCGACTTCGACCCCTCGCTTCGCCTGCGCGCGCGCCGGGCGGCCTTCCGGTTGCGGCAGCTTTCGCATCTGCCGGGCTTGCTCGCGGGCGGAGATCTCGAACGACCGATCTTCATCATCGGGGCGCCGCGCTCCGGTACATCGCTGCTGTATTCGATCTTGCGAGCATCGAGCCTCGTCGCCAACTGGCCGGGCGAAGCGCACGAAGTGTGGGAGGCGGATTATCACCCTGCAATGCGCGGGTGGGAGTCCAACGAACTGGGGGCCGGTGACGTCACCGCGGCGGCAGCAGCTCGGATCCGGCGCCGCTTCTTCCTGGCGGTGGGAGGAAAACGGCGCCTCCTCGACAAGACACCCAGGAACTCGCTGCGCGTCCCCTTCGTTGAAGCGTTGTTTCCGGACGCGTCGTATCTCTTTCTCAAGCGTGACGGCCGGGACAACGTGAATTCGCTGATCAACGCGTGGCGTACCCCGCGCTACCGCACGTACCGCTTGCCGGAGCCGCATTCGATACCTGGTGTCGATCCACAGTGGTGGAAATTCGTGCTCTATCCGGGCTGGCGGCAGGACGCGGCCGGGCCCCTGGAGCTCGTATGCGCCAAGCAATGGGTGGCCTCGAACCGCGGCGCGATGGAAGCTTCGGGGGCCATCATCAAGGACCGCTGGATCGAGGTGCGTTACGAGGACCTCGTAGACCACCCCGAGTCCGAGATCGCTCGAGTGCTCGACGCGCTGGGACTGCCCTACGAAGACAAGGTCCGGGAGAGAGCCGCGGCGATACGGTCCACGCCGATCAACGTGGTGACCGCGCCGGAGCCAGGTAAGTGGCGCCGGGAGAACCCGCACGAGATCGACTCGGTACTGTGGCTGATCGAGCCGACGATGAGAGAGCTGGGGTACGAGGTCTAGAGATGAGGTCCACGGAGATCGAGCTGGACACTGCGAGCGCCCACTTCGTGGACCTCACCGACCGCTTGGTGCGGTTTGTGGAGCAGGACGATGACGGCTTGCTTAACGTTTTCGTACCGCACGCGACCGCCGGCCTGGCCGTGATGGAGGCGGGGTCGGGGTCGGAAGCCGATCTCGAGGAGACACTCGGCCGGCTGCTGCCGCGGGACGACCGCTGGGTGCACCGCCACGGCTCCCACGGTCACGGCGCCGACCATGTTCTGCCTGCGATCGTGGCGCCGTCGATCACGATCCCCGTGACGAGGGGGAGGCTCGCGCTGGGAACCTGGCAGAGCGTCGTACTGGTCGACCTGAACCCCGACAATCCGCATCGGAGGGTGCGATTGTCGTTCCTAGGGTGATGGACGCGAGCTCTGTTTGCCGGTCACTTTCGCGATGATCCGCCGGCTTCTCGAAGCGAAGCGGCCGATAGGTATCCCGCGGCCCCCGAGGTACGCCTCCGTGCGAGCCACGAGGCCCGGGCTCGGGTAGAGACGGGGATAGCCGAGCTCGGACAGGACGCCGCCTGCAACGGCTTCGAACATCTCGACGTGGCGGGCGGGCATCGTCCTCCGCCACTCCCTCACTCCCATCTTGGGTTTGTCCGTGACGTGCGGGTTGTAAGCGGCAGCGCGCGAGAGCACGTAGTCCTCGTCGGGACCGGCGCCATGGAGCATCACGGGTTCGAAGGCGACCCCGAGAAACCTGCACAGCTCTTTCAGCTCGCGTTCGGGATCCTCGACCAGCTTCTCGTAGCGGACTTCGGTGTAACGCTCCGGCCCCATCGCGCGGCCCTCACGCATACCTGCCGACACTCTCTTGGCCCACAGATGCGCCGACCTGGAGACCGTTTTCGGTCCGAAGGAAACGTCTGCATAGGACAGAGCCACGTCTCTTCCATCGCGTACGAGGTGGATGAAGCGCGCCGTGGGAAAGAGCGACGCGAGGAAGGGGATGTGCTCGACGTAGCGAGGGGTCTTGTCTCCCCACATGTCCTTGCCCTTGGAGCGTGCGTACGCGCGGTAGGTAGCAGCGATCGCGTCGTGGTAGCTGAGCCACCGCCGGTCTCCAATCTCCGCGCGTACTGCTTCGATCGATAGATCCCACGCCGCGAACCGCTCGTGCGCAGCCAGCCTTCTCAGGAAGCCTTCGGATTCGACTTCATTGGATCCTTCCCACAGCTCGGTGATGAAGCGCGACTCGGGCGGCACCGCGATGCGCGGGTGGCGGTTGAGGATGAGGCGCAGCATCGTGGTTCCCGAACGTGCAGAGGCCACTATGAAGAAGGGGGCCGTGTCCGTCATAGGTAGCCGAGGTCGCGCAGGTGCTGCTCGACGACCGCCTCCTCTTCGGTGGTCATCCCGGAGCCTGCCGTTTCGTCGTGGCCGGGCGCGCGCTCGGAGGCCGCTATCCGTCCCACGAACGCCTCCAGTCGCGCGGCGATCTCCGGGTGGTTCGCGTACCGGTTGCGTTTCTCGTCCGGTGGAGCTCCGCCGTTCAGCCGGTAGAGCGAGGGCCGGCCACCTTCTGCGGGCTTCAGCAGCTTCCATTCGGGGGTTCGCGCTCCGACGATCCGCTTGCCGCCCAGCTTGACGCCAACCGCCTCCATGTAGGCGGGCTCCTCTGGGAGTGATGAGCCCTCGATCAGAGGGCGAAGGGAGCGCCCGTCGATACCTCCGGGAGCCGCGAGACCGCAGAGGTCGGCGAACGTGGGCAGCAGGTCGACGTGGCGAACCTGGTCGCCGACCCGCGCCGTGCCCACCCCTGGTCCGGACAGGATCAGGGGAACCCGCACGAGTTGCTCAAAGAGGCCAAACCCATGGCCTATCTCCAGGGCGGCAAAGCGGTCGTCCAGGGCCGCCGACCACTTGGAGACCTTGAGGGTGCGCCGCGCTTTCCGGGCCACGCGCAGCATCTGGAGGGCTCGGTCGGAGTCCGGGTAGTCCTCCCCGTGGTCGCCGGTGATCGCCACGATGGTGTTGTCGCCGGCGGCTTCGAAGACGGGGCCGAGCCAGTCGTCGGTCGCCGACACCGCCGCTTCGTAGCCGGCGCGGTCCTTGCGTTTCTCGAAAGTTGGGGGCGACCGGTACGGGCGGTGCACCTCCCAGATGTGCAGCAGCATGAACCACGGCTCGGTGAACCCGTGCATCTTCGCGATGACATCGTCTCGCCAGTTGAAGAACGGAACCCTGTAAGCCTGTCGGTGGTGGGCTTCGGCGAAGCCGCGCAGCACGCCCGTCTGGGGGAGCAAGGGCCCCGTGACTTCCGCGACGGTGTGATAGCCGGCCCCCGCGAACAACTCCGCCATCGTGGTGAGCGAAGGCGTGAGCGAATAGCCCTGCAAGCCGCGCACGCCGTGCTTGGGGGGATAGCAACCGGTGAGGATCGACGAGAACGATGGCGTGGTCGTGGTGGTGGTGCAGACGCACTGCGTGAAGGCGGCCCCCTTCGCCGCAAAGGAATCGAAGTTCGGCGTCGAGACGCGATCACCGAATACCGCATCGGCTCGCAGCGAGTCGATCGCCAGGAAGAACAGGTTGGGGCGTCCGCTCACGGCGTCCACACTTCCTCAGGGGTCTTCTCGACGATCAGCCGGGCCGCGTCCAACCCCATCTTCACGGCGTGATCCATGTTGCCGATCTCGTACTGCCACGAGCCGAACCGACCCCGCGACAGGATGTTCTGGTCCATCAGCCACGGCTGGATGACGCCTAGAGCGTCGTCGCGCTTCAAGGTCGGCACGGGGTAGGCGTACTCGCTGTCGATCACGTGCATGGACACGACCGAAGGCTCCCCTTCGACGACGCCTGCCGCTCGTAGACCCGCCTCAACCCTCTCTTCGAGGCCCTCTCGCGGCTCGGGTTTGTAAGGCGAGTACGAGATCTCGGTCATGTATGCACAGTAGCGAGAGGTGTCCGCGTCGGGCACATTCGCCGCGGAGTACTTGGCGAAGTTCGTGGCGCGGTAGAAAGGTGTGTTGTCCTGCGGGAAATAGAGCCACGATTTGTCGTCTTTCAGGGGCGTTTCGTAGCCGATCCCGACGATGAACGCGCCGTTGTGCTCGAGATCGTCCGCGGCTGCTCGCACGGAGGCCGGGGGCTTTGCGAGGCTCTTGACCAGGACGTCCAGAGGCATGGTCGAGACCAGGTAGTCGTAGCTCTCCTGCGTCCCGTCGGTGAAGGTGACGGTGCGCGCTTCGGGATCGACCTCGGCGACCGCGCGGTTGAACATGATGCGGCCCCCGAGCCGCTGGGCGACGCGGCGGTAGATCTCGCCGGTCCCGCCGTATGCGGGGAACATGAAAGTGTTGTTAGGCCCCCACGCCACATCGTCGTCTCCGAAGATCACGGTTCGCAGAGCACCCTTGTAATCGACGACGCTGACCCGTTCGCCGATCCAGTGCGACTGCATGCGTTCGGCAGGAGTCGCCCATACCTTGAAGTTGTACGGGCGCATGAAGTGCTTCGTGATTCCGGTGCCGAAGGTTGCTTCCATCCAAGTGCCAAAATCGGAAGACGGGTTCCCGCCGGGAGCCTCGATCAACCCGACCAGGCATTCGAAGGCGGGTTCCGGGGGGAGATGGCGCAGGTTGTTCTGGAACGGGTAGGGGACCCACCTGTCGTCGAAGCGGATATAGGAGGAGCGTTCGTGGAAGAAGACCTCGTCGCCCATCACTTCCTCCAGGAGACGGTCGAACTCCTGGTAATGACTGAACACGACGTGGCCGCCCTCGTCCCAGGTGAATCCCTGCGGATCGAGGTGTGAGGCCGCGTGTCCCCCGGGGTGGCTCGACCGCTCGCAGAGAACCCAGTTCTCGTGTCCAAGCCTGGCAAGCTCGCGGGCGCACCCCAGTCCGCAGGGCCCGGCACCGATGATGACGATACGTGGGGGGCTGTCCATGAGGGCGCTCACTCTAAACGGGGCAGTTTTGCTTCCCTGGCATACTGCCGCCGTGCTTCGAGATGGTTCCGGAAGAGTGATGTTCGGTATCGATTTCGCGCGCCTTGACGCCGGTTCGGCTCTGGATCGGATCGAGGAGCTGGCCGGATCCGACCCCCCCGTGTTCGTGGTGTACGCCAACGCTCACACCGCCAACCTCGCCCACGCCGATCCTTCTTATCGCGTCGTGCTCGATCACTCGGACCTCGTGCTCAACGATGGGAAAGGCGTGATGATGGGTGCGGTGATCCTGGGGGCGCCCTTTCCGCAGGACCTCAACGGCAATTACTTCACTCCTCTGCTGCTCAACCGCGCCGCGGAGAAGGGATGGAGCGTCTTCTTCTACGGCGCGCGCCCCGGTGTCGCGGAGCGGGCCGCGGCGGAGCTCCGGCGGGAGATCCCCGGGCTCGAGATCGTGGGCGTTCGCGACGGATATTCGTCTGCCAGTACCGAAGAGTTGCTGCAAGCGATCCGCGACAGCGGAGCAGCTCTCCTTCTCGTGGGACTCGGGAACCCAAGACAGGAGGTGTGGCTGGACCGCTACCTGGACAAGACGGGAGCGCGCGTGGGGGCCGGGGTCGGTGCGTTCTTCGACTTCCAGGCACGCGCGATCCCACGCGCGCCCGGGTGGATGAATCGGACCGGCCTGGAATGGCTCTACCGGCTGGTGCTGGAGCCGGCGCGCCTGTGGCGGCGCTATGTCGTCGGCAACCCCGCGTTCCTGTGGCGGGCGCTCCGAGAGCGATGGTCTGCGAAGGGCGACCGGTGACGACCACGGAAAGCCCGTCCGGATCCACCTTCATCATCGCCACGCGGAACCGGCCCGCGGAGCTGTTGAAGACCGTCGAGAGCCTGGTCGATCAGACCGTTCTGCCCGCGGAGTTGTGCATCGTCGATTCGAGCGACTCCACCCCGGCCCGCACCCAGATCCAGTCGCTGTGTACGCGGGCCGGGCTCGCTCTCGACTACGTCAATCCGGCGCCGCGGGGCCTCACGGTGCAGCGCAATCTTGGGCTCGATCGCACCACGGGAGACCCTGTGTTCCTCATCGACGATGACGTGTATCTGGCACCGGAGTGCCACGCCGAGTGTCTCAAGGAGTTCGCTCGGTGGGGGCCAGAGCTCGGCGGCGTGCGAGCCTCCGCCATCACCGCGTCGAAGCCGCCGAGACCCGCGGTGTGGTGGAGGAAGCTGTTCGGCATCGGCGGCTGGTGGCCCGAGGCGTCGGGCAGATTGAAGCCGGGTTTCTGGATCGAGGGGGTGTCCGAATCGGCCTCGGTGCGCAAGGTCGATTGCTTCGTCGGTTACTTCATGTCGTTCCGCCGCGAGGTGTTCGACCACGAGCGGTTCGACGAGAACCTCGCCGGCTACGGCCACAAGGAGGACATCGACTTCACGTATCGGGTGTCGCGCCGCTACGTCCTGGTGCAAACGCCGAAGGCGAAATGCGAGCACTTCAAGACGCAGACCTCACGGATGCCAGCGTTCGAGCTGCAACGGATGAATCTCGGCAATCAGTTCTATCTCCACCGCAAGAACATGCCGCAAGACGCGCCTCACCGGATCGCGCTGTGGTGGGGGCTGGTCGGGCTGTTCTTCTTGAACATCGGGCGCGCGGTCAGGTATCGCGACCACGGTCTCGTGACCGGCTGGATCGTGGGCGCATGGGAGCAGGCGCACGGCAAGGGCCTCGTCGATCCCGCGGTGGAAGGCAGCGGGAGCCCGGGCGTGGTCCGGTGACCATGGTGGAAGCGTTGCCCGAGGGGGCCAAGAAGCGCGACTACTGGTGGACGGTGCTGCTCGTGGATCCGCTCGCGGTGCCGATAGCGCGGTTCGTCGCGGACCGGCGTTTGCTGACCGCCGACCAGGTCACCTGGGTGTCGGCGGTGTTAGGGCTTCCCGTTGGAGTCGCGTTCGCCTGGGGCTCGCGCAGCGGGCTCGTCGTCGGCGCGGTGTTGTTCTACGTGTCGTTCCTTCTCGATTGTGTCGACGGCAAGGTGGCGCGAGCGCTGGGGACCATCAGCCCTGAGGGCATAACGCTCGATCAGATCGCCGACGGGGCACGGCGGGCGAGCGCGTCGCTCGGTCTCGCGGTCTATCTCTGGAAGGTCGCCTCTCCCAACGGCGCCGACGGTCGTTTCTTTTGGGCGGTCGTGTACGGATTCCTCGCCTTCTACTTCGGGTTGATCTCCGGAGGGACCAGAGGAGACGCCGCTACCCGCGTCGGCAGCCGCTGGTCGCAGTGGCTCGCGGGGCATCGCCTGCTCCCCACTCCCGGGGCTCCCGACGCTGCCGGGATCGCCTTCGTGATCGGGCCTCTGTTTGGCTGGGTGGTGCCGTGCCTCGCCATCGGCTCCGTGATGCTGGGGGCCGGGGTCGCCGTGACGGTGGCGCGGCGGGTGCGCCGGTGACCGCCAAGGTTCTGATGCTCGGTCTCGACGGAGCCACTTACAACGTTCTGGATCCCGCATTCGACGCCGGCCATATGCCGCGCCTCAAGACGTTGCTCGATCGCGGCGCGTCCGGGATCCTGACCTCTACCGTGCCCCCGTACACGCCGCCCGGTTGGACGTCGATCTTCACTGGCGTGAATCCCGGAAAGCACGGCATCTTCGGATTCATGCTCGGGCACGCGCAGGAGCCCAAGGGTTTGGTCCGTCTCGATCGTGTCACTGCACCGGCATTGTGGAATGCGGCGAACGCGCAGGGCATGCCCATCGGTCTGTTCAACATCCCCATGACCTATCCCGCACCCGCGGTGGAGGGGTTCGCGGTGTCCGGGATGCTGACTCCGGAGGGCGGTGGCGAGACGCCCGAGAGGTTCACATATCCAGAGTCCCTCCGCGACACGATCCGCAGCGCGGTTGGTGCATACGAGATCGACATCGAGGTCAACTACGACGAAGACTGGAAATCGACTGCGATCATCGAACGGCTGTCTAGAAACCTGGCGCAGAAGCGGAAGGCGCTCGAGGTGTTGCTCGACCGCCAGGGGGATGTTCCGCTCCTGTTCGTAGTGCTCGAGGCCCCCGACCGGCTGATGCACTGTCATTACAAGTACATCGATCCGCGGTGCGAGCACTTCGATCGTCCCGAGGCAGCATCGATCCGTCAGCGCGTGTGGGAATTCTTCGACGAGATGGATGCGGTCATCGGAGACCTCGTTGCTTGGTCGGGGGACGACGGCTTCGTCGTCACGATGTCGGACCACGGTTTTGGGCCGAAGGACAAGGTGGTCAACGTGAACCTCGCTTTGAAGGAGTGGGGCCTTCTCAACGTTGGCGGCGCAGGTGCGGTCGCGCAGTCGGCGGGCTTGCGCAGAGTGGCGCGCAAGGCCAAGAAGGTGGTCCCGAGAACGGTCTGGCGTCGCGCCAAGGGGGCGGCCCATGCCCGCATCGATTGGGCCAACACCTCGGCCTTCTCGGCCCCCAACCCGCAGCAGGGCATCTACATCAACCTGGAGGGACGCGAACGAGAGGGGACCGTTTCGCAGGCCCGCTATGAGCGGGTGCGCGGCGAGATCTTGGAGCGTTTCGGGTCGCTCGTCGATCCGGACGACCATGGCCCCGTCCTTACCCGGATGCACAAGCGTGAAGATGTCATGTACGGACCGGAAGCGCACAACGCTCCCGACCTGTTCCCGGTGTGCAGGGATTACTCGTACGAGCTTTCCGACGGGCTTTTCTCCGCCAACGTGCTTACCGACTACCGGGAGCTTCCTCGTGGCTTCCACCATATGGATGGGATCTTTGGGATCGCGGGGCCCGGGGTCCCGCCTCGTAGCGGGCTAACCGCGT
>DATAPE010000134.1:0-4411 GCA_036265345.1 Actinomycetota bacterium
CCATCGTGTCTGCAGTTGCGACCATCCACGGGGGTTCGGTATCGGCGGAGAATCGGGAGTCAGGTGGAGCGTCTTTCACGCTCCGGGTTCCACTCATGCGGAACGAAACAACGGCATAAGTACGGCTGACCCAACCTTGCCGGCCGGCGGCTCGGCGGCCTTTTATCAGTAACCCGCGTCCCTCGCTCTATCCGTGAGTGACAAATCGGGACGGATTCTTTTTGTGCTCGTACAGCTAGGAAGCCCATCGCATCCCTGGCACCGTCTGCCGGATGCCGAATGCCGCTATCGATAGCGAAGCGAAGGGGGTGGGGATGAACGTTGCCCGCAGGTTCCGAGGATCCGTAGGAAGGAAAAACCTGGGAGCCCGTTTAGCCCGCCGGGTGTTCATCGTTGCTTCTGTGGTGGTGATGATCGCCCCCGCGCTGTCGAACACCTATGCGAACGCCAGCTGCAGCGGCAAAGCTCTTCGGCCCAGCGACAATATCGCCGCCATCATCAATAATGCGGGTACCGGGACCTCCTTCTGCTTTGCCCCCGGCACCTACCATCCGTCGGCCACGATCAGGCCCAAGGACAACGATCACTTCCTCGGAACGGGCACAAGCCGTGACGCCGTCTTGATCACCACCAGCAAGCTGCAGGTCATCTTCAATGCGGGAAGTGCCCATGGAGTCACCTACACGAACCTGGCGGTCTCGGGGGCCGTGAACGCATGCCCGCTTCGAAACTGCGGCGCGACTGGTGACGGCATCCATGGAGGCATCAACGTGAGAGTCACCAACGTGCACGTTTATTCGAACGGACGCACCGGGATCGCGTCGATCAACGGACTGACGATCACGGGTTCTCGTCTCGACCATAACGGCGCCGTTCACGGGGCCATGGACGGCGTGTCTGCTGGTGTCAAGTCCGCGACAACCCTAACCGTGACCGGCTCTTCGGTAGACCACAACTACGGGAACGGCATCTGGTGCGACAACGGTTGCGGCGCGTTCACAGTGACGGGGGATCGGGTCACCTACAACGTGAGTACGGGCATCCACTACGAGATCTCGCAAGGTCCCGCGGTCATTTCCAACAATGTCGTTCAGAACAACAACATGGCCAACGAGGTGGGGCACGGCGGCATAGGGATCATCGATTCCAAGAATGCCAGCGTGCTCGGAAACACATTGGGCGGCAACAAGGGGTCGGGCATCCGCGCCAAGAAGGACAAGCGTGGCTTTGTTCTGACCAACGTCTCCATTCACACCAACAAGATGAGCGGTGACGGGCTGTTTGGATGTGGTTCGGGCGTGACTTGCTACGGCAACTCCTGACAGAAGCTAGTCACAGACCGAACTCGTCAAGGATCTTCTTCAGTTCGTGGCCGTCGAGGGCATGCGCCGTGATGTCGTCGCGTCCCGTCATGGTTTCGGCGCCGAGGAGGGCGTTGAGGATGGCTTCCTCGGTAGCTTCGACCACGGCATCGAACAGGTTCGTTATGTAAGTGTCGAGCAGCATGTCCACCGGGACGCTTACCGGTGTCTCGGCCCCCAGACCTGCGGGTGGGATCCCCCTATTGGCGGTGGAGAACGCCAGGAAGATGTCTCCGCTGGTGTTCTCCCCCACGCCTCCCAAGCGGGCGATCCCCAGCCCGACGCGCTGCGCCAGCCGCGTCAACTGAGTTGGCGATACGGGGGCGTCGGTCGCCACCACCGCGATGATGGAGCCCCCTCCCGGCGCGATCATCTCTTCCGGCGCCTCGGGGACCGGAACCAGCGCTGCAGGGATGCGCTCCCCCACCGGCGCCCCATTCACACGGAAGCGCTCGCGCCGTCCGTGGTTGGCCTGAACGAGCACTCCCACCGTGAAACCACCTTGCTCGCGGGGCAGAACGCGAGAAGCAGTGCCGGTCCCTCCCTTGAAGCCGTGGCAGATCATCCCGGTGCCGCCGCCAACCCCACCTTCGGCGACGGGGCCGTCGCTCGCTGAGTCGAGAGCCGCGAACACATGCTCGGCGGTCACATGGAAGCCGTTGATGTCGTTGAGGACTCCGTCCCAAGTCTCACCTACCACCGGGATGCCCCAGAACAGCTGCGCGGGCCGTTGGTTGACTTCGCTGCGGATCAGAGCGTCGTGCACGATGCCCACACTGTGGCTGTTAGTTATCGCGATCGGTGACGTCAACAGCCCGGACTCACGGATCCATTCGAGGCCGGTCAGCTCCCCATTGCCGTTCAGACGGTGGCACCCCGCGAACAGAGGCTCCTCCCAGTAGCGACCGTCATGAGGGATGATCACGGTCACTCCGGTGCGCACCGGCCCCTGCCCGACACGGAGCTCCCCTTCGCCTTCGATCAGGGTGGTCTGCCCCACCCGTATCCCCGCGACATCGGTGATCGCGTTGAACCTTCCGGTGGGGATGGCTCCGGTGACGATCCCCAGATCCCGCGCTCGCATGGTCGGTGCCCTCGATCAGCTGGTTTGCCGTCCTTTTACGCCACCTCGACGGCTTTGAGCGACTCGATCAGCTTCCCGAGACCTTCCTCGGTCTCATCAGAGGTCAACGACATCGGTGGGGCCATCCGCACGACGTTGCCATACAGACCACCTTTGCCGATGAGGAGACCGCGGGCCTTGGCTTCTTCGAGAACCTTGGCGGCAGCTTTCGGGTGTGGCTTCAGACCGCCGGGCTCGACCAGCTCGATCCCGATCATCAGGCCCTTGCCGCGGACCTCCGCCACCATTTCCGAGTCCGCAGTCGCGTCGCGCAGAGCGGTGATGAGCCGTGTTCCCTGCTTCAAAGTATTGCTCTGCAAGTCATGCTCGAGCAGATAGTCCAGGGTCGCGAGCGCTCCGATCGTGGACAGATGATTGCCACCGAACGTCGAGATGGAGTTCGCATTCAGTGACTCCATGATGTCGGCGCGCGCCACCACGCCGCCGATCGAGAGTCCATTCCCGATGCCCTTGGCGAAGGTCATGATGTCCGGGGTCACATCGTGCGCTTCGATCCCCCAGAAATGCTCCCCTGTTCTCCCCCACCCGGTCTGAACCTCGTCCGAGATGAAGAGGATCTCGAATCGGTCGAGGACTTCTTTCATCGGCGTGAAGAAACCGTCGGGCGGCGTGCAGAAACCGCCCACACCCTGGATCGGCTCGGCGATCATCCCGGCGACGTCCCCCGAGGTCATCGTCTCGATCACATCAACCAGGTCCTGGGTGCACGCCTGGATGAACTCCGCGTCCGGCAGATGCCCGAAGGGGCTGCGCAGGCGGTATCCAGAATGGACGAAGCTCGTTTGCACCGGGGACAGGCTGGACGCCGACCAGTATCGGTTCCCGGTGATCGACATCGCCGCGAATGAGCGTCCGTGATAGCTGTTCCGCAGCGCCAGCACCTGGTTTGACCGCCGGTAGCTCGTGGCCAGAAGCAGCGCGAGGTCGTTGGCCTCCGTGCCTGAAGTGGTGAAGAAGACCTTGGCATCTTCGATCGGGGACAGACCGGCGATCTTCTCCGCCAGCTCAATCTGGGGCTCGATCAGATAGAGGGTTGAGCTATGCAGCAGCTTCTCGGTCTGTCGCGTCACCGCCTCAATGATCTCGGGGACCGAGTGACCGCACATCGTTGTCAGGATCCCGCCGAAGAAATCCAGGTACTCCTTACCCTCGGAGTCCCAGACCCTGCGGCCCTCGCCTTTCACGAGCGCGATCGGCTCGTCGTAGTACAACGCGACCCACGAGGGCATTACCTTGCGGTGGCGGGAGACCAGCTCGGCTCCTGAAGTCATCGACATCATCTCCTATGAACCAGGCGGAATAGGCGCAGATCTGATGGTAGAGGAAACTGCGTCGCCGGCCGTCCCGGCCGGGTTTTTGTCAGGGGTCATCGCTAGATTCTGGTCATGGAAACGACGACCCTCTCTGGCCACCCCGGGACGGATTTCGTCTTCGACGCTGCAGCCCGGGCGTTCGACGCCCAGATGCGCTGGATAGACGCCCTTGATACCAAGGCGGGGGCCGTGATGGGGGCGGATGCAGTGCTCGCGGGTCTCGTCCTGACGCGGGGATCGACCCTGCTCGAGGCACCGGCCTGGGTCGGGGTAACGGTTGCCCTGCTCCTGTTCGCCTCCTTCGTCGTCGCGCTGGCTTCCTTTTCCACCAGGCGCTTCGGGATCGCCCCCGACATCTCTGCCCTCGCATCCGAGGTCGATACAGCGGCGCCGTCATCCCTCCGATCGGAAGCTCTGGCCGACCTCCTCGATGCCCTGGAGATGAACGAACCCAAGATCGGGCAGAAGGCGAACCTTCTCTTCATCAGCGGCCTGGGTCTCATGCTAGCCATCGGCGCGTTCAGCGGCTACTTCGTCGTCCGGCTCATTACCGGCGGGTGATCGGCGCCCGCCGGAAGACTGCCTGCTGCTCC
>DATAPE010000135.1:0-1658 GCA_036265345.1 Actinomycetota bacterium
TGTCTTCAGGGTGGCCGTGCCGGAAGCCCGGATGAAGCTGATCGGCGGCGACAGCGGCCATGTCGAGCACGAGGAGTTCGTCGAAGACGTAATCGTCGCTCCATCCGAGCGCGTAGTCGTCGATGTCCTCTTTGATCGTGCGGGTGACCTCACCTTGGAGCACAGAACCCCTGGGCGGACCTATCCGCTGGCCCAGATTGAGGTCAGCGAAGAGCGTGTCGAGCCCTCACTGGAACCCGAGTTCGAGCGCCTACGGACCAACGCCGACATGGCGGCCGAGCGGGAGCGGATTGAGTCCTATCTCGAGGCCGAGCCGGACAAGCGACTCGCGTTCATCGCCGAGATGGATATGGGTGCTCCTGAAGGCGAGGGGCCCGTTGTCTACGCCTGCCCGATGCACCCGGAGATCGTCGAGCAGGAGCCGGGTAAGTGTCCGCAGTGCGGGATGAAGCTGCTCGCGACTGAGGCGACTTACACGTGCCCGATGCACCTCGAGGTCGTGAGCAGCGAGCCCGGGCATTGCCCTGAGTGCGGGATGATGCTCTTGCCGGCGCAGCTGGTCAAGCAGGCCGGCGGCGGCCACGAGCACCACGCCCATGGCAACGGCCACGAGCACAACGGGGCCCATGACCACGAGGCCGCTGGCGGAATCGAGTGGGAAGACGACATGGTCGAGGTCAACCGAATGACGACTCCAGCCAACATGCGCTGGAAGCTGATCGATCGAGATACCGGCCAGGAGAACGCGGAAATCGATTGGCAATTTCGCGTCGGGGACCAGGTGAAGATCCGCCTTCTCAATGAGATGGCCGGCGATCACCCGATGCACCACCCCTTCCACGTTCATGGTGCCGGGCGGCTATTGATCCTGGCCCGCGACGGCGTGCTTGAGCCGAACCTGGTTTGGAAGGACACGGTCTTGGTCCGGACCGGGGAGACGGTCGACGTCCTTCTGGACGTCACCAATCCCGGCATGTGGATGGCTCATTGCCACATCGCCGAGCACCACGAGAGCGGGATGATGTTCAGCTTCGAGGTGAGCGAATGACGGGCGGGTCGCCCGAGCGAGACGTTGGAGTGAGCACCTAGGCTGCCGGTTGTGGCGGCATCCGCGCGTCTTCAGGCCGCACTCGAAAACCAGATCTCCGCCGGCGCACCCGGGGCGATCGCAAGTATCGAGGCGCCTGGCGCGGGCCTCGTCTGGTCAGGCTCGGCAGGCCGCCTTGCCCGTGAGGAATCCCGGAGCCTGCGGCCCGACGACGCCTTCCGGATCGCGAGCGTCACGAAGAACGTGACCGCCGCCGTCGCAGTGCGGCTCGCTCACGAGGGCAGGCTGGTTTTGGATGATCCCCTCGATGGCCAGTTGGACTCGGAGTTGCTCGATCGCTGGCGCTCCTTCGAGGACTTGCCGCGAACGACGCCCCGCCAGCTGCTCGCGCACACCTCGGGCCTCCCAAATTATTTTGGGGACGAGGCTTTCATCGCGCGCGTACGACGGGACCCAGACCGCGCCTGGGATCCGGCCGAATTCGTCGATCACGTGGCCGAGCGCTCCAAGCCGGACTTTCGCCCCGGCGAGGGCTTCAGCTACACCGACACCGGCTACACCGTGATCGGAATTCTGCTCGAGCAGATCAGCGGACAGCCACTTCACTCGA
>DATAPE010000136.1:0-2683 GCA_036265345.1 Actinomycetota bacterium
AGAACTGGAGACGGGCAACGATTCTGTTGTTCAGGTCGATCAGTTCTGCCTCGGTCAGCTTGTTGATGTCGATCCTCATCCCTACCTCACGCTCGATCATGCCCCCGTCCTTGGGCTGCGTGCCAGTTAAGCTTCCCCGCGGGCACCCGTGGGTACCCTCACAGAGAAAGCGCTCGGCCTTGCCCCCGCCATCCGGGCGACCTCGCCCGCGAGCCGGTGCTAGAGTGACACCGGCAATGCCGGGGCCACCCGTCGATCCACGATCCCTGCGCGACGCGATTGCCCGCGAAGAGTCTCGCCTGCTTCACCTCCAAACAGAACTCGGTCAAGCCCAGGCACGGCTAGCCGAACTCAAGACGACCCTGGCGGCGGACGAAGGGCCGGTCGAGACCTCACCGCCAATGCCCTCGACCGCCTTGGAAAAGGTCGCGCGGTTCCGCTCCCGCTTTCGAGGCCGTCACGACATCTACCCCAGGTTCTGGTCGAACGCCAGGACCGGCCGCAAAGGATACGCCCCTGCGTGCAGGAACGAGTGGATCCGGGGCGTTTGCGAGAAGCCTCGAGTGAAGTGTGGCGAGTGTCCGCACCAGGCCTTCCTTCCGGTCGAGGACAAGGTCATCCTCGACCACCTTCAGGGACGTCACGTTGTCGGGGTCTACCCACTCCTGACCGACGACACGTGTTGGCTCCTGGCGGCGGACTTCGACAAGGCGTCGTGGACCGACGACGTGGCAGCCTTCGCCGAGACCTGTCGCGCGCATGGCCTGCCTGCCGCCGTCGAGCGATCACGCTCCGGCAACGGGGCCCATGTCTGGTTCTTCTTCTCGGCGCCGGTGGCCGCGTCAGCGGCACGCCAGCTGGGCTGCTATCTCATCACCGAGACGATGAGTCGCCGCCATCAGCTGAGCATGGGATCGTACGATCGCCTCTTCCCCAACCAGGACACCCTGCCCCGCGGCGGCTTCGGCAATCTCATTGCCCTGCCGCTCCAGCACGGTCCGCGCCAGATGGGGCATACGGTCT
The DNA here is from genome assembly GCA_036265345.1 of Actinomycetota bacterium. Taxonomy (GTDB): domain Bacteria; phylum Actinomycetota; class CADDZG01; order CADDZG01; family WHSQ01; genus DATAPE01. The sequence goes on from DATAPE010000136.1 coordinate 1,024, forward strand.
TCGTCGACGACCAGTTCGTGCCACACCCCGACCAGTGGCGGTTCCTCTCCAAGTACCCGTGCATCGAAGCGGCAACCGTGGAGAGCGTTGCGCGCGAAGCGATGCGCAGAGGCCGGGTGGTCGGTGTCCGGCTCAGCGACACGAGCGACACCGATGGCTCGGAGCCCTGGACGCGGCGGCCATCCGGGCAACCGCCGATCCAGTTCAGCGCGCCCCTTCCACGAGAGCTGCGGGCGGTCCTTGCCCAACGCCTCTTCGTGGCGAAAGGGGGACTGGCGCCGACCCATCTCAACCAGATCAAGCGCCTTGCAGCATTCCAGAACCCCGAGTTCTACAAGAAACAGAGCCTCCGTCTCTCAACGGCGCTGACCCCGCGTGTCATCGCCTGTGCCGAGGATTTGACCGAGTACCTTGCCTTGCCTCGCGGGTGCCGATTTGAGCTGGAGCAGATTCTTCGCGAGCATGGCAGCGCCCTTCTCGTCGAGGACCAGCGCTACGAAGGGCAGCCCTTGAACGTCAGGTTCGAAGGGCGGCTTACGGCGGTGCAGAAGACGGCAGCACGCGCTCTTCGGCGCGAGGACATTGGAGTGCTCGTGGCGCCGCCGGGCGTCGGCAAGACGGTCATCGGAATATATCTGATCGCAGCACGATCCCGAAACACGCTCGTGCTGGTCCACCGGCAGCCGCTCCTCGATCAGTGGATCGCCCAGCTATCCATGTTCCTGGGAGTCGCTCCCAAGGCCATCGGCCAGATCGGCGCTGGAAAGCATGCCGCCACGGGGAGGATCGACGTGGCGATGATCCAGAGCCTAGTGCGCTCGGATCACGTCGACGACCTCGTGGCAACCTACGGCCACGTGATCGTCGACGAGTGCCACCACATTCCGGCGGCATCCTTCGAGCGGGTTCTCGGGGAGGTCAAAGCACGCTTCATCGCAGGCCTGACCGCCACGCCACACCGAAGAGATGGCCTTCACCCAATCATCGAGATGCAGCTTGGACCTGTGCGCTTCGCCGTCGATGTGAGGAGTCAAGCCGCCCGCCGGCCCTTCGAACACCGGCTGATCATTCGCGAGACTGCATTTGGCCGCGATGGCGAGGTGTCCGTGGAGCGCATCCAGTCGCTCTACGGCGAATTGGCGGCGGATGAGCGTCGCAACCGTCTGATCCTGGACGACGTGAGGTCTGCGTTGGCAGCGGGACGTTCTCCCATCCTGCTCACCGAGCGCAAGGACCATCTCGAGTTCCTTGCCGCCGGTCTTCAAAGCGCCGCCCGCCACGTCATCGTCCTCCGCGGCGGGATGACCCCGACCGAGCGACGCACCGTGGCGACCACCCTCGCGTCCATCCCAGACGGAGAGCCGCGACTGCTCATTGCGACTGGCCGTTACATCGGTGAGGGATTCGACGACGCGAGGCTCGATACGCTCTTCCTCGCGATGCCCGTCTCGTGGAAGGGCACGCTGGTGCAGTATGCGGGTCGCCTTCATCGCCTGCACCCGGGGAAGACCGAAGTTCGCATCTACGACTACGTCGACCGCGCCGTCCCCATCCTCGCCCGGATGTTCAAGAAGCGTCTGCGTGGCTATCGCGCGATCGGCTACGACGGCAGCTCCGGCACGCCGCGCGGACCCGAGCTCGATGACGCGCCCAAAACCTT
>DATAPE010000137.1:0-2923 GCA_036265345.1 Actinomycetota bacterium
CGGACATCCTCGATACCGACGATCACGTGTCACCCGACGGGCGCGTGAGGGAGGTCCTCAGCGAACACATGTGCCAGGGATGGCTCGAGGGCTACCTCTTGACCGGACGCCACGGCTTCTTCTCTTGTTACGAGGCCTTCATCCACATCGTCGATTCGATGTTCAACCAGCACGCCAAGTGGCTGAAGGTCACCCGAGGCATCCCGTGGCGCCAGCCGCTGGCGTCGCTGAACTATCTGTTGACCTCGCACGTGTGGCGTCAGGATCACAACGGGTTCTCGCATCAAGATCCTGGATTTATCGATCACGTCGTGAACAAGAAGGCCGAGATCGTGCGCGTCTACCTTCCGCCGGATGCGAACTGCCTGTTGGAGGTGGCAGACCACTGCCTGAGGAGCCGCCACTACGTCAACGTCATCGTCGCCGGCAAGCAGCCGTCGCTCGACTATCTGACGATGGACGAGGCGATCGCCCATTGCGCGAGAGGGATCGGGATCTGGGACTGGGCCAGCAACGATCGAGGGGCCGACCCGCAGGTAGTGATGGCCTGCGCCGGCGATATCCCCACGCTCGAGGCGTTAGCCGCCACCGACATATTGCGCCGGTACTTCCCAGATCTAAGGGTGCGGTTCGTCAATGTCGTCGACTTGATGCGGCTTCAGCCCGAGACCGAGCACCCACACGGCCTCTCGGACCGTCACTTCGATGCATTGTTCCCGCCGAACACCCCCGTGATCTTCGCCTACCACGGCTATCCGTGGCTGATCCATCGCCTGACCTACCGGCGGGCAGCTCACCCCCACATCCACGTCCGTGGATACAAGGAGGAGGGAACCACGACAACGCCGTTCGACATGGTGATGCTGAACGACCTCGACCGCTTTCACCTTGTGCTCGATGTGATCGACCGTGTTCCCGCGCTGGGAGATGCGGCCGCTCGTTGTCGTCAGGAGATGCTCGACAAGAGGATGAACGCCCGCCTCTACACCCGTGAACATGGTGAGGACAACCCCGAGATCAGCAACTGGACCTGGCCGCACTAAGGAAGTCATGCGGATCCTGGTTGTAAATGCAGGCTCCAGCGGCCTCAAGCTGCGTCTGCTTGGCGACGACGACGATTTGGTCGAAAGTGCAGACGTCTCAGATGCGGGCGAACTGGAATCCGTGGTCTCGAAGTGGGGCGCGCCGGACGCAGTCGGTCATCGCATCGTCCACGGCGGCCCCCGCTTCACGTCGAGCGTTCGCATCGACGATGCCGTGGTCGAGCAGCTCGAGGAACTGATCGAGCTTGCGCCCCTGCACCTGCCGCCGGCCCTCGAAGCGATCGACGCCACCCGCCGGCTGTTTCCCGGCGTCCCGGCGGTTGCCTGCTTCGACACGGCCTTCCATGCGACCTTGCCGCCAGCCGCGGCCACCTACGCGCTGCCGCGCGAATGGCGGGAGAAATGGGGGCTGAGGCGGTTCGGCTTCCACGGTCTGTCTCACTCGTATGCGTCTCGCCGCGCCGCTGAGCTTCTCGGGCGAAACGTCGAGGACCTCCGGTTAGTGACGTGCCATCTGGGGGCCGGCGCGTCGCTCGCTGCAGTGAAGGGAGGCGCGTCGGTCGACACGACGATGGGTTTCACTCCGCTCGAGGGCCTGGTGATGGCGACTCGCTCCGGGACCGTGGATCCCGGTCTCATCTTGTGGTTGGAGACATCCCAAGGACTTTCCGCAGCAGAGGTTTCCGCTGGCCTGGAGCACCGGTCCGGCCTTTTCGGTCTCGCGGGGACGGCAGACATGAAGGAGGTGACGCTGGCCAAGTCTGCCGACGCGGCCGTGGCTCTGGATGTCTACCTCCATCGTCTTTGTGCAGCGATCGCTGCCATGGCATCGGCGATGCATGGCCTCGACGCCATCGTGTTCACAGGAGGAGTTGGCGAGAACTCGACGGTCGTCAGGGAGCGCTGTCTCGCATCGCTGGAATGGCTGGGCTGCGCAGTGGACATCACCGTGAACAAGGGCGCTCGGGCGGATTCCCTGATAAGTCCCCCGGGAGCACAGGTTGGAGCCGTGGTCGTTTCGGCCCGCGAAGACCTAGCGATAGCGCGTGAAGTTCGAAGGTTGTTGGATGCTTAGATCTGCGAAAGGAGTACGACAATGACCAGCAAGTTCACGGAGTTGTCTGTCGATTGTCGGGACCCCGACACTGTTGCCACATTCTGGTCGGAGGTCCTCGGTTACGAAAAGAAGATGGAAGATGACATCGTCTTCCTCCAGGGCCCTGCGGGCTCGGGCCCGACTATCGCCTTTGTCAAGGTTCCGGAAGAGAAGGTCGTCAAGAACCGGCTGCATATCGACGTGAACCCGACCGATCGAGATCAGCAAGAAGAGGTGGAGCGGCTCGAGAAACTCGGCGCGACGCACGTCGATGTTGGCCAGGGAAAAGTCTCGTGGGTGGTCATGGCCGATCCCGAGGGCAACGAGTTCTGCGTGCTCAGAAGTCGCGTTTCGACGTAGCCCAGTGGTGGAAAGTGGTCTTGGGGATTCTCAGCCACATCTCAACCCGGCCTGGTTTGCTACTACTGTGGGCGGGCTCTTTGTGCACCAGAGAGTGTGATGCGCGGCCGTAACGGAGGATCGGGACGGACCTTGGAATGACGCAGACTTCCTCGCTCCGGATAGCCGTTGTCACGCCGCCCTGGTATGCGCTGCCGCCGGAGGGATACGGCGGCATCGAATCGATGTGCCACCTGTTGGTTGAAGGACTGTTTAGCCGCGGGCATCAAGTGACTCTGGTCGGGGTGGAGCGCGCCGACACCAGCGCCAGATTCATCCGAACCTATCTGAAACAGCAATCGGATCGTATAGGCCAATCTCTACCCGACATAATCCATACCGCGGCGTTCGCGCAATTCCTGACCACTCTCGAGGTCGATATCGT
>DATAPE010000138.1:0-1585 GCA_036265345.1 Actinomycetota bacterium
CAGGAGCCGTCGTCCACCGCCACCGATATGGGGCCGCGCCCTCCTCCTAACGCGAGTCGGCTATGCGCGAAGCCAGGAACTGAAAGGGGCCGGAATGGCCGACATGACAGTCACCACTTCAGCTCGATCTCGAGCTCCCGCTCGTCGGTCTCCACCTCGAGCTCGACCTTGAGCTGGACCTCCTCAGGGACGTTGACGGAGAACTTCATCCCTCCGCGCTCGAAGGTGATCTCCTCCTCGTCACCGGCCAGCATGTTGGCGAGCCGTCGAAATCGCGTTGCAACCTCCTTACGGCTCAGCTTCTCCTTCTGCTCGACCTCGAAGATATCCATCGGTTCTCCTTTCCCAGGACGGGTCCGATTTCAGTCATGGCCTACCTCCGTGACCGCGCGGGCCGGGCGGGCCGGGCGGACTCTATACGCGTCCCGGACCGCTCAGCCGGAGACGACTTTGGTCGTCCCGGCTGAGCGCTCGTAGATGTCGCTGGCGGCATTCGTGCCCAGGCCCTGGAAGCCGCGGGGCTGTCGCAGTAGCAGCTGTCGAGAGCGGTGTTAAGGTCCAAGAGGTGTCGGTGGCGGCCTCGCCGAGCAGCGCGCTCACGAACCACCACGACACGTCGCAACAGGAGTGGAGGGGGATGAAATCTCGCCCCGGATTCGTGGTCGTCAGCGTCTTGGTGGCGCTCCTCGCAGCGCCCACCGAGGCCTCAGCCATGAACACGATTCTCGGAACCGGAGGCGACGACGTGATCGTCGGCACGGCCGCACGGGACCGGATCGCGGCTCGAGGCGGCGACGACCGAGTCAACGGCCGCCAGAGGGCCGACCTGCTTATCGGGTCCAAGGGCAGGGATCGCATCACGGGGGCCGAGGGCAGGGACCGGCTCGTGGGCGGCAGCGGCGCGGACCACCTCAACGCTGTGGACGGCAAGGCGGACCGAGTGGTGAATGGCGGGCGAGGAAGGGACGTCTGCGTCATCGACCGCGCTGATCGGCCTGCGCTGAAGAACTGCGAGCGGGTCAGGGTGAGAAGCGGAACGGGTGGCGGCGGAAGCGCGCGTTGCATTGCCGACCAGGAAGCCAAGGTCCGAGGGGCACTCGATAGCTCCCGCCGCAAAGGTGGTGACGGTGGACCCCCGCGCTTCAGCGCCGGCTTCTACGGGGTCACGATCACCCTGAAGGCATCCGTGGACGGCCTCGACGGCAATCAGCTCCCGCTCGAGATCGAGCAGGTGTGCGATGTACCCAAGGGCCTCAGGAAGGACGCTGTCAAGCTCGCCGGCGGCGACGGTGTCGCGATCGTGGGAAGCAACACAAAAGTGGTCAAGGGGGGCAAAACTCTGGATGGAGCTGCTGCCAGACAGGCCCTCGACAACGCGGACACCGCCAACCTACGCGCGTGGCTCAAGCATCGAGACAGCTGGGCGCAGGACGAGGACGGCAACCCGGTGCCCACCTTCGGCGCCAGCCGGATTCAGATCACCGATTGACCCCGGGCGCTTACTCGGGTCTCGTAGATACGTGGTTCTGGTGCCCGGATCCGCGTTGACCCCTGCTTAAAGGTGCAGGCGTATCCTCATGTGGTT
>DATAPE010000139.1:0-36211 GCA_036265345.1 Actinomycetota bacterium
GCTTCAGCGCTCTTCAGAGGCCCACGGCCGCGAGGATTCCGTGTTGTGAGTACGCAAGCAGATGTCAATATCCCCCTGGTCGATCTCCCCTATCAGCACCGGGCGATCGCCGAGGAGCTCACAAAAGAGTGGCGGCAGATCATCGAGTCGAGTTCCTACATCGGCGGGCCGATCGTGGCCCGATTCGAAGACGCGTTTGCTGGATTCTGCGAGGTCCGGCATTGCGTTGCCGTAGCGAATGGGACCGATGCCGTCGAGTTGTGCCTGCGCGCAGCCGGTGTGGGTACCGGCGACGACGTGATCGTGCCGACTAACTCCTTCGTAGCAACGGCGTTCGCCGCGGTGCGGATGGGGGCCCGGCCGGTCTTCGTCGATGTCGACGCGCGCACGTTGTTGATCGATCCCGCAGAGGTTGAGCGTGCCGTGACCGACAGAACTAGAGCCGTGATTCCCGTGCATCTGTTCGGACAGCTCGCTCCGGTCGAGCTTGTTCAAGAGGCGGCTGGTCCCGGTGTCACCGTGATCGAGGACGCTGCGCAGGCTCAGGGTGCAACGCGCTTTGGACTGTCCGCCGGTCGCTTCGGCATTGCCGCGGCCATGAGCTTCTATCCGAGCAAGAACCTCGGTGCCTACGGGGACGCAGGCGCGGTCCTAACCCAATCCAACGAGTTCGCTCACCAGGTTCGGGCATTGCGAAATCACGGTGGAGATTCCAAGAACGTTCACCCCCTCGTGGGCTTCAACTCTCGCCTCGATCCGATGCAAGCCGCCGTTCTGCTGACCAAACTTCGCCACTTGGCGCGATGGAACGAAGAGCGCCGGGAAGCGGTTCGCTTTTACGACGAGCTTCTCAAGCAATACCCGCAGATCGCCTCCGTCCCGGCCCTCGCGGGGAACGAACACGTTTGGTACGTCTATGTCGTTAGGACACCCCGCCGCGATGAAGTACTCCACCAGCTCCATGACGTGGGGATTGGCGCGGCGGTGCACTATCCCACGCCGATCCATCTCCAGGAGCCCTTCAGGCAGCTTGGCTACTCGGAGGGAGACTTCCCGACGGCGGAGGCCGCAGCACGCGAGATCCTGTCCCTGCCGCTGTCTCCCGGCATCACCAAGGAACAACAGCAGCGTGTCATCACCGAGCTCGTGCGGGCGGTCGGCTGACCACATATGGAACCGCCCTTCATTCACCCCAAGGCCCTTTGTGAATCGGACTCCGTGGGAGCCGGAACCCGCGTGTGGGCGTTCGCCCATGTTATGGAGGGGGCCCTCGTCGGCGAGGGGTGCAATATCTGCGATCACGTGTTCGTCGAGTCTGGGACCGTGATCGGCAACCGTGTCACCGTCAAGAACAACGTTCTCTTGTGGGACGGTGTCACGGTTGAGGACGACGTGTTCCTCGGTCCGAATGTGGTGTTCACGAACGATCCCACGCCCCGCGCCGCGTTCAAGAAACAGGCACAGGACCTGTCCACGACTTTGGTGCGGCGGGGGGCCACCATCGGAGCCAATGCGACCGTGATCTGCGGGCATGACGTCGGCGAGCACTCCTTCGTGGGGGCGGGAAGCGTGGTCACGTCTGACGTGCCTGCTTTCGCGCTCGTGTACGGGAACCCGGCGCGCAGGCACGGGTGGGTGTGCGTCTGTGGTCTGCGTTTGGACGAGACGCTCTCGTGCGAGTGCGGCCGCAGCTACGTGGAAGCGGCCGGCGTCCTCAGCCTGGCCGCCGGCTCCAGCTAGGAGGGGTCAGTCTCGACCGAGTAGCCTCTTGGACTTATTGAGGAGCCGTGAAGGTGGGGGAGAGATTCTCCTCTGTGGACGCGCCTCGGCCTTGGTACTTCGTGCGGAAGTCGTCCAGGACCTGCTTTGATACCTGCTTGCAGAATTGCAATTCGCCCCACGCCGTCAGCGCGATGTTGTAGCCGGGTTTCATGTTGGGGTAGGGAGTTGCCAGGGTGTAGCTGGGAACCTCGTTGACCGCCGCCCGGATATCGGACTTGGTCTGCTCTGGCGCGTCGGGGTTGTACCAGATCACGATGTTGCCGTGCTCCAGATTGTGCACGACCTTCTCCGGCGTTTGGGCGATCGAGTAGAAGCCCGGATCGATAGGAGCGATCGGCGGTGGGTAGTGGGGCCCCGACGTGGGGGGGCTAGAGTCGTACGGCCTGTGGTGCGCGCCGAGGCCGATGTGGATGCCCGGCAAGGGCTTGGGATGCTCCACCGGCAGGCACCCGGCGGCCGCCGCCGAGACCCCGAAATCGCTATTGCTTCTGCCCGACCCACTCCGTTGCTGAACGATGAGCGCAACCACCAAGATGGCCACAACCCCGGCCACGGCAATCGTGATCAGGTTTCTGCGTTGGGCAGCCTTGCGTTGCTGCTCCTTCTTTCGCTGCTCCGCGAGGCGCCGTCGCTGCTTCTGTTCAAGCTTCTTACTCACACCCTCGAAGCTAACAGGTCAGCGAAACAGGTCTTCGGTGTGTGGTCGCACGAGATCGGTACCCGACCCTGTTCCGATCTTCACGGGCGCGCCTCGCACTATCGCGGCGCACACCCGCTCGGTCTTTCCCATTACCATCTCCGCCGCGCCGGCAAGCTCGTCGACGATCGCGATCTGGGTTGCGCTCAGTTCGCGCCCGAAGGTATCGATGGTTCCACGGTAGTCGAGGAATGGTTCGATGCCTGCGACGCCTATCGCCACGTCGGTTTGGCCGCGACGCCATGCGCGACCGAACGTGTCGCTGATGATCACGCCCACCTCCACGCCACTGTGATGAAGCAGCTTCGCTCGTAACCTGCGTGCCGATAGATCTGGATCCAACGGGAGCAGTGCCACCGTTCCCTCGGGCACGTTCGACGCGTCGACACCGGCGTTAGCGCAGACGAAGCCGTGCCTGGTCTCGGAGATCAGCATCTGGCCCAGGCGTCGCAGCACTCTTGCGGACTCGTCCACGGCCGCACGGTTACGGTCACTATCGGCGATCAGCCGGCCCTCCGCCTTCGAAACGATTTTCTGGGTGACCACGATCACATCTCGCTGCTGCAGGCGTTCGGGCAGCGCCTCGAAGAGGAGTTCGCCGAGGTCGTCACCGGCAGCTATCTCCGGGACGCCCTTCAGCGGGATTATGTGGATGCCGCTCATATCTGCAGCAAGGTGCCGGCAAGAAGTGCCGACGTTTGCGTGTCTCGCATGATGGTGTTCGTGGCGACACCAGTCATTCCGGCCGACTCCACCTTCTCGATCTCTCCTTCATCCGTGCTGTCGAGCACGAACACGTTGCAGAAGTCCCGATACAGATCCGCAACGCCGGAGGCTGTGGAACGGAAGCCAAGGCTCGCGAGCAGCCGGTCCGCCGGACCTTTCAAAGCCGAGCCTCGAATGATCGGCGACACCGCCATCACCGAGGGATGGGATCGCAACGCCTGTCTTACGCCCTCCACGCCCAGGATCGGTCCTATCGAAACGATGGGGTTGGAGGGACAGACGATCACTCGATCGGCTGCTCCGATCGCCTCGACGACGCCGGGGGCCGGAACCGCGTGGTCGATACCCTCGAAATGCACGTCCGCCACCTCGGGCTCGGTCCTCTCCCGGACGAAATACTCCTGGAATTTCAACCGGCGGTCGTCCGATGTGAGTACCTCGGTGCGCACAGCATCGTTCGACATCGGGAGGATCTTCGTTGCCACCTCCAAGCGGGCCGCGACCTCGGCCGTTATCTCGGAGAGCGAGCCTCCGTCCTGCAGCCGGTTCGTTCTGTAAAGGCAGGTTCCGAGATCGCGGTCGCCTAGCCTGAACCAGGTTTCGACTCCAAGTCGCCCGAGAGCCTCCACGATCGTGAAGGTGTCGCCCTTGATTCCCCACCCGCGATCGGTGTCGGCAAGCCCCGCCAGCCAGTAGGTGACGATGTCGACGTCAGGGGAGATGTGCAGGCCATAGATCTCGGCATCATCGGCCGTGTTAACGATGGCCGTTAGGTCGCGCGGATCCAAAGCCTCTTGAAGCCCGACGAGAAGCTTTGCCCCCCCTACCCCTCCTGCCAACGCGGCCACTTTCATGGGCGCAGCCTAGGGGGAAGAACGGAAGTCTCGACCCCGCATGGGAGTGATCCATCGATGCCGGCGGTTTCCGGGATCTCGATCGGGCCCACAGGTGCCGGTGACGTGCGACTCCAGAGCATCGCCAGTTGGTAGCCTGCGAGGCATGACCAGCCTGGAAAGACTGGCCGCACGCGCCTCGGCAGCGGTACGGCTGGACGATATCGAGGCACGCGCGTTGGCGCGTGAGTCCGTGACCAACCCGGCTCCCGTTCTTGCCGCCGCGGCCGAGCTTCGCGATGCCACGACGGGCCCCAGGATCACTTTCTCGAAGAAGGTCTTCATCCCGCTCACGAAGCTGTGCCGCGACTCCTGCGGCTATTGCACCTTCGTTCATCCTCCGGTCCCGGGGGAACCGTGCTACCTATCGATCGACCAGGTGCTTGATATCGCTCGGGCCGGTGACGCCGCTGGGTGCAAAGAGGCGCTGTTCACGCTGGGGGACAAGCCGGAACGGAAGTGGCCGCAGGCCCGCGCCGAGCTCGAGGACATGGGCTACGGATCGACGATCGAGTATCTCGCCGCCGCCTGTCGAGCGGTGCTGGATCACACCTCTCTGCTTCCGCATGCGAATCCCGGCGCCCTGACGTTCGCCGAAGCCACCGCCCTCCGTGGGGTGACGGTAAGCCAAGGCACCATGCTGGAGACGCTGTCAGAACGCCTTCTGAAGAAGGGGATGGCTCACTTCGGCGCCCCCGACAAGAAGCCGGCGGTGCGGCTGGCAACGCTCGAGGCCGCCGGCGAGGCGCAGGTTCCCTTCACGACCGGGATCCTCGTCGGCATCGGCGAGAACCTCGATGAGCGCATCGATGCGTTGCTTGCCATCCGTGCGTCGCACGAACGCCACGGTCATATTCAGGAAGTGATCGTGCAGAACTTCCGTGCCAAGCCTGGCACGCTGATGGCCCTGCACTCCGAGCCTTCCGTCGAGGAAGTTCGCCTCTCCGTCGCACTGGCGCGCCTGATCCTTGGCCCCCGCATCGGGATCCAGGCTCCCCCGAACCTGACTCCTGCGGAATACGGGACCTACCTGGGGGCCGGTCTCTCCGACTGGGGTGGCGTTTCACCCGTCACTCCGGATCATGTGAATCCGGAGGCTCCATGGCCTCAGCTCGACGAGCTGCGCGCGGTTACCGAGGAGCATGGTTTTCTGCTGTTCGAGCGGCTCGCGGTCTATCCCGAGTACTGCTCGACGCCTGCCGCCCAGGCTCGCTGGCTGGACAAGGCGATCACCCCCAAAGTCCTCGACACGATCGATGCCGAGGGCTTTCGCCGCGTCGACGGCTGGTACTCGGGGGGATCGACCCCTCCTCCGCGGCAAACCGCGATCGCGCTCGACCAAGCACAGGCAGGCGCGTGGCGCGTTCCCGGACGCGTGGTGCGTGCCCCGATGGCACAAGCACTGGACCGCGCGGAACGGGGGGAGGAGGCAACAGAGGAAGACATAGCATTGTTGTTCACTGCTCGAGGCGCGGAAGCAGAGCGTCTCTACGCGCTGGCCGATTCTATGCGAGCCGCCACCGTCGGCGACGAAGTCACTTACGTCGTGAATCGCAACATCAACTACACCAACATGTGCTACTTCCGCTGTGGTTTCTGCGCGTTCTCCAAGGGCCCGAAGTCACTGAACCTTCGCGGCGAGCCCTACCTGCTGTCTCCGGAGGAGGTTGCCGCCCGCGCTCGCGAGGCATGGGACTCCGGCGCGACCGAAGTGTGTATGCAGGGCGGGATCCATCACTCCTTCACTGGGGACAACTACGTCGAGTATCTACGGGCGGTAAAAGAGGAGATCCCCGAGATGCACGTTCACGCGTTCACCGCTCTCGAAGTCGCGCAAGGAGCGGCAACCTCCGGCATGGAGGTCGCCGACTTCCTAAAGAATCTCAAGGATGCGGGCCTTGCGACGCTGCCGGGGACCGCCGCCGAGATCCTCGACGATGAGATCCGGGCCATCATCTGCCCAGACAAGATCACCACGGCCGAATGGTGCGAAGTGCACCGCGTCGCCCATTCTCTCGGCCTTCGTTCCAATGCCACCATCATGTTCGGAACCGTCGAGGGCCCCCGCAACTGGGCGCGGCATCTCGTAGTCGTGCGAGATCTGCACAAGGAGATCTCCGCTGCCACCGAGGGTGCAGGTCTGTTCGAGTTCGTGCCGCTTCCGTTCGTACACATGGCGGCGCCTATCTACCTGAAGGGCAAGGCGCGCAGGGGTCCGACTTTCGAAGAGGCGTTGAAGATGCACGCCGTGGCGCGGATCGCGTTGCACGGTCACATAGACAACATCCAGGTGTCGTGGGTCAAGATGGGCGTCGAAGGCGCCAAGCTGGCGCTGCGGGCGGGGGCGAACGATCTGGGCGGCACTTTGATCAACGAGAACATCTCTCGAGCCGCGGGAGCCAGTCACGGTCAAGAGCTCAACGCCCACGACATGGAGGCTCTCATCGATTCCATCGGACGCAAACCACGGCGCCGCACCACGCTCTACGGCACCGTCGCCGCGTAGGAAAGGTTCTCTCCGCATGACGGTCGCGGTCGACGCCGAATCGACGCGACTCGACACCCCGCGCCCAAAAAGCGGTGCTCCCAAGGTTCTAGCCATCATCGTGACCTACGACGGCCGGCGCTGGCTCAGGAAATGCCTCGCCTCCCTCAACGTCCAGAGCTATCCGAACCTCGACATCCTGGTCGTGGACGATGCCTCTCCCAGGCGAGCGGACGAACCCGAGCTGCGGAGGGTCGCCAAGCGCCACTTGGGTCGCCGGCGGTGGGCGTTCCTGCGCACCCCTAGGCCCCTGGGCTTCGGAGGCGCGATCAACTGGGCTCTGGGGCGCGTTCGAACCGAAGCCTCGCTTCTGATGTTCATTCACGACGACGCGGCGTTGGACCGGCGCTCGGTCGAGCGGATGGTTGCTCGCATCTATGCCGACGAGTCGACCGCAGTCGTCGGCCCCAAGATCGTGTCCTGGGACCACCCCGACGTTCTCGAAGAGGTCGGGATGGCGACCGATAAGTTCGGCTATCCCTACAAAGGGCTGGAAGACGGCGAGATCGACCTTCGCCAGCACGATGCTCCCGTAGAAGTCTTCTACGTCACCTCCACATGCATGCTGGTCCGGAGGGAGGTCTTTCGCGAGCTGCACGGATGGGACGCGAACATGCGCGCCTTCGCCGAGGATCTCGATCTCTGCTGGAGAGCGCGGGTCGCCGGTTATACCGTCAGGGTCGAGCCCAGGGCAAAGGCGCGGCACGTTATGGCCCTGGCAACGGGACAGCGCGAGTCTCGGTTCACCCCTACTCGCTACTTCATGCGACGCAACCGGCTGCGCGCGGTAACCAAGAACGTGTCGAATCTGCGCCTCATCGTCCTCATTCCGCAATTCGTCCTGCTGACCTTCGCAGAGATGCTGGGCTTCATCGTGCTTCGGCAGCCGGGCGAGATCCTCAACCTCGCCCGAGCGCTCGCGTGGAACCTGGCGCGGGCTCCTCAGACACTCGCACTACGAACGCGCGTGCAGCGCAAGCGCAAGGTCACCGATCGCCGGTTGTTGCGGTTGACTGTCAGAGAGAGCACCCGGGTGCGCGCCTATGTGGGAAGCCAGGCGGGGCGGCTGGAGGAGGTGTGGGGACGGCGCGCTGATTTCATCTCGAGGCAGACCACCGACGCGCGCGCCTTTCGCTCTCGTCTACGGGCGTGGCAGATAGCGGCGCTGATCGCCCTGATCGCCGCGATCGCGCTCGGTCTCAGACATTTCCTGTGGGGGCCGCAGGTCTCCGTGGGAGAGCTCCTTCCCTACCCCGACCGTTTCGGTGCAATGTGGCGGGGATTCTTGTCGCCGTGGCAGTCGGCGGGTTTGGGGGGCCCCGGTCCAGCTCCACCGGCATTCGTTGTCCTCGGAGTGTTCCCGCTGATCACCCTCGGCGCCGTTGGCGCCGCTCAGAAGCTGCTCGTGCTGACGTTCGGCGTGATCGCCTTCATCGGTGCCCGCAAACTCGTGGCGGACCTGGTCGATCGCCCCGCCCGCGATGCCGCGGGTTTGGTCTACGCCGTGGGGGCGGTTGGCTATGCAGGCATAAGAGAAGGAAGCCTCGGCACGCTGGTCTTCGGCGCGATGGCTCCCTTTGTCCTGCTCTATCTGTTGCGATTGATCGGCTGGACGCTCCCGCCCGGTTGGGATCGTGGCCGGGGCGTCGCGCGGCTTGCGATCGCGACAGCACTCACGGGGGCATTCGTCCCGGGGGCGCTGGTCCTCTACGCAGCGGTGGCGGCAGTACTCACGGTCGCACGCCTTTTTCTGGACACGGGGTCGCGGCCGGTGCGCGGCCTTGTGGCCTCGATCATCGGGATCGCGCTCGGCTGGGGCTTGTTGCTGCCGTGGAGTGCGCACTGGCTGGCGGCAGGGGGGCCACTGCGCGAGCTGACCGGTGCCAGCACGTGGCACCTGTACGCCGGCGGCTTTCGAGGGACGACCATGCTCGATGTAGTCCTGGGGCAAACGCCGGCCGCGCCCGCCTTCTTCGGTCTCGCCTTGCCTCTCCTCGGTGTGATCGCGGTGGTGATCGCCGAAGGGCAACGGCGCCGAGTGGCACTCGCCTTATGGACCGTCGTCGTCGCGATCGGATGGTTCATTACCGCGGTGTCCAGAGGCGCCGTGCGGCCCCTCGTGGCGTCCCCCACCGAGGCGGGGGTGCTGGCGGCGGCCGCGTTCGCGGGGCTTGCAGGGATAGCCGTCGGCGCGTTCCGTCTGGACCTGCCTCGGCGGCGACTGGGCCTTGTTCACCCCATCGTTCTTGCAGGCCTCGCGTTCTCGGTATTTCTCGTGGCCGCCGGCTTGTTCCCGGCGATGTGGCACGGCGAATGGGATCCCGGACGCGGGTCTAGTCAGATCGACACCGCCACGGTCGATTCGGTCAGAGCTTTGCTCGCAGGCGAAGAGGAGCAGACGGGGCAGTTCCGGGCGCTGTGGATCGGACGGGGGTGGCTTCCGGACCAGCCTTCGGCGGCTCGAGCACCAACGCCTTACCTCTTGACGGGCCCCCGTGGCGAGGTTCTTAGCGATCTCTTCCATGTCGGCCGGGGGGCCGCGCAATCGGAATTCGACCGCGACATCGCGTCCGTCGAGCATGGGCGGACCGATCTCGGTGGCAGCCTCCTCGGGGCTTTCAACGTTCACTTCATCGTGCTGGAACGCACTGAAGGAGCCTCCCGCTGGCTCGCGCAGCGAGACCTCGCCGTCACGCGATCCGAACCAAGATTCCTGCTCCTCGAGAACCAAAGTTTCGCCGAGCGCGCTGCCCTGTATCCCGAGCTCCCCTCGTTCGTGACCATCTCGCATTCGGCAAGCTCCTTGCAGGCAGTGGGGACGGCGCCTGCGCCCGAGATCACCGCCGATCAGGTCTCGGCATCGAGATACTCGGCTCCCGACGCGCACGGTCCCGGCGTGGTGTTCGTAGCGGAGACGCACGATCCGCGATGGAGCGCTCGCGTGGGAGGCACCTCTCTGAGCCGCACCGCCGGGGGCTGGGGTAACGCATACAGGGTTCCCCCTTCTGCCACGGGCAAGCTCGACATAAGCCTGCCTCGTTCGTTGAACCAGGTGATGTGGCTGCTGGTGATCCTGCTCGCGTGGATAGTCGCGGCCGGCGCCGCCTTCTCGAGGCGACGCGGTCGCCATCGAGGCTCGCCGGGAAGCTCGCGATGAACGCGCACAGGCAGGAGTTGGTATTCGGAGTGGCAATCGCGATCGTGCTTGCTCTAGGGATCGCGTTCGGATCGGTTGTGGACGCCGTCGCGCCGGCGCGGCTGGCGACCTCCATCGCTCTGCACGGGCAGGGTTTCTCGTCGCGGGCCGCCTACTGTCCCCCCTCGATGCCCAAGGAGAAAGACACCACGAGCATCGCGATCACATCGGGGCGCCCACAGCCGGTGCCTGTGTCCGTCCAGCCTGCTGCCACGCCGGCGCCCCTCGCGGGAGCCGGGACGTCCGCGACTCCATCCGCGGCGGCGAGCCCCCAGCCATCACCCGCGCCGCGCAAGATCATCCCCCCGCGACGGGCTCGGTTCGAGCGCCTGCGGAGCGACCGGGCGGTGAACGTAGTCGGGTACGCCGGCGCCGCGATCGCCAGCGCCGTCACGAGGGGAGGCTCTGGGGTCGGCGCCACCGCATGCTCTTCGGTTGCGGGGAGGCGCTGGTACTTCGCCGAGGGTTCGAGCGCTCTCGGATACGACGAACGCTTGATCCTCTACAACCCCTTCCCCGACGAGGCTGTTGCGCGCGTGAGCTTCATCACCCCCTCTGGTAAGCAAACCAAAGCGAACCTGTCGGATCAGGCTGTGCCTGCGGGCGCGACCTCGGTACTGCGCCTCAACGCTTTCATCCTCAAGGAACCTCTGTTGTCTATCGAGGTCGACGCCATCCGGGGCCGCCTGGTCGCGTGGCGGTCGCTCGAGGCGCGTACGCGGCACCGGCCTCACGGCCTGCAGCTGTCATTGGGAGCCACGAACTCTCACACCGAATGGTTCTTTCCCGATGGAGCGGTGGGCGATGGGTATGACGAACGCATAGCGTTGCTTAATCCGAACTCCAAAGCCGCGCAGGTCAGCATCTCAGTGCTCACCGCGAACCGAACCGTGCAACCCGCCAAGCTGCTGAACATCACCGTCCCTCCGGCCAGCTCGAAGAGCGTGGCGCCGGCCGACGCCATCACAGGTTGCGCGAAGAAGGTGTGTGCAGTGGGGTCGGTGGTGACGGCCACGAACGGAGTAGGAGTGGTCGCGGAACGAACGATGTGGTATTCGACCGGTCACTTCCAGGGAGTCGCGTCCGAGATCGGAGCGCCGGTCACCGCCGAACGCTGGTACTTGGGGCCGGCGTCGTTCGCGCCCACCCGCGACTCGGTCTCGGTCCTCAACCCCACAACTGCGGACGCAACCGTGACGCTGACGCTCGAGACCGACCGTCGCTCGCTTCCTTCATCCGGCCCCCTGAAGCTGAAGGTGAATGCGGGGACCAGTCTTCAGGTGCCGATCACCAAGTGGACGAGGGGCCGTCCGGTGATCGTGCTGCTCACATCGGATCAGCAGGTCGTTGCCGAGCGATCCTCGTACTCACGACGCGGGCTCGACGCGTCTGCGCTGATGGGACGAGCGATGCCGTAGATCTCGGCGGCGGTTAACTCTGCCGCGCGGGGTGCCTGTTCGTGGCCTCGACGAACGCCTTGAACAGCCTCCTCTGAACCTCGTCGTCCGGCGCCATCACCTCGGGGTGCCATTGCACGCCTACCACCCACGTGTGGTCGCGCGACGCGACGCCTTCGAGGACGCCGTCCTCTGCCCACGCCACTTCTCGCAACGGATCGGGAGCGCCGGCGAGGCCCTGGTGATGAGAGGAATTCACCCCGATCTCTGTTCCGTCAAAGATCTCCGCCAGCCGCGTGCCCTCGTCCACATGCACCTTGTGCACGGGACCGGGCGTGGGATCGGACGGATCGTGATCAACGCGTTTCGGGTCGTCGGCAAGGTGCTGATCCAGAGTGCCCCCGAGATGCACGCTTAGGAGCTGCATCCCGTGGCAGATCGCCAGCACGGGCAGGTCCCGGTCGAGGGCTTCCTGCAAGAGAGTTCTCTCGAACTCATCCCTGCGGTGGCTGATCTTGGCAGTTCGAGGGTGACGGGGCTGCCCGTACCAGGCCGGGTCGATGTCGCCTCCGCCTGGAAGTAGCAGACCCGAGGCTCCCTGCAGCGCGGACGGGTCCTCCGGGTCGATCCCCAGAACAACATCGAGATGCTCCGGGACGTCCTGGTCGGGAAGGAGGGTGAAGGTGGACAAGATCCGCGGTCTGCCTCCGGCTGCGGCGAGGGCTTGCGTGTAAGCGACCGGAAGGCGAGCATGACCCTCTCGCCACTGACCTACCACCACGATGTGGGGCGAGGGCCGCGCGCCGCTGCCGTTGCTTTCCGTGATATCCAAAACCTTCATCGTCCTTAAAGAGTGGAGCTGCTATGTCTGATGGTACGCGCTTCGAGACCACCGCCATCCACGCCGGTCAGGAACCCGACGCGCTGACCGGATCGATCGTCGTTCCTCTGTATCAAACATCGACATACCTCCAGGATGCTGTAGGAAAACCTCGCGGGTACGAATATTCCCGGACGGACAACCCCACCAGGAGGGCCCTCGAGGTATGCCTGGCGGGTCTCGAGCAGGCGTCACACGCGGTCGCGTTTGCCTCGGGCATGGCCGCGCTCACGACCCTCGTCATGACCCTCAAGAGCGGGGACCTGGTGCTTATCCCGGACGATGTTTACGGAGGCACGTATCGGTTGTTCTCCAAAGTGATGGTGGACTTCGGCATCTCCTACGACACCGTCGACATGACCGACGAGGGGGCCGTCGCAAAGAGCCTGGAGGCCGGCGCGAAGTTGGTGGTCGCTGAGACTCCTACTAATCCGTTGCTCAAGGTGCTCGATCTGGAGATGTTGTCCTCTTTGGCACACCAGGCCGGTGCCTTCGTGGTCGTGGACAACACTTTCGCCACACCATTCATCCAGCTTCCGTTGGACCTCGGCGCCGACGCGGTCGTCTATTCGGCTACCAAATACCTGGGAGGGCATTCGGATCTGGTGATGGGTTCCGTCGCAACCTCCGATGACGATCTTGCCGAACGTCTTCGGTTCCTCCGTAACGCGATGGGTCCGGTTCCGAGTCCGTTCGATTGCTGGTTGCTGCTGCGCGGGTTGAAGACCTTGGCCATCAGGATGCGGGCGCACAGCGCCAACGCCGCGAGAGTGGCCGAGTTCCTGACGTCTCACGACGCGGTTACCAAGGTTTACTTTCCGGGGCTCGATGGATCACCGGGCCGGGCAGTCGCGGATCGTCAGATGATCGCGGCCGGCGAACCGCTTTATGGGGGCATGGTCAGCTTCGAGGTGGCGTCCGAGGAGCTCGCCGTGGCGGCGTGCGCCAGGACGAAGCTGTTCTTCCTCGGCGAGTCCCTCGGCGGAGTGGAATCGTTGATCGAGCACCCCGGTCGCATGACCCATTTCAGCCTGGCGGGCTCGCCCATAGAGGTGCCGGGGAACCTCGTCCGCCTGTCGGTAGGGATAGAGCATCCCGACGATCTGATCGCCGATCTCGACTTCGGCCTGGCTCCCTAAGCAGGCAAGCTCAGCGGCGTTGGTGCGCGAGGAAATCCAGCAGGTCGGCCCGGGACAGCACTGCGGTCGGGCGTGACCCCTGCGCCACGACTATCGCTTCCGCCCCCCGTGAGAGATCGGCAAACATCTCTTCGACCCCGGCCGACGATTGCACCACCGGCAGCGGAGGGTCCATCACTTCGGCGACGTCGCGGCCGACTGCATCGCGATCTCGAAAGACGCGATCGAGCAGGCTGCGCTCTCTTATCGAACCGATGATCTCGGAGATGTCCTCGGGTTTGTCGTTGCGCGCCACTGGCACCTGGGAGATGCCGAATTCCTGCAACAGGTCGATCGCACGGCCCACCTTCTCGTGCGCCGGAACGGCGACGAGATCGGGGATGCCGGAGTCCAGCCGCCGCTTCTCGGCAGTCACCTCGCCGATGCGGGCTGCGGTCCCGGGCCGGTCCATGAACCCGTGCTCGGTCATCCAGGAATCGTTGTAGATCTTTGATAGATAGCTCTTTCCCGAGTCGGGCAGGATGACCACCATCACGTGCTCGGCTTCGAGCTCCTTGCCGACCTCTAGCGCCGCCCACATCGCGGTGCCGCAGGAACCTCCTGCCAAGACTCCTTCTTCTTTGGTTATCCGGCGTGCCATGAGGAACGAGTCCCGGTCCGACACCGTCACCCAGCGATCGACGATGTTGCGGTCGAGAGTGTCCGGCCACGACTCCTTGCCGATCCCCTCGACGAGGTACGGATGCGGTTCGCCGCCCGAGAAGATCGACCCTTGTGGATCGGCCCCCACGATGACGATGTCCGGGTTCTTCTCTTTGAGGTAGCGCCCGGCTCCGCTGATCGTCCCTCCGGTCCCCACGCTGATGACCACGTGGGTAACGCGCCCATCGGTTTGCTCCCAGATCTCGGGACCGGTGGACTCGTAATGAGCTTGCGGGTTGCGATCGTTGTGGTACTGGTTCGGCTGATACGCGCCGGGGATTTCCTCGGTCAGGCGATCGGCGACGCGGTAATAGGACTCGGGCGAATCGGGGGCCACCGCAGTGGGAGTGATAACGACCTCGGCGCCGTAGGCGCGAAGGAGTGAGATCTTCTCCTGGCTCATCTTGTCGGGCATCGTGAAGATGCAGCGATAGCCCTTGATCGCTGCAGCGATCGCAAGGCCCGCGCCGGTGTTGCCCGAAGTGGGTTCGACGATGGTTCCTCCGGGCTTGAGCGCCCCGGCGTGCTCAGCGGCCTCGATCATCCTCAGGCCGATCCGGTCCTTGACGCTGCCGCCGGGATTCAGCATCTCCAGCTTGCCCAGGAGGTCGCATCGCAGCGAGGCCCCGAGTTTGCTGAGCCGCAGGAGGGGGGTGGAACCAATGGTTTCCAGGAGGGAATCGATGACTTCCACGACCCCATCGTTCCTCACTGGAGAAATGGGCGCAAGGAGGGTCTTGTAAGCGAAATGTGGGTAAGAACCGTCTTGTAAGCTTTCGCAGCCGGGCTCAAGACGGAGTGCGGGCCAACCGAAGGATGACTATGGCCACAGAAGCAGACGGCGGCAACAGGCGCTTCGGTACGCGCGCCCGGTGGGCCATAGCCATCGGGATCCTTCTCGGCCTCCTTTCTATCGCAGGAGCCGGCATCGCCTATGCCGGGCTCAGCTATTCCCACCACTACCAGGGCCGCATCTTCCCCGGTTCCACGATCGACGGGACCCGGGTCGGGGGCCTGACTCGGAATGAGGCAGTGCGGAAGGTGCGGGCGCAGGTCAAGCCGGCGCTGACCCGGGAGATCACGGTGCGCTGGCACGGTAAGACCTGGTCTGTGACTCCGAAGCAGCTCGGCGCCAAGAGCAACGCAAAGGCAGCCGTCGACGCTGCACTTGCCGCCAGTGCCCAGCTCTCATTCAGCGACAAGGTTCAGATGCGATTGTTCCACCGCGGCCTCGGCTTCCACAGAGGCGTGGCGATCACGTATCCCAAGCAGGGTGTTCGTGGTTTCGTACATGGGATCTCGTCCGGGTTTGATCGCAGCGCGGTCGACGCGAGCCTCGACTACTCCACGGGATGGGTCAAGGTCACTCCGGATCACACAGGCCGCCGGGTACAGCAAGGTGTCATGCGCCAGCGGATCTTGCGCGCGCTGCGACACGATCAGGGTGTGGTCAAGCTTGCGTCCAAGAGCGTTCAGCCGGCGGTCACTACCGATGCCTTCAAGCAGGTCCTGCTGGTCCGCATCGGCGAGAACAAGGCGTACCTGTACGAGAACGGAAAGATCACCCACAGCTACACGGTTGCCACCGGCCAGCCGCAGTATCCGACGCCGCAGGGCTTGTTCCAGATCGTGAGCAAGATCGCCAATCCCACCTGGATCAATCCGGCCCCCAACGGGTGGGCTGCCGGCATGCCGGCCTCGATCCCGCCCGGGCCCGATAACCCGATGGGACTGCACGAGCTCAACTGGTCGGCTGCCGGGGTTGCCTTCCACGGCGTGCCCGATGGCGAGCTCTCCTCGCTGGGATTCAATGCTTCGCACGGGTGCATCCGCATGAGCAACCCTGATGCCACCCAGCTGTACGGTCTCGTTGATGTCGGAACGCCCGTGGTCTCGATACAGGTAGCCCCCTACAGAACCATGGGGTAAAGGCAACGCCACCTGTACGCCACGCTCCTCCTCCGCGCTTCGGTGAGGAAGACAGGCGCCTGTCGTACGGGAGCTATCTGAAGATCGGCGAGCTTCTCAACCTGCAGCAAACACTCTCCGACCCTCCTGCTCACGATGAGTTGTTGTTCATCGTCGTGCATCAGGTCTACGAGCTGTGGTTCAAAGAGATCCTGTTCGAGCTGGATGGTGTGCGAGCCGCCTTGGCTGAGGACAAGTTGCGGGCCGCGCGCCACTATCTGGAACGGGTGCAAACGATAATGAAGGTCGCCATCCAGCAAGTGGCAGTCCTGGAATCGATGTCGGCCCCCGATTTCCTCGAGTTCCGTAACCGTCTTGCACCCGCCAGCGGTTTCCAGTCGGTGCAATTCCGGGAGATCGAGTTCCTCTCGGGCGTAAAGGACGAGGCGTATCTCGAGCGACTCGGGCAGGAGGCCGCCGACCAGGCGACGCTAAAGCGGCGGCTCGCCGAGCCCAGTGTGTGGGATGCGTTCTGCTCTGCCCTGGATGGCCGTTCCTTACCCATGCCTCCAGGCGATGAGCTGGTCCGGAGGGCCACGTTGCTCGAGATCATCCGTGGCCGCGACGGGTTGGGAGACGAATTCGACCTGTGTGAGGCGCTGCTTGGCTACGACGAGCTGTTCGCCCTATGGCGTCTTCGCCATGTCCTGATGGTCGAGCGTCAGATAGGCAGCAAGACCGGGACGGGAGGCTCGACCGGCGCGTCCTATCTCCGAACCACGATCGACAAGCGCTTCTTTCCCGAACTGTGGGCGGTCCGCAGCTTCCTCTAGGCCGCGAATAATCTTCGGAAGAACGCGAAGAATCCTGCTCTCTGGGTCTTGAGGACGTCCGAGCACTCTGCTTGTATGGGTGTGTACCCCGTAGAGGTGAGTAGGCTCCGGCCGAAAGCTTCTGCGGGGTACATTGCGCGTCGGTGTCTTCCCCCTCGCCCGTTCTCGAAACCGACCGCCTCCTGCTTCGTCACCTTGCCCCCGAAGATCTGGACGATCTAGCCGCGATCCTGACCGACGCCGAAACCATGCGCTATTACGCGCGTCCTTTTACCCGTGACGAGTCGCGTACCTGGATCTCTAACAACATCCAGCGGTACGAGAGCGATGGATTCGGCCTGTGGGCGATCGTGCTCAAGGAGAGCGGTGAATTCGTTGGTGATTGCGGTCCCGTTCGCCGATTCGTTGACGACCGTGACGAAGTGGAGATCGGGTGGCAGGTCAGGCGTGCGCGCTGGCGGCAAGGGATAGCCAGCGAAGCGGGGGCCGCGTGCCGCGACTACGCATTCGGGCCGCTGGGACTCGAGCGCGTGATCTCGTTGATCCGTCCCGAGAACATCCCGTCACGGGGCGTGGCCGAGAAGCTCGGCATGACGATCGAGAAGGAGATCGACTACAAAGGCTTCACGCATTACGTCTACGCGCAGCAACGGCTGTCACAGCTGGCTGGTTAGGAACGCACCCAGGATCTTGTTGAAGGTGTCGGCTTCTTCCAGCATCAGGCCGTGGCCACTGTCCAGCATCTCCAGGTGCGAGCCGGGGATGGCGGCGGCTATCTCCTCCGACGCGAAACCCGGCACCATGACGTCGAAGCGGCCGCCGACGACGAGCGTCGGGCACGTGATCTTGCCGAGCTCGGACAGCGCGTCGTGCTTGTCGATCGCCTCGAGGTGAGCGAGCAGCACTTCTGTGGGGGTCGGATCCGCGTAGTTGTCGGAGAGCACGGCATCGACGAGCCTGTCGACGGCGTCCCTGCCGATCTCGAAGAACCGGGGAGTGAACATCCTGATCAGCGAGCCCTCGAACACCGCTTCTCCGGCCCCCGCTTCGATCACCGCGCGGGTGAGTGCGTGCTGGCGTCTCATGAACTCGATAGGGCGGGCGAAAGTGACGGCCAGGACCAGCGCGGACACGCGGTCGGGGTGATCGAGGGTCAGGCGCTGGGCGATGGCTCCGCCCATCGAGACTCCGAACACGACGGTGCGATCGATCTCGAGGCTGTCGAGCAGGCGCAGGGCGTCGTTGGCCATCTCATCGATCGTGGTCGCTGCCCCCGGGGACGAGCGGCCGACGCCTCGGTTGTCGAAGGTGATGAAGCGGTGGGTCTCCGTCACGACGCCGATCTGGCCCGCGAACAGCCGCTGATCGGACGCAAAGCCCATGATCCCGAGGACCGGAGGGGCGGAATCGTTCCCACTTGCCCGGTAGTGAAGCTGGACGTCTCCGAGATCGGCTAGGGCCACGACAGCGATGTTAGCGGCGGCAGATGGTTGGGGCCGCCAGGGCGGGTTTTCCGACCGGTTTGCTCCTTATAGGGCACTATGGGAGGAGTGTCGATGCAAGGCGGTGGCTATGCGATGCCCGAAATGCCAAGGCGAAGACTGTCTCCAGATCGAGATCAACCTCCAGGATGAGACCGTTCAGTTCTCGTCGTGCCGTCACTGCGAAGCCAAGTGGTGGGAGCACGACGGGGGCACTATCGACCTCAGCGACGTGCTGACGCTGGCGGCCAGGACCAACGACAGCTAGGCGCCCAGAAGCAAGGTGGGGCGCTGAAGCAGGCGGGGCGCAGAAGCAAGCGGGGCGGAAGAGATGCGGGCGCTCAGCGCCGAGTTCGTCGTCCGGCAATGGGTGCCAGTTGAGGGGGTCGTGCCGGACAGAGGGCCCTGGAGCGGAGCAGAGCTCAACCGCAGGGGCGCCTCAGTTCGTCCTCATGGCTGCCGAACGCCCGCAAACTTTGAAATCGAACCGTGGTGCTCGGGGCATTATGGGCCGCCCAGCTTCATTTGGCCAATGGGGTCCCTTTGGGCCCCTCACGCAACTGGGGCTCGGCCCCCGGCGGCATAGCAACCACCGCTCGGCCCCACCGCCGCCGCACGCCGATCTCGAAGCTGCGGACGAAACCTGCTTTCTCGATCGCCCTCAGTGACGCCAGGTTGGTCCTCTCGGCGGCGATCCACAACCGCCGGAGGCCTCGGGACGCGCTTCGTGCGGAGATCGTCCGCAGTACCGCCGGGTAGACGCCCTGACCCCTCATCTCGGGCCGGGTGAAGGACTCGTAGATATAAGCGTCTCCAGAGGGGACCAGGAAGAACCGGTCGGCTTCTCCCATCCAGGCGGTCTCGGTTTCCATCCAGCTCGAATGCACGATCCGCCCGTCTTTCTCGGCCAGCCAGCAGGAGCTTGTTGGCGACGCCAGCCGGCTCTTGACTGTGGCCGCCAGGTCGGTCCCGATATCGCGTTCGTACGCGGAGGCATCATCCGGTCCGGCCTCCCGGATGCGCATGCCCGGGACGCCGCCCTCGGAGCCACCGGTCGGGCGCTGGAGCACGACCAGGACGGTGTCGAAACGCAGCCGGGACCACGCCGAGGCCAGCTCGTCTAATGCGGCCTCCCGGAACCCCCTGGCCCTGGCGCGAGCCAGGAACCCCCCCGCTTTAGGCGCTGCGCGTCCTTAACCGGGCCTTGCGCTCGATCTCGGTCAAGCCGCCCCAGATCCCATAGGGCTCCCGCGTGAGGAGGGCGTATTCGAGGCACTCGCTGCGGACCTCGCATTGGGCGCACACCTGCTTGGCCCGCTCCTCGCGAGTCCTTCGCTCGACCGGCGATTCGTTGTCATCCAGACCGAAGAAGAGGACGGCGGGATACGCGAGACAGGCTGCCCGCTCCCGCCATTCTGCCTCCGGAAGTAGCAGAGGTTTGTTCATCACGCACACAGAGTTCCAGCCAAGTGCGTCGTCGTCAATAATTTTCCGCCGGTTCGTGATGAGACTTTCGGCGAGGAGGCGGGCGGAGTTGCCACCCGTATGCTCCGGGGCATGACCCGGGACCTGAGCGCCATCTTCAAGGCTTACGACGTGAGGGGCCTGTACCCGGAACAGCTCGACGAGGATGCCGCCCGAAGGATCGGCTCGGCGTTCGCCCGCTTCGCAGGTTCCGACCGGATCGCCGTGGGCAGGGACATGCGCCTTTCTTCGGAGTCGCTGGCGGCTGCCTTCGGCCAGGGAGCCGCCGCCGGCGGGGCGGCGGTGGTCGATCTCGGCCTCGTTTCGACCGACGGTCTCTATTTCGGATCGGGCCACCTCGATCTCCCCGCAGTCATGTTCACCGCCTCCCACAACCCCCCTCAGTACAACGGCTTGAAGATGTGCCGGGAGCGGGCGGCGCCGATCGGCCAGGACACCGGGCTTGCCGAGATCAAAGCTTCGGCCGAGGCCGCCGACGAGGCTTCGGGGGAGACGGGGGCCCCGGAGACCGAGAACATCCTGGAGAGGTACGCCGCTCACTGCCGTGGCTTCGTCGACACTTCCGCGCTCGCTCCTCTGAAGGTGGCGATCGATGCCGGTAACGGGATGGCGGGCCTCACGGCGCCGGCCGTGTTTGAACCCTTGCCGATCGAGGTGGTCCCGCTCTTCTTCGAGCTCGACGGGACCTTTCCCAACCATCTGGCGAATCCGATCGAGCCGGCGAATCTCGTGGACCTGCAGAAGGCCGTTACAGAGCAGAATTGCGACGTCGGGATCGCGTTCGACGGTGATGCCGACCGGATCTTCCTGGTCGACGAGAGCGCGGCCCTGGTGTCTGGTTCGCTTACGACTGCTCTCGTTGCCGAGAGGTTGTTGAAGAAGCATCCCGGTGAGTCGATCATCTACAACCTCATCTGCTCCTGGACGGTGCGGGAAGTGATCGCCGAGAACGGCGGCACCCCTATCCGTAGCCGCGTCGGTCATTCGTTCATCAAGGAGGTCATGGCGAAGACCGGTGCGATATTCGGCGGCGAGCATTCCGGTCACTATTACTTCAGGGACAACTTCCGAGCCGATTCGGGGATGATCGCGGCTTTGCTGGTGCTAGAAGCCATGTCCGAGACCGGCCAGGCGCTGTCCAAGCTGCTGGCGCCGTTCCGCCGTTACGAAGACTCGGGCGAGATCAACTTCGAGGTCGCCGATCAGGGGGCCGCGATGGATGTTCTGGCGGAGCGGTATTCCGATGGAGATCAGGACAGGGTCGATGGGCTGACCGTCGCCTATCCGGATTGGTGGTTCAACTGCAGGCCGTCGAACACCGAGCCCCTGCTTCGTCTGAACCTCGAAGCTCGGACCAAGGAACTGCTGCAAGAGAAACTGGATGAGATAACCCGTTCGATCACAGGAGGCGGAGATGGCCATCGATGACAAGCTGCTCGAGATCCTGGCGTGCCCCAACTGCCACGGTGACGTGGAATACCTGCAAGACGAGAGCGTCATCGTGTGTCGAGGTGAGTGCGGCTATCGCTATCCCGTGCGTGACGACATACCCGTGATGTTGATCGACGAGGCGGAGACGCCAACTTGATCGCAGCGCTTGACGATCTGGATGCCATCGAGCGCCTCGACTCGCTCCGCATCCTGGAGACGGTCGAAGGCTTCGCCGATCAGTGTCGCCGCGGATGGGAGCTGGGGGTTTCGGCCGAAGGGCTTCCCGACGCCGGCGGAGTGGAGTCTGTGGTGGTTCTCGGGATGGGGGGATCCGGCGTGTCGGGCGACGTCGTGCGCTCGGTGGTGGAGCCGCGGCTTCCGCTTCCCTTCCGGGTCGAGAAGGGGTATGGCCCCCTGCCCACCTGGGTGGGACGAACCAGCCTCGTCTTCGCGGTGTCGTACTCAGGCAATACCGAGGAGACGGTCGCGGCCGCGACCGACGCCCTCGAGCGAGGAGCTCGCCTGGTCACCGTCACCACGGGGGGAGCGCTTGCGGAGATGGCGAAGGAGCACGGGCTCGGCACCATTGGCATCCCGGGCGGTCTCCAGCCTCGTTCCGCCCTGGGTTATCTCACGCTTCCGCTCCTGGCGGTGCTGGACCGCATGGAGCTGGTTCCGTCCTTCGAGGCCGACGTCGAGGAGGCAACCGACGGTCTCGACGCTCTCGCCGCCCTCTGCCACCGTAAGAATGCCGCCGCGGACAACCCTGCCAAGTCGATAGCCCAGATGCTGGTGAACAAGATCCCGGTGGTCTACGGGGGCCAGGGTGTGGGCGCAACTGCCGCGTACCGGTTCAAATGCGATCTCAATGAGTACGCGAAGGTGCCCGCTTTCTGGAACGAGCTACCGGAGTTGAATCACAACGAGATCGAATCGTGGCAGGCGGCCGAATTGACGAAGGATTTCGCTGTGGTGCTGCTGCGCGACCCGAGCGAGCACGGCTCCATCGACCGGAGATTCGAGGTCACCAAGGAGCTGATCGGTGAGCGCGCGCAGAACGCGATCGAGATCCAGGCCGAGGGAGTATCAGCGCTCGCGCGCGTCTTGTCGCTGTTGTTGGTGACGCAGCTGGCCTCGATCTATCTGGCAGTTGCGCGCAACGTCGATCCTGGGCCCGTCGAGGTATTGGAGAGATTGAAACGCAAGCTGGCTGAGGGATAAGGAGAGACCCATGGCTGTTGATTCAGACATCCTCGATCCATCGCTGGGTGACGAAGGTCGCTTGAAGATCGAGTGGGCCGATCGCCAGATGCCCGTGTTGGCCCGGATCCGTGAGCGCTTCGAGAAGGAGCGGCCACTGGAGGGGGTCACGATCGCCGCGTGTCTTCACGTCACCACCGAGACCGCCAACCTCATGCGCACGCTCGCGGCGGGTGGTGCGGACGTGTCGCTGTGCGCCTCCAACCCTTTGTCCACCCAGGACGACACCGCCGCGGGCTTGGTGACCTCATACGAGATCCCGGTGTACGCGATCAGAGGCGTAGACGAGGCGGAGTATTACGGCCATATCAAGGCGGTGCTCGACCGCAAGCCGATGATCACGATGGATGACGGCGGCGATCTGGTGACGATGCTCCACCAACAGCGCCAGGATCAGCTGCACGAGATCATCGGGGGAACTGAAGAGACGACGACGGGTGTGATCAGACTCCGTTCCATGGAGGCTGCGGGCGTGCTCGGCTACCCGGTCGTCAGCATCAACAACGCCGACACGAAGCACCTGTTCGACAATCGCTACGGCACCGGGCAGTCGGCGCTCGACGGGATCATCCGTGCGACCAACGTGCTTCTGGCCGGCAAGACCATCGTGGTTTGCGGCTACGGCATGTGCGGTCGGGGAGTGGCGTCTCGCGCCCGCGGGATGGGAGCCAACGTCGTCGTCACCGAGGTCGAGCCGGTCTATGCGCTGGAAGCGGCCATGGAGGGGTTCCGGGTCCTGCCCGGGATAGAGGCTGCGCGCTACGGGGACATCTTCGTCACGGTGACCGGAGACAAGCATGTCTTGACTACCGAGCACTTCGAGCTGATGAAGGATGGCGCCATCCTTGCCAACGCCGGTCACTTCGACATCGAGATCGATCTTGCCGCGCTACGATCGATGGCTTCCTCCCACCGCCGGGTAAGGAACGAGGTCGAGGAGTACTCGCTCGCTGGGGACCGTCGGCTCTACGTCCTCGCCGAGGGCCGACTGGTGAACCTGGCGGCCGCCGAGGGTCATCCCGCTGCCGTCATGGACATGTCGTTCGCCAACCAGTCGTTCTGCTGTGAGTGGCTGGCACAGAACGCTGCCTCTCTCGAGCGGCGGGTGTACGACGTGCCCCGGGACATCGACCGCGAAGTGGCCCGCCTCAAGCTCGAGACCATGGGTATCCGGATCGACGAGCTGACGGCTGTTCAGAAGGCCTACCTGGAGGGCTGGGAGGAAGGGACCTAGCCGCCCCCGCGCCCGGCGGACAGCGGTGCTGGGATAGAGCTGCGAGGCCCGAAGGCGTCGTAGGCCCCCGCTAGCCTCCCCCCCGTGCGAGCCACATGGCTGGGAGAGCTGATAGGAGAGCGATGCCTGGCCTGTGGGGGCGGCGGGGCCCCGTTGTGCACCTCGTGCCGCGCCTCGCTCCGTCGCTGCTCTCAGGCCTCTTTGCCGGGAGGGGTGGCCTCGGTGGCGGCGGCCTGGAGCTACGAGGGGCCGGCCCGGGCCTTGATCCTTGCGCTCAAGCTGCGCGGTCTGCGGTCGGCGACCGGCCCTCTGGTCGAGGGTATGACGGAGGCCGCCCTTCGTGGCGGCCTGGTGGGGACGATCGTGACCTGGGTGCCAGGCGGGAGCCCAGGCATCAAGGCGCGCGGCTTCGACCATGCCGAGCTCCTCGCCCGAGGACTGGCCCGCCGGCTCGGCCTTCGAGCCCTTCCGCTGCTGGAACGGCGGCGTGCCTCGCCCGACCAGGCCTCTCTGTCCGCTCGGGCTCGCGCGCAGAACGCTAGGACGGCCTTCTCAGCGCGATCTTCACCCCCGGAAGTGGTTCTGGTCGACGATCTGATCACCACCTGCGCAACCGCCGCCGCGTGTGCGGCGGCCTTGAGGGCTGCCGGCGGTCATCGAGTCGAGATGGTGGTTGCAACTCGCGCCTGACGTGCCTGGTTCGCGACTCGTAACTAGCCTGTAATACCGGGACAACATCCACATCTAGGTGCAATTGCTTAGTTCTTTTGGGTGGGCTGGGGGCTAGACTTTCGGAGACAGAGCATCACAATCTCCCAAGGGGGCCGGTCGACCGAATGGTGGCGATCCGTGTTTCGTCGAACCAGGAGCCGATAAGGGTCCTGATCGTCGATGACCACGCCCTGTTCCGGCGCGGTCTTCAGATGGTCCTCGAGGCCGAATCCGACATCGACGTGGTCGGCGAGGCCACGGACGGAGATGAGGCGCTCGAGCGAGCTGAGGCGACCACCCCGGATGTCGTGCTCATGGATGTGCGGATGCCCAAGCGCTCCGGTATCGAAGCCACCCGCATGATCAAGGATGTCCTTCCCTCCACCCAGATCCTGATGCTCACGATCTCGGACGAGGAGGGGGACCTGTACGAGGCGATCAAAGCGGGCGCTGCCGGCTACCTGCTAAAGGAGATCTCGATAGACGAGGTCTCGAACGCGGTCCGCGCGGTGTACCAGGGCCAATCCCTGATCTCACCGTCAATGGCCTCGAAGCTCTTGAACGAGTTCGCCTCGATGGTCAAACGCCAGGACGAGCGGACCCAGCTCCCCGGCCCCCGCCTGACCGACCGGGAGCTCGAAGTCCTGAAGCTCGTGGCCAAAGGCCTCAACAACCGGGATATAGGCCAGGAGCTGTTCATCTCCGAGAACACCGTGAAGAATCACGTCCGCAACATCCTCGAGAAGCTCCACCTCCACTCCCGCATGGAAGCGGTCGTCTACGCGGTGCGAGAGAAGCTCCTCTACATCACCTAGCTCGGACAGTCTTGCGTCGGGGTTCGACGCTCTCCTACGGCGGCCCTCGCTTCGCTCGAAGGCCGCCCACGGAAAGGCCGAACCCCTCCTTTTCGAACTCGCTAGGGGCTCTTGCTCCGCGGGAGGCCGCCCAGCGGGACCCTGCGACGCCCAGACATATGGCCGCCGGAGACCCCGGTCTCTTTATTGCTACCGGTGTTCCTCTTTTGCGACCTGGGTCTCTCTTTTGCTACTGGGGTCTGAGAGACGGTTACCAACTTCGGGTTACCGGGCACATCGGTCCGAGTGGGGACGGGGCCCCCATCGCCGGGTTGAGCTGAAGGCGTCGCCGTTCGGTCAGCACCGCCAGAAGCCGTGGCCCTGCCGACTGTGAGGCCGCTGGCCCGGCGGGCCCGGTCCGCTGAGGCCCCCGGCTACTGCCGGTAGAGGGACGCGACACGGATAATGGAGAGCCTATGAGCATCCTCAAGAAGGTTCTTTCGGCGGGCGAGGGCAAGAAGCTCAAGGTCCTGAGCGGACTGGTTCCGCTCGTCAACGCCCACGGCGACGCGATGGCGGCCCTCAGCGACGGCGAGCTACGCGGGAAGACCGACGAGTTCAAAAGGCGTCTCGATAACGGAGAGGACCTGGACGACCTCCTGCCCGAGGCGTTCGCAGTCGTCCGGGAGGGGGCCGTTCGAACTATCGGTCAGCGCCACTTCGACGTGCAGGTGATGGGTGGCGCCGCATTGCACAAGGGCTGGATCGCAGAGATGAAGACCGGAGAGGGCAAGACCCTCACCGCCACGCTGGCCGTTTATCTCAACGCGCTGTGGGGTGAGGGCGTGCACATCGTGACCGTCAACGACTACCTCGCCAAGCGAGACTCGGAATGGATGGGCCAGATCTATCGCTTCCTCGGCCTGTCGGTGGGGCTGATCCAGGGCGAGATGGAACCTGAGCAGCGAACTCCTGCTTATGCCGCCGACGTGACCTTCGGCACGAATAACGAGTTCGGCTTCGACTACCTGCGCGACAACATGGTCACTCAGGCTGACGAGGCGGTCCAGCGCGGCCACTACTTCTGCATCGTCGACGAGGTCGATTCGATCCTGATCGACGAGGCCCGCACCCCGTTGATCATCTCTGGAGCCGTGCAGGAGTCGACGCGGTGGTACCAGCAGTTCGCCCGCATCGTGCCCAGGTTGCAACCCGTCACCCACTACGAGGTCGACGAGAAGAAGCAAACCGTCGCGATCACCGAGGAAGGTGTCGCAAAGGTCGAGGAGATCGTCGGCGTCGACAACCTCTACGACCACGTGAACGTGGACCTGATCCATCACTTGCAAGCCGCGCTCAAGGCGAAGGAGCTCTACAAGCGCGACGACGAGTACATGGTCAAGGATGGCGAGGTCCTTATCGTCGACGAGTTCACCGGCAGGGTCCTGCCGGGACGCCGCTACTCGGAAGGATTGCACCAGGCGATCGAAGCCAAGGAGAACGTTCGCATCCGGGAGGAGAACCAGACCCTCGCGACCATCACTCTCCAGAACTACTTCCGCATGTACGAGAAGCTCTCCGGGATGACCGGTACGGCATCCACGGAAGCCGCGGAGTTCGGGCACATCTACAAGCTCGAGGTTGTGCCCATCCCCACCAACAAGGAGATGATCCGCGAGGACAAGCAGGACCTGATCTACAAGACGCTCGACGCGAAATGGGGGGCCGTTGCCGACGATCTCTTTGAGCGCTACGAGAAGGGCCAACCGGTTCTGATCGGAACCGTGTCCATCGAGAAGTCAGAGCATCTCTCCACGATCCTTCGCAAGCGGGGCGTGCCCCACACGATCTTGAACGCCAAGCACCACGAGAAAGAGGCCAACATCGTTGCCCAAGCAGGGCGACTGGGCGCCATCACGGTAGCCACCAACATGGCCGGGCGTGGGGTCGACATCGTCCTGGGTGGCAACCCGGAGGGCATGGCGCGGTCGGAGATGGTGGCGCGCGGATGGGACAACGACGCGTACCTCTTGGGCCTCCTTAGCGACGAAGAAACCGCCGAGTACGAAGGCGAGTTCGAGCCGTTGTTCGAGAAGTTCAAGAAGCAATGTTCCGACGAGCATGAAGAGGTGGTGGCCCGGGGCGGGCTCTACGTGCTGGGGACCGAGCGCCACGACTCACGCCGGATCGACAACCAGTTGCGGGGTCGGTCTGGCCGGCAGGGTGATCCGGGTGACAGCCGTTTCTATCTGTCGCTCGAGGACGACCTGATGCGCTTGTTCGCCTCCGATCGGATCGCCGGAATGATGGATCGCCTAAAGATCCCCGACGAGGTTCCCATCGAGGCCAAGATCGTCTCCCGGGCGATCGAGCGCGCTCAGACCCAGGTCGAGGCCATGAACTTCGAGATTCGCAAGAACGTGCTGAAGTACGACGAAGTGATGGACAAGCAGCGCCAGATCATCTACGGCGAGCGTCGCAAGATCCTGCACGGTGACGATTTTCACGATCAGGCCATCGAGCTGATAACCGACGTCCTCGAATCTGCGTTCAACGAGGAGGCCAACCGCGACGTCGCGCCCGAGGAGTGGGACTGGGAGCAGATGTTCGCCCGGATGCGCGAGATCTATCCGTCGACCCTCCAACCGTCGAACTTCGATCCCAGGACTACGACCTACGAAGAGGTTCTCGAGGCTTTCCTGAACGACGGCCTGGCGGTTTATGCGTCTCGCGAGCAGGCTCTCGGAACCGAGCAGATGCGAGAGATAGAGCGTGTCGTGTTGCTGTCGGTGATCGACAATCGCTGGCGCGAGCACCTGTACGAGATGGATTACCTCCAGGAGGGCATCGGTCTGCGCGCCGTCGGACAGCGCGACCCGCTCGTCGAGTACCAGCGCGAGGGCTACGACATGTTCCTGCAGATGCAGGACACCATCAAAGAGGACTTCGCTCGGTATGTCTTCCACATAGAGACCGTTCACGAAGAGGAACGCCGGCGCTCAACCCCAACACGTATGCGGGAGGAGCGCCGTCAGATTCCCATGACCGCGGTCAACTCCGTGCAGGCCGAAGCCGAAGAGGAAGAACCGGAGACGTGGGTGGTCGAGCAGGCTGTCTCCGACAAGATCCCTCGCAACGCCCCGTGCCCATGTGGCAGCGGTAAGAAATACAAGCAGTGCCATGGAAGGCCGGGTGCCGTAGGCCTTTAGCACCACGCGGCGGCCACTAGGTACCCTGAGCCCGTGCCGGATGCAGCCCCCGATTTCCCCCTGGGTGTCGAAGCGCTCGGCCTTATCCGCAGCCACCGGCCCGTCCTCACCGACATCACCATCGCGTTCCGGAGAGGCGTGGTCACGGCGATCGTCGGACCTTCGGGGGCCGGCAAGAGCAGTCTGCTGCGCTGCCTGAACCGTCTGGAAGAGCCCGATTCCGGACGCGTGACGCTTGATGGCGTGGACATCCGGTCCCTGGAGCCGACGTCATTGCGACGACGCGTGGGGATGATCTTTCAGACGCCGGTGATCTTCGAGGGCGGGGTGCGCGCCAACCTCCTTTACGGCTTCCCCGACCAG
The DNA here is from genome assembly GCA_036265345.1 of Actinomycetota bacterium. Classification (GTDB taxonomy): domain Bacteria; phylum Actinomycetota; class CADDZG01; order CADDZG01; family WHSQ01; genus DATAPE01. The sequence goes on from DATAPE010000139.1 coordinate 28,667, forward strand.
AGCGAGAGCAAGCTATCGGGAGCGCTCGAAGCGGCGGGGTTGCCGGGCGCGTTCCTGGATCGAGAGTCATCGGCGTTGTCGGTGGGCCAAGCGCAGAGGGTGTGCATCGCTCGCGCCCTGGTGCGCGACCCGGAGGTGATCCTGATGGATGAACCGACATCCGCGCTCGACCGGGATGCAACCGCGCGGATCGAGTCGCTGCTGGGATCCTTGCTCGAGCGGGGGTTGACCATCGTCCTCGTCACTCATGACCTGGCACAAGCCCGGCGGGTGGCTCACCACGGAGCTCTATTGATGGATGGTGCGATCGTCGCTCAAGGCGACCTGGATGTGATCGAGGCCGCGTGGCCCAGTGGAGATGTCGTGACTGATGCGTAGTCGGGAGAGGAGATGTGATGAGTGCGGTGATCCATGTAGGGATCGCATTGATTCTGGTCGTGGTGGCCATCGTCGTGTCGAAGGGGCAACGCCTGGGGTTGGAGAGCGATCTCCTTATCGCGACGGTAAGGGCCCTGGTTCAGCTGAGCGCGGTCGCGGCCGTCATCCATCTGATCTTCTCGTCCTTGGGGCTGTCGGCGGCGGCCCTCGTAGTCATGCTGGGCGCGGCCTCCTGGACTGCAGGCCACCGGCTGAAAGGGATCCCGGGCGGTCCCTTGCTGGCGTTCATGGCGATATCGATAGCCGCGGGCACCGCCTTGCTCGTGCTCTTCGTTGGAAGGGTATTCCCGCTGACTCCCCAGTATGTGATCCCGATAGCCGGGATGCTGATCGGCAACTGCATGACTGCCACCTCGGTGAGCGGCGTCCGGTTCAAAGAGGAGCTCGTCGACAAGAGCCTCGAGTTGGAAGCGCGGCTGGCGCTGGGTCTTCGCGCCAAGCAGGCTCTGACTACCTACACGCGCAGGGCCACCACCATCGCTTTGATCCCCACGATCGACGCCACCAAGAACGTAGGGCTCATCCTCCTGCCCGGCGCGTTCGTCGGAACGATCCTTGGCGGAGGCTCTCCCTTCCGGGCCGCGCAGATCCAATTGATCGTTCTCTTCATGCTGTTGGGGGCCGTGGCCCTCGCTTCCATGACCACAACCATCCTCATGTCACGCGTCTTCATCGGTCCGGGCGAGCGCGTCGTGCTGCCGGAAGCGGTTAGGGCCTGACTGCACCCCCGACCGACCGGCGGTGGCTCGGAATTGGTTGTTACCCTGTGGCGCTATGGATGACCTGACAGAGCGGATACAGACGATCGAAGCGAAGATCGCCCAGATAAAGGACTATCTTTGACCTCGATCGAAAACGAGCTCGCCTCGAAGAGCTGAAGCGCTCGTCCAGCGCTAACCAGTTCTGGGAAGACCCTGCCGCCGCACAGACCGTGATGACGGAATTGTCGCGCCTATCGGAAGACGTGACGGAATTCGACCGCATCGCCCAGCGCACCTCGGATACGCGTGTCCTGTGGGACCTCGCCGCAGCCGAAGAAGATGAAGCCGAGGGACGCGAGGCGGAGAACGAGGTGCGCCAACTCGAGAGCGATATCGCCTCCCTGGAAGTGTTGGCTCTACTCGGAGGCGAATTTGACGAGGCCTCCGCGATCCTCGAGGTGCACGCTGGCGAGGGTGGCACGGACGCGCAGGATTGGACCGAGATGCTGCTTCGGATGTATCTGCGCTGGTCCGAGCGCCGTTCATTCAAGGCGGAGATCATCGAAGCAACGCCGGGCGAGGAAGCTGGCCTGAAGAGCGCCACCGTGATAATCGCGGGACGCTATGCGTACGGCTTGCTGGCGGCAGAGCGCGGGGTGCACCGACTCGTCCGGATGTCGCCGTTCGACGCCGCCAAACGTCGTCACACATCGTTCGCATCCGTGGATCTCACGCCTGACATCGAGGAGGAGGTCGACGTGGAGATCTCCCCAGATGACCTTCGGATCGATACCTACCGGTCGTCGGGGGCCGGAGGCCAGCATGTGAACGTCACGGATTCGGCGGTGCGGATCACCCACGTTCCTACGGGCATCGTCGTGGCCGTTCAGAACGAGCGTTCGCAGATGCAGAATCGGGCAGTGGCCATGCGCATCCTGAAATCGCGGCTCGTGGCGCGTGCCGTACAAGAGCGAGAAGCTGAGTTACGGGCATTGAGTGGGGACAAGATGGAGATCGGTTTCGGCTCCCAGATCCGTTCTTACGTCCTGCATCCGTATCAGATGGTCAAAGATCACCGCACGTCGGTTGAAGTCGGGAACGTGCAGGCTGTCCTCGACGGCGATCTGGATCGATTCATCAATGCAGAGTTGCGGAGGAAAGCGACGGCGGCGCATGGTGATTGATCCTGGAGCAGGAGCGAGATGCCATCATGGGGACGTGACTGTGCTCGCCTGTGTGGCTAGGCTGTATCCATGATCAAGACCACCGACGTCGTCAAAGAGTACAAAGGGGACATCCGAGCCCTCAACGACATCACGATCGACATCGAGAAGGGCGAGTTCGTCTTCGTTGTGGGCCCCTCTGGCTCTGGCAAGTCGACCTTCCTCAAACTGTTGACCAAGGAAGAGGAGCCCACCGCGGGCAAGGTCTATGTGGCCGGGAAGAACCTGGCGAGCTTGCCCAGATGGCGCGTCCCTTATCTGCGCAGGAATGTGGGTTGCGTGTTTCAGGACTTCAAGCTGTTACCGAACAAAACTGTGTTCCAGAACGTGGCGTTCGCCCTCGAAGTGATCGGCAGACCCCACGATGTGGTGCACCGTCAGGTTCCCCAGATCCTCGAGCTGGTGGGGCTGGGTGAGAAGCTGGATCGGTTTCCCGATGAGCTGTCGGGAGGCGAGCAGCAGCGGGTCTCTATCGCCCGCGCCTTCGTCAACCGACCCCTCATACTCATCGCCGACGAGCCCACCGGAAACCTTGATCCGGCGACTTCTGTCGGCATCATGCGTCTCCTCGATCGGATCAACCGCACGGGGACAACGGTGGTTATGGCCACGCACGATCACACCATCGTCGACTCGATGCGGAGGCGCGTGATCGAGCTCGAGAATGGCCAGGTCGTGCGCGACCAATCTCGTGGCATCTACGGCGTAGGTACGTAGCGATCCCGGCCCCAGTCTTCACATGAGATTCCGCTACTTCTTTTCCGAGACCGCGCAGAACGTGCGCCGGAACTTGCTCATGACCGTGGCTGCGGTGTCCACGGTGGCGATCTCGCTGCTGCTCCTCGGAGGGGTTCAGATCCTCGGGATGATCGTGAAGAACATGACCCTCAACTGGCAGGCGAAGGTCGAGGTGGCCGTCTACCTTCGGGACGACATCACCCACGGCGAGTTGCAGACCCTCGAGTCCCAGGTGTCGCAGCTGCACGAGGTCGATCACGTCACCTATGTATCGAAGAAGCAGGCCTTCGCAGAATTCAAGCAACAGTTCCGAACCCAACCGGAGTTCTGGCAGAGCTTGCCTCCGGACTCCCTGCCGGCGTCTCTGCGCGTGAAGCTGACCGACGCGAAGTTCGCGTCGGCAGTTGCCGCCAACCTGCGCGGCGCCCCCGGTGTCGACGATGTGCGCTATGGCGGCGAGATCATCAAGAGACTTCTGCAGGTGAACTCTCTGCTCAGAACGGTGACCCTGGTGATGTCCATCATCCTGCTCGTCGCGGCTGCGGCTCTGATAGCCAACACGATCCGGCTCGCTATCTACGCGCGGCGAGACGAGATCGGGATCATGAAGCTAGTGGGGGCGACGAACTGGTTCATCCGAATCCCCTTCATGCTCGAGGGTTTGTTCGCGGCGCTCGTTGGAGCGTTGATCTCAGGAGGGATCGTTCTCACCGCCAACTCGCTGCTGTTCACGCGCATGGGCAGAGCTCTCCCATTCCTCGGTCCGGTATTCGATTTCTCATCCGGCGACATTCTGGCCGTGCTGCTCATCCTCGTAGCGGTGGGAGTGGGCGTTGGGTTGGTGGGCTCGACGATGGCCCTGAGGCGGTTCCTCGAGGTCTAGCGCTCTGCGCTCACACCCCGACCGGGCGCCGGTTCGCGTGCCCCGCGGGGCCGATCCCCTGATTTTTCGCTGGCGAGGCTAAAGAACTGTGGCTGATGTTCGATGTGTTAACTACTATGAAAAATGTGCTATTTGGGCAGAGACGGGCCTGGGCCTGTGCGGTGGGGTTTTTGCTCGCGGTGTGCACGGTCGCGGGTCTTCCCGCGGCCGCAAGTGACAGCGTTAGCAGACTGCATCGTCGCCAGCACCGGGTGGCGGCCCAGCATGACCGTCTTCAGAACGAGATCAGCGACGCCAATCAGGCGCAAACCGGACTTCTCGCCAGGATCAGCGCGCTCGACGCGAGCCGCGCCAAGGCCGAGGCGAAAGTGCATTCGCTGGATTCGGACATCGGCGCCCTCGACTCTCGGATCTCGGCGAGCCGTGATCGCCTGCGAGCGTCGGCGCGCCACCTTGCCCTTGTAACCGATCAGCTCCAATCCATCTTGCGCAAGCTGGAAACCCGAACAAAGACGTTCACCGCCCGCGCCATTGCCACCTACAAGGCGGGTCCCACCGCCGGTTTCGACGCCTTGCTCTCGTCGCAAAGCTTCGGAGATCTCGTGAACCGTTACACCTACTATCAGTCTGCTCTTTCGGCCGACACCAAGCTGATCGCCCAGATCCAGACTCTGCGGCACGCGACGACAGCGCATCGGTCTGCGGTCGTGAACCAACGGAGCACAATGCGTGCTGCGAAGCTCAAACTCGAGGCCGACCGAAGGGCTCTTGCCACGACGCTGAGCAGGAAGCGAGCGGCGCTGGGCTCGTTGAAAGCTCTTATCAAGGCGAAGCACGCTGCAGTGGCCCAGATCGAAACCCGAAAGGCTCAACTGGAGCAGGCGATCGCCGAGAATGCGCGGGAGTCAGCCCAGATCGAAGCCCTCCTGCAAGCTGCAAGCGACCAATCGGGTTACCGCGCCCGAGGCAGTGGCCAGCTGCTCTGGCCCGCCGTGGGTCCGATCACCTCGCCGTTCGGATGGCGGATCAATCCGCTCTTCCACACCCGGGAGTTTCACCCCGGCATCGATATCGGAGCGCCCTACGGCGCGACCGTGAGTGCGGCGGACGCCGGAGTCGTCGAGTTCGCCGGAACCATGACCGGATACGGCAACGTCCTTGTTATCGACCACGGCGGCGGTCTGGCCACCCTGTACGGTCACCTGTCGTCCTACTCCGTGTCGGTGGGGCAACAGGTGGGGCGAGGCGCCCCGATCGCCAACGTGGGCTGCACCGGTTGGTGCACCGGCCCCCACCTCCACTTCGAAGTACGTGTCCTCGGAAGTCCCGTCGACCCGATCCCCTATCTCACATAGGCACCCGACCCACTAACCTCTAGGGGATGGAGCGCCTGCTGAAACCGTGGGTCGCGCTGCTGGGAGCCGCGATCCTGCTTGTTCTGGTCTTTCTCGGCGGATACGAGGTGGCTGAGCGACGCACCGCCCCCCCAGGAGTCAGCAGCTCGAGCAAAGGCTTCGACCAGCTTCGCAGCGCCTATGGGGAGATCGTGTCGTCCGCCGTTGATCCTCCCGATGAGATAGCGCTTGCGCGCGGAGCTATCAAGGGAATGATCAAGGTTCTGAACAAGGAAGGCGACAAATACGCCTTCTTCTTCGGCCCCAAGAGCTACCGCTCGTTCCAGGAGCTCACCACCGGAAAGTTCTCCGGGATCGGCGTCTGGTTGAAGCAGAAGGGGCGTGCTCTGGCAGTGGTTTCGGTTCTGCCCTCGAGTCCCGCGCTATCTGCCGGGATCAAACCTGGCGACCTGATCCGGAAGATAGATGGGAGACCGGTGACCCGGATGAGCACGGATCAAGCGGTGGCAACGATCAAGGGTCCGGAAGGTTCGCATGTATCGCTGGCCATCGAGCGTCATGGGAACCCGTTGTCATTCGAGCTGCAGCGCCAGACCCTGAAGCTTCCAAGTCTCGTGGCTCACAAGCTCTCCTCAGACATCGCCTACGTCCACCTCTTCTCTTTCTCTCAGGGGGCGGGAGCCCAGCTGCAACAGCGAGTAAGGGATTTCGTCGCGCAGGGAGCTAAGGGGATGATCCTGGATCTTCGGGATAACGGCGGCGGTCTGCTCGATGAAGGCGTCAACGTTGCCAGCGTGTTCATCAACAGCGGCAGGATCGTCACCACGAAATCTCCCAGCGGCACCGATCAGACCTATGACGCGAAGGGAGATGCGGTCGGACACCTGCCGCTGGTAGTGCTCGTGAACGGTGGCACCGCCAGCGCGTCCGAGATCGTTTCGGGGGCATTGCAGGATCACGATCGCGCGATCCTGGTGGGGACGACCACTTATGGAAAGGGCTCCGTGCAGCAGATCTTTCCCCTGTCGGGGGACAGCGCGATGAAGCTTACGACCGAGCATTACTACACGCCCAGCGGAAGGGACATCAACGGCAAGGGGATCACCCCCGATGTCGTTGTTAGGAAGGTCTCCGATCAGCAACCGCGCGCGATACAGATCCTCAAGGGCATCATCACTTCAAGCCAGAAGTAAGCGGCTGATGCCGAAGGACAGCGTCCCCACCAAGCTCATTGCTCAGAATCGCAGGGCGCGCTTTGACTATCTCATCGAGGAGACGGTCGAAGCCGGGCTGATGCTGGTGGGGACCGAGGTCAAGTCGTGTCGCAACGGCAAGGTCAGCCTTAACGATTCCTATGCAACGGTGCGGGATGGCGAAGCCTGGCTGCTCCAGTGTCACATCAGTCCTTACTCGCACGGGAATCGGTCCAACCACGATCCCTTGCGCCCTCGCAAGCTGTTGCTGCACCGCGCGGAGGTCGAACGGCTCGCAGCAAAGGTGGCCCAGGACGGGCGGACGCTGGTTCCCACTCGCCTGTACTTCAAGCACGGATTGGCAAAGGCGGAGATAGCGGTAGCGAAGGGCAAGCGCACCCACGACAAGCGGCAAGCGACCGCCCAGCGGGAGGCGGAGCGACGCATGCGACAGGAACTCGGCCGGCGCCGTTAGGCATGGCTCATATCGGCCATGGGTAAGACGCGGGTAGAGGTTGCTCGGGGGAAGGAGGAACGTTGCCAGAGGCGTGGAGCAAGAAGCGCGAGCGCCAGTACGAACACATCAAAGAGGGCGCCAAGAAACAGGGAAAGTCAACCCGGACGGCGAAGCGTGTGGCCGCCGCGACAGTGAATAAGGAGCGAGCCCGGTCCGGAGAGGCCAAGACCTCGAGCCGCACCTCCACCAAGGACATGTCCTCGGGTAAGCGCGGAGGACAGCGGTCGGGCACCGGGAGGGCCAAAGGCCGTACCAAGGACCAGCTCTACGCGGCCGCGGCGCGGCACGGCGTCAAGGGGCGCTCGAAGATGAACAAGGCTCAGCTCCAGCGTGCCGTCGCCCGAAAGGAAAAGTAGCCTTCCTGGAATCTTCGTCCCATGGCCTCGTTACACTTTCTGTGGGACATTGACAACAGTGTTCAGATCACGGGGCTGAACTGGTATCGACCCTGATCGAACCGGGATAGGAGAAGCGAGCCGAGGACTCCGAGTGTGCCT
>DATAPE010000140.1:0-11000 GCA_036265345.1 Actinomycetota bacterium
TCGTGATCAGTGCCCGGTCGAAGAGTGGAACAACGTGGGTGCAGATGATCTGCGCATTGCTTATCTTCCAAACCCCGGATCTCCCGGCACCGCTCTCGGCCTTGTCGCCGTGGCTCGACTGGCTGATCACTCCCAAGGCTGAGGTGTTCGCGCAACTCGCAGCGCAGGAGCATCGACGGTTCATCAAGACCCACACGCCGCTCGATGGGATCCCCATCGATGAGCGCGCCACCTACATAGTCGTGGCACGCGATCCATTGGACATGGCAGTGTCGCTCTACCACCAGGGCGACAACCTCGACCGGGCCCGGATACGTCAACTGACGGGTCAGCCGGAGCCGCCCGGCCGCCCCAGGGCACGGCTACCGCTGCGTGAGTGGTTGCTCGATTGGATCGACGAGGACCCGTCACCTATGGAAAAGATGGATTCACTGCCCGGAGTGATGTGGCACCTATCGGACGCGTGGCGTCGTCGCGATCAGCCAAACATCGTGCTGGTGCATTACGACGACTTGTTGCGCGACCTGGCGGGCGAGATGCGCCGGCTTGCGCTTCATCTGAGCATCGAGGTTCCACCCCAGCAGTGGCCCACGCTGGTGGAGGCGGCCAGCTTCGCAAGCATGCGCTCCCATGCGGCTGAACTCAGTCCCAGCCCCGCAGGCATCCTCAAGAGTCCCGCCGCGTTCTTCCGGAGCGGCGTGAGCGGCTCGGGTCGCGAGCTCCTCACCGAGGCCGAGATCGCCCATTACCGCGACCGTGTCCGCAGGATGGCGCCCCAAGACCTCTTGGATTGGTTGCACCGCTGAAGTGACGTGGCTCGTCCGGACGTTTGAAGACACTCTTCTTCCAGCCGGTTTCTACTTTCCACACGATCGAGGTGCTTCGTCGCAAGCAGGCTCAGGAGGCACGTGATTTACTAGCGTCAACAGTCGTCGGATCTACCAAGGAGCGGAGATGCGTCCAGCGTTCATGTCCATGAGGAGGTTTCTTGTGACCTATCCGGAGGGTATGACGCTTGTTGCAACGAACGCTGAACTTGGGAATCCTGGCGCATGTAGACGCCGGTAAGACCACTCTCACCGAGCGGCTGCTCTATGTCGCCGGTGTCATCGACGAGATCGGCAGCGTCGATGAGGGCAGTACCCACACCGATTTCCTAGCACTGGAACGCCAGCGCGGCATCACGATCAAATCCGCCGTCGTGTCCTTTCCGATCGAGGACACCTCGGTCAACCTGATCGACACACCCGGTCACCCAGATTTCATCGCCGAAGTAGAACGAGTGTTGAGCGTGCTGGATGGAGCCGTGCTGGTGGTCTCGGCGGTCGAAGGCGTGCAGTCGCAGACACCGCTTTTGATGCGAGCCTTGAAACGCCTCCGTGTCCCGACTCTGCTCTTCGTAAACAAGATCGACCGCCGCGGAGCGAAATACGACTCGATCCTGCACGATATCTCCGATCGTTTGACGCCGGCAATCATCGCTATGGGATCCGTAGACGAGCTTGGGACGCGCGCGGCACGGTTCGTTCCTGCGGATGCCGACGACCCTGGCTTCAAGACCGGGCTCGCCTCTACGCTTGCTGAACGCGACGAAGCATTGGTCGCGGCGTACATCGACGAAGGGCCGGCGCTTTCTTACCAGAGACTCGGCGAGCAGCTCGCGGCTCAAACTCAGAGAACGCTTGTTCACCCAGTGTTCTTCGGCTCGGCCGTTACGGGAGCTGGGATCGGGGCCCTGTCGACCGGCATCGTCCAACTGCTCCCCGCCGCGGAGCAAGACTTCGAGGGTCCGGTTTCGGGCCGCGCTTTCAAGATAGAGCGCGGGAGGGTGGAAGAGAAGATCGCGTACGTTCGTATGTTCTCCGGCACCCTCCGAATACGCGATCGGGTGCAGTTCGGGCATGATGGCGAGGCTAAAGTGACCGCCATCAGCGTGTTTGACCACGGTTCAACCGATCCGCGCAGATCTATCTCGGCCGGTCAGATCGGGAAAGTTTGGGGCCTCAACGGGGTACAGATCGGCGACGCTATCGGAACGCTGCCATCCGCCAGCGAGGGGCACCACTTCACACTCCCATCGCTGGAAACCGTCGTATCCCCCCGCAACGTCCACGACAAGGGAGCGCTGCGCGTCGCACTCGGTCAGCTCGCCGAGCAAGATCCTCTGATCAACGTTCGTCAGGATGACGCCCGCCACGAGCTTTCCGTATCGCTCTATGGCGAAGTGCAGAAGGAAATCATCCAGGCAACCCTCGCAAATGACTTTGGCCTGGAGGTCGACTTCCGGACCACAACCACGATCTGCATCGAACGACCGGATGGCACCGGCGAGGCCGTTGAGATCCTCCGTGAGCCGCCGAATCCGTTCCTAGCCACCGTCGGATTGCGCGTCGAACCCGCGGCTACGGGCTCGGGTGTCGCGTTTGGCCTCGAGGTGGAACTGGGGTCGATGCCTATCGCGTTCTTCCGGGCGGTCGAGACCACGGTGCGCGACACACTGCAACAAGGGCTCTACGGCTGGCAGGTGACCGACTGCAAAGTCACGATGACGCATTCTGGCTATCTGGCGCGGCACAGTCATGCTCACCAGCGTTTCGACAAGAGCATGTCGAGCACTGGAGAGGATTTTCGCAGGCTCACACCGCTCGTCCTCATGACTGCGCTGCAACAAGCTGGAACCGTCGTCTGCGAGCCGATCGACCGCTTCCGACTGGACCTTCCGGCTGACGCGCTGGGGCACCTGGTTCCGGTGCTGGGACGACTGCATGCCGCCTTCCAGGCAGTCGAAACCGAGGGCGCCTGGTCGAGCATTAGGGGTCACATTGCGGCCTCCCGAGTGCACGAGTTGCGGCAACTCTTGCCGGCGCTAACGCGCGGCGGGGGAATCCTGGAATCTATCTTCGACCGCTACGAACCTGTGAGAGGCACTATCCCCGTTCGGCCGCGATCGGACAACAACCCTCTCAACCGCCACGAATACCTGAAGCGTCTCGAAAGAGGTGGGAGTCGTGCGACGGATGCGCTCCGCGATGGGGAGGAGTAAGCCGATCCGTTGCGGGCGGGCAGGGAGCCGGACACGCTTGCGCGCAAGCCCCACCGCCATCACGGAGATGCCGCCGATCGCCGGCGAGTGTGGAGCAACTCGTCGAACAGCGTAGAAAAGCTACGTACACAAAAGGCTGCATGCTGTGACTTTCCTGGACGTTACATTGCGAAACGCGCGTTTCATCGCAGTTTTAGACGAGTGCGACAAATCTCCCGACATGCGGGCGAACTCTTCCAGGCTTACGTATGTCATCCCCCTATGCCGGCGGTGCCTACTGATTGCTGGGCATCTGTAGTGCTTTGTGTTGGCTACAGATGATTCAGCACAACGCAAGCCATCGCCGAGCCGGGAGGAAACAAAGTGCAGGATCTATTGCTGAAAATCTGGTGCTCTTCGATCACACGGATCCAAGAGATGAAGGACAGTGAGAGCGGTGCGACCGCCGTCGAGTACGGCATCATGGTTGCTCTTATCGCCGCTGTGATCATCACCGTGGTCAAGGTCGTTGGTGGTAAGACCAGCAACGCCTTCGAAAGCGTTAACGCGAACCTGTAACCCACCAGAGCACCAACCTGAGGGGCCTGTGCGGCCGATCGCTGGTACCCCTGGCGACCTTCGTTGCACGGCCCCTCCACCTCTGGCTCTCCCCGATGGGAGTAGCCCATCAGGTCGGGCCGTCCTCCTCGCGCCGGCCCCCGTAGATCTGGAACCGATCGGCTGACGGCCGTGTAGTTAGTCCGTGGAATCACGATCCTGGAAGGTTTTCCGTGGGGTAGGCAGGCGCTGATCGCGTTCATCATCAAACGGGCGCTCGGGGCAGCGGTCACACTCCTCCTGGTCGCGTCGGTCGTCTTCGTGATCTTCTTCGTGATCCCTCATGGGGGTGGCACGAGACCGCGCGGCGGCGTGAGCTCAGTTGCCCTTCTGATGGGCGGACGCCAGGCTCCGATATCTGAGCTCCGTCGTATCGACCACAACCTAGGTTTGGACCGGCCTGTGTGGGTGCAGTACGGCATGTACATGGACAGGCTTGCTCACTTCGACCTCGGCCATGACTACTACGCGGGCGCTCCGGTGTGGTCCGTACTGAAGCCTGCTATTCCCCCCACCCTGTCGATCGCGGTGGGTGCTTCAATGGTCTGGGTGGTCGGCGGCATCGTGTTCGGAGTATTCGCAGCCAAACGCCGTGGCTCGTTCGCAGACAAGGCAGCGATGGGAGCGGCAGTGGCCGCTCTGTCTATCCCCATCTTCGTGGTCGCTCTGATCGGCATTCACCTTGTCTACCGCTGGTTCAACGTCTATGCAGGCAAGCGCTACGTTCCGATCACCGAAAGCCCTCTGGCGTGGCTCCAGTCCATGTGGTTACCGTGGCTCGTGCTCGCTTTCCCTCTGATCGCGATCTACGCCCGCATGGTGCGCAGTAACTTGGTCGAAGCAAAGGACCAGGAATACATGCGGACGGCAGTTGCCAAAGGTCTCAAGGACCGCCAGATCACCAGGCACGAACTGCGAGGGGGGCTGACGCCCATCGTCACCATGTACGGGCTAGATTTCGGCTTGCTCCTGGGGGGCAGCATGATCATCGAGAAGATCTTCGACATCCCGGGCCTGGGACTTCTGTTATTGAATTCGCGCTCCTTCTACGACTTCCCGGTGATGTCTGGCATCGTCATCATTGCCGCGCTAGCCGTCATAGTTATGAATCTCGTAGTTGATATCGCCTACGGCGCGCTCGACCCACGGGTAAGGATCGCTGGGCCGACCCCCGCGCTCCGAGGGACTTAGGAGCGCGTGCTCGTCACAGACCCCCGCCTGCCCAGATGTTCGTGAACGAGCCGGATGGCTGTCGACCCCTCTCCCACCGCGGACGCAACCCGTTTCAGCGATCCATGCCGCACGTCGCCCGCGGCGAATACGCCCGGGATGCTCGTCTCGAGGAGCAGGGACTCATGTGTTGGATCTAGCGACGAAGTCTTCAGCACGTCTCCGCCCGTCAGAATGAATCCCCACGCGTCGCGCTCGATCTCGGCGGGGAGCCAGTCCGTATTGGGGTGAGCGCCGATGAAGATGAACATGGCTTCCGCGTCTACGGTCTCCTGCTCGCTTCCGTGTTTCGAGAGCACTACCCGTTCGAGCCAACCTTCGCCCTCAACACCCACCACTTCGGTGAGCGATCTCACGTTGATGTTGGGACTGTTGTCGATCTCCTTGATCAGATAGTCCGACATGGTCGAAGCAAGCGAGTCACGCCGTATAAGGATGGTGACGTGATCCGCGTGTGCCGATATGTGGACCGCGGCCTGACCGGCCGAGTTCCCTCCTCCAACGATCAGAACGTGCCGGCCCTGCATCGAGTGCTCCTCGACGCCAGAGGCGCCGTAGAACACACCGGCTCCTATGAAGTCATCGAGCCCGGCGACCTCGAGTCTGCGGTACGAGACTCCCATGGCCAGCACGACCGCATGCGTTGACGCTTCCTCGCCATTGGTAAGGCCGATGACGAAACGGTCGTCGGTCTGGCGGATCCCGGTTGCCGCCCGGGTCATAAGGAACGTGGTGCCGAAAACCCAAGCTTGCTGGTAAGCCTGCTGCGCTAGCTCGCTGCCGCTCACTCCTTTCGCGAACCCCAGATAGTTACGGATCAGGGAGCTGCTCCCGGCTTGGCCCCCGATAACCTCTCTCTCCACGACGAGCGTGCGCAGGCCCTCGGAAGATCCATAAACCGCAGCACCGAGCCCGGCCGGCCCCGCACCGATCACCACAACATCGAACTCGGAGTCGCCGTTCAGGCTCGTTCGTACCCCGAATGCCTCCGCCAGCTCGGCGTTGGACGGATCCACGAGGACCCTCCCGTCGAGCATGATCACCACGGGGAAGCGGTCTGCAGCAGCACCGGCGCGGCTCAGAGTCTCCATTGCCTCAGCGGTGTCCGAGGATTGGAACGCCCAGTCGATGCGAAAGCGGGTCAACAACTCTCGAACTTCCAGGGAGCGCCTCGCCGAAGGTTCCCCCACAACTGCGATCTGAGGCCGGGCGAGAGGTTGCTTGCGCGACCATTCGTGGAGAAAAACAGTGATCGTTCGGTGGAAGAGCTCATCGGGGACGCGCCACGGCTTGAGTACGTAGTAATCGATGTGGCCAAAGGTCATGGCTTCCACGATCGCCTCGGCTGTTGGCTCGTGCCCCCAGCCGCCCCATTCGACCAGGAGTCCCCGTTTGGTGTTGGGCGAAACGCGCTTCATCCCCGCCAGAAACTCGACACCGGTCGTCCCCGGCAACCACTGGTCGATAAGCACCAATGCGATCTGTCGTCCCTCCCCGAGCGCCTGGCGCGACAGCGACTCCGCTTGCTGTGGGGAGCTCTCGCACACGATGTCGTAGTCGTGGGCATATCGAGAGAACAGCTCGTCACTGATCCTGGTTAGATCATCGGAGTTGTCGTCGACAACCAGAATCAGGGGTTTCGCGGAAGCGGCAGTCATCCAGGCTCCTCCATGGCCCAGCGACACTAGCAAGCCCACGCGGCAGGTTAGGGCCGCCCCGACTCAGTCAAAGTCGAGCCAGGCGACGCGCTCGGATCGAACTCTCCGCGTGCCTCTACGAGATGCCGGACGCAGGGCAGGAGCTGACGCCGGTGAAGGTCAGCCCCTCTTCGCCCGCGTCGAAACCGGCTCCTGCGACCACCTTCCCATCACGGACCACGCGCACAGCTCTGCGGCTCCCTTTCGGATAGCCCGCGATCTGGAGGTGATCCTGGTCGGTCAGACCCCGCAGGTGTCGCCGCGCCAGCTCGATGGGGCCAGCTCCAGTCCTATCGGGACCCACATCGGAGATGCTGTACCCCCGGCCGTGAGCGCAGTCCAACTCCGGAGATACCCACACCCCAGCCGCGTCGATCACATGGATCTCAGCACCAGTCCACCCCAGCTTCCACTCACAGACGACATGAAGGTTGCCCGGCGGCACCGGAAAAACGAAGTGGTTCTCGCCCCGCGCCAGGTTGACGCCGCCGTAGTTCCCGACCTCGAACCCGCCCCGATGAGCCGTTCGGTTCACCACAACGAGGTGCACGCCGTCATCCTGCGGCTGCACCTTGGGACCACCGACTTCAGTCCCCTTCCCATCGCAAATGACCTTCATCGTGATCGGAAGATGATCGGCTGGAGTCCCAGATCCACCCGGCTTAGCGAGGTTTCCGCAACCAGTCGCCAGGATCAGAGCCGCCATCCCCACAAGGGTTTTATTGATGCTCATATCCGTTCGACGCATCCGGGTGAACAATGGTTCCACGCTGTTCCCTTTCCCATCGACCGTCCGTCGGCGTACGGAGGGCGGGTACGCAGCTTGAGGGCTCCCTCAACAGGATCGAGTTACAACCTCTCTCGTCCCATCGTATTGGGGACAGTCATGGAGAGAAGCCCAGCGCCCGAGTCGCCTCTTCCATCGTGGGCTGCGCCGCGGTCCCGCCCGGTAAGCGCGTCGAGAGCGAGCCGCAGCCGCATCCCAATGCGAGGCAGCGATCGAGCGGCCACCCGAGTACGCGCCCGGCGATGAACCCCGCATCGAAACTGTCGCCTGCACCCGTCGTGTCTGCAACCTCTTCGACAGTGAGCGCGGATTCCCTGATCAGCTGGTCGCCGGATCGGACCAGGCCCCCAGCGGCTCCCCGTTTCACGGCCACCACAGATGTTGCCTTCGCCAAGGTCTCGACTGCCGCGTCGATGAACGTTGTGCCGGCGATCCGGCAAGCCTCGGTTTCGTTCGGGAAGAAGCAATCCGTGTCCTGGAGCAGCGCGAGAAGGTCACCGTCCCACCGCCCACTCGGGTCCCAGTTCGGATCCACGGATGTGGTTCCCCCCGCCTCATGGCTCTCATCAAAGATCGCCCCTAGATCCCGTTGGAGGCCCGACTGCAGGAAATACGAACTCACATGCACGTGGCGCGAGGCTCGGAGACGGTCTCGATCGATGCCATCAGCGATCAACGAGCCGATAGATCCCATGGCCGTCAGGATCGCGCGATCGTGGCCGCGTGCCAGCATCACACTCACGCCTGTCGGACGAGTCTGAGTCATGTGGCAGCCACCGACGTCAACTCCCCTTTCGGTGAGTGACTCGAGCATGAAATGGCCGAAGAGGTCGTCGCCCACTTCGGCGATCAAGCCAGCGTGCAAGCCCAGGCGCGCGGCGCCGCAGGCAACGATCGCGCCGGATCCTCCGATCGTGAGGGTCGCCCCGTCGACGATCTGCTCGACCTGTCCGAAGGCGGGTTCCACATCGCCGGTCACTATGAGGTCTGGATTGCAATCCCCAAGCACCAAAAGGTCCAGCTCAGCCATAGCCGAACCGCGCAAAGTCGTTGCTCACGATGGAGCTAGTCGAGGACGACGGAGCGCGTCAGGTGACGCGGACTGTCTGGGTCCATCCCCCGAGCTTGGGCCAGCGCCACCGCGGCCCGCTGGACCAGAACCAGCCGAGCCAACGGGTGGAGCCCGTCGGGCACGACGAACGCCCCCGTCGCCCGAACGGCGTCGAGGAGATCGACATCGAGTGGTTCTAGGGGCCACACCACGCTCCGAGATCCGGCGACGCTGATCGGTCCATGGCGATACTCCATCGCGGGATACGACTCAGTCCAGGCCCCTGCCGATTCTCGAAACTTGAGCGCTGCCTCGTTCGCAAGGCCAACCGTCCAGCCGCGTCCGAGGAAGACATAGTGGTCGAACTTAGCGACATCGAACCCCAGTGGGGCCGTGAGCGCCCTTTCTGCATCCGTTGCAGCCAGCTCCAGGTCATCCCCCGCGTGTGTCAGCAGCAACGCAAGAGTTGTGGTGGCGAAACGAGTCTGCACGACCGACTCCTCGTCTGCGAAGTCGAGCACGACTGCATCGGCAGCGGCGGTGGTCACTGGAGAGTCGGGGACCGCCGTGATCACCACAGTCCGTGTTCCGGGTCCCACCGATTCGAGCGCTCTTACGACCTCGGTCGTTGTTCCCGAACGCGAGATCGCCACCACGCAGTCGTAGTGACGCGCCGGCGGCATTTCCGACGCTGCGTAAGCATCGCTGAGCCCTAGAGCCAGAGCTTCCCGGGCCGACGCGAATGCTTGTCCCATGAAATAGGACGTGCCGCAACCAAGCATCGCGGCGTGCTCTCCTGGCTTTGGCAGGACGCCATTCAGATCCGATGCGCGAGCTGCCGCCGTCCGCCAGCATTGAGGTTGAGAAGCGATTTCGGCAAGAATCTTGTTCACCGGTGCAGTTTAGGCATCGAATCAGTCAAAGAGCAACAGCTGTCTTGATTGACTTTGACCTATGATTCGGCAGGTGAGACAAGCCCAGCGACTGGACGCGATCCTCGAGAGGCTGTCCGGCGACGGCAACGTTGATGTTGGTGCACTGGCGAGCGATCTAGAAGTCTCTGCCGCAACGATCCGGCGGGACCTACGCGTTCTCGAGAAGCGCCGGCTGCTTTCGAGAACTCACGGAGGCGCGGTGGGACCGGGAGTTCTGTATGAGCTTCCACTGCGCTACAGGAGCGCACACCGTGAGGAGGAGAAGCGCCGCATCGCGACCGCCGCGGCCGAGCGCGTCCCCGAGGGAGCCGCTGTGGGGCTCAGCGGCGGTACCACGACTACGGAAGTGGCAAGAGCACTCGCCGAGCGACGCGCTCTGACGGTCGTCACGAATGCGCTCAACATCGCGTGGGAGCTTGCCGTCCGGCCCAACATCAAGCTGGTTCTCACCGGCGGCGTTGTCCGTGGCACATCTTACGAACTGGTGGGCCCCCTAGCGGAAGCGAGCCTGCCCCTCATCAATCTGGACATCGTCTTCTCGGGAACCGACGGCATCTCGCTCGAGGCCGGCCTTACGACACATCATGAAGTGGAAGCACACACCAACCGGGCGCTGATCGCTCGGGCGGTCCGCACGATCGTTGTAGCCGACAGCACCAAGATCGGGATCGTCGCTTTCGCCCGAATCTGCGAAGTCTCGAGCATCCACGAGCTCATCACCGACGCTCGGGTCGATCCTCAAACTGTCAGGCAATTCGAGGACGCAGGAGTCGCCGTCTCGATCGTGTGACGGCGACTCCTCTTGGCGAGATGGCAATCACCGCCTCAGAACATCGGCAAGAACTCTCGATGGGCATCGATGAGCTCGTCGCAAAGATCGTGGATCTGGTCGAGGCGCAGAGTGGCGGCCGTGTTCGGATCCATCATCGCGGCTTGGTAAACATGCTCCTGGTTCCCCTCAAGAGCCGCACGAACTGTCAGCTCGGCCACATTCAGGAACGTCCGATTCAAAGCGGCGAGCTGCGAGGGCAGTTGGCCCGCGGGCAACGGACGGATCCCCGAGCTGTCGATGTCGCAAGGCACCTCGATGCAGCAATCAGCCGGAAGGTTCTCGATCAGCGAGCCGTTGTGGACGTTGCCATAGACCTCACGCGGCGTGTCTGTCTCTATGGAGTGAATCACCTCAGAAGCAAGTTCATGAGTTGGCTCGACGTCAAACCCACGACCGCTCGCAAGCGATTGCTTGATCTCGTCGTACTCGTCCAGGTTGGCCTCGCTGCGGCGAAGATACTCATTGACCGCTACCCTGTAACGCTCGATGGCTTCGTCGTGTCGCATGAACCACGGGACGTACTCCGCGGAGTGTTCACTCGATTCGGTTGGGAAGTAGCCGAACCGCCGATAGAGTTCCACTCGCACGCGCCGCTGTAGTTCGGGGTTTCGCCCGATAGCCTCATCGAGCAGCGGATAGAGGTTTTTTCCGTTCTTCTCGAATCTCAGCACGAATGCTTGGTGATTGAAGCCCGCGGTGAAGAAATCGACCTCCTCGACAGGTACGTCGACGGTCTCGGCAAGAAAGGCATGGGTGTCGCGCACCGAATGACAGAGGCCGACCACATTCTTGAAGGGGGTTCCTTCATAGACGGCCCACGGAAGCATG
>DATAPE010000141.1:0-25105 GCA_036265345.1 Actinomycetota bacterium
TGGACGGCGCGCGATGACACCGGCGGAAGAAGGAAGACTCGCCGCCAGGCTGCGGCGGATCTTGGTGATGCTGCCCTACGCGATCCATCATCCAGGCGTCTCCGTTGACGAGCTCGCCAAGAAGTTCGATACGTCGAGGCACGACCTCATCGAGGACCTCAAACTGCTGTTCATGTGCGGTCTTCCCGGGTACGGACCCGGCGATCTCATCGATGTTTCCTACGAAGAGGACCGCGTCTACGTCCGGATGGCGGATTACTTCGCGGCTCCCCTCAGGCTGACTCCAGCCGAAGCGATCGCGTTGTATGCGGGCAGCGCGGCCATCGCGGCGCTGCCCGAGATGGCTGAGGCCGATGCCCTTCGCCGTGCGCTAACAAAGCTGGGTCGGGCGCTGGGGGCGGATACCGACAAGGACCCAGGCATCGAGGTGCAACTCGCTGCCGGCTCGATCGACCATCTGAAGGCCTTGCAGCGCGCCCTCGGGGCCACCCGAAAGGTGCGGATCGAGTACCTGTCTGCGTCCACGGGAGAGCTCACTTCCAGAACCGTCGACCCATGGGGGCTCGTCGCCACCGTGGGGCATTGGTATCTCATCGGTTGGGATCACCTCCGCGAGGACGAGCGCATGTTTCGTACCGACCGCCTCAAGAGCGTGGAGGTGCTGGAGGTTCCGGCGGCCGTGCCCGAGGACTTCGACGCCTCGTCCTATCAGGGAGCCTTCGTGGGCAGAACCGGGCAGCGCTCCTTCACGATCGAGATCTCGCCGGCTGCGGCCGTGTGGTTCGAGGACTACTACCCCGTCACCACCTCCCAGAAGCTGGATGATGGATGGAGACGGGTCGAGCTGCAGATGTCCGATCCCCGCTGGGCGGCCAGCCTGATCCTGCAATTGGGCGAGCAGGTGCGCTCGATCCGCCCTCGATCGGTCCTCGATGACACCCGGGCCCTGGCGGGAGCCATAGCGGCCCGCTACCGGCCGGCCTGAGATCTCCTGACCGCGGAGCAGGGTCGATCTTCCCGCCGGGGCCCCCACTGCGCCAGATACGGAGAGAAGTCGTTAAACCTTGCCCTGTCTCGCGCCGATGAAGCTGGCGAGGGAAACAATCACCTGAGAAGGGGTAAACGTGATGGCAACCATCAAGGCGACATGCCCGCTTTGCGGAGAGGTCGATCTGACCGCCGCCGACGTCGCCCTGCGCCTGGGCGCCAGCTACCCCCGAAACACGTACTGCTTCTCCTGCCCCGATTGCGGAGACTTCGTCGAGAAGGCTGCCGACGACCGCGTCATCCGTCTCCTTCTTTCCGGTGGCGTCATGCCCACGCTGGTGAAGATTCCGGCCGAAGCGCTGGAGCCCCACGAGGGGCCCGCGATCAGTCACGACGATCTGCTGACCTTCCACGAGATGCTTAAGAGTGACGAGTGGCTGTTCGAGTTGACCGACCACCCCGCCGCCTCCTGACCTAGTAGGACCCGCCTGACGGGCTCCACCGATAAGTCCTTGCCGGTCCCTCCCTAGGCCCCGTGCCTGCGTAAACTGGTTCCATGCCCGAAGTCGGCCCTCTCGAGATCATGATGGTGGCGCTGGTCGCGCTGATCGTGTTCGGCCCCGACAAGCTCCCCGAGATGGCTCGCAAGGTGGGCCGGGCCCTGTCCGACTTCCGCCGGGTGGTGGACGATGCCAAGGGTGAGTTCCAATCTGGGTTCAACTTCGACGATGACGATCTGGATGCTCATCCGATGAAGGAAGTCCTCGCCGAGTCGTCCGAGGACTCTAAGGATCCCCTTTACAACGAGATCGCCACTGCGGACACCCAAAAGGCCGACCCCACCTCGAACGAGGACTCGGTCGCTACGACCATCCCGGCGGGGCATTCCCCCTCGCTCACGCCAATACCGATGACTCTTGACCACGGTTCCTCGGGGGAAGAGCCAGACAAGACCTGATGGCGGCGCCCGTCCGCCGCCGCCCGCGGTTGCGCTTCCGCCGAAAGGCGGACGGCGCGGCTCCAAACGAGGCCACCATGACGATGATGGAGCACCTCGGGGAGCTCCGGACTCGTTTGATCGTGTCGGCGGCGGCGTTCGCCGTGGTTTCGGCGGTCGCCTTCTTCATCTTTCAACCGATCGCAAGTTTCCTTCTGCGACCTCTCTGTTCGCTGCCCAAGGACCAGCTGGGACCGCAAGGCTGCCGGCTCGTCGTCACCGGTGTTCTCGAGCCCTTTGTCGTTCGTCTCAAGGTCACCGCGGTGGTCGCGATGGTGATCACTTCTCCGGTTTGGCTCTACGAGCTGTGGGCGTTCATCTCACCCGGATTGAGGTCCAACGAGAAACGTCTCGCCGGCCCCTTCGTGGGTTCCTCCATCGCTCTGTTCACGATCGGGGCGGTCTTCGCCTACCTGACCCTGCCCTTCGGCCTGCGCTTCTTGCTGGGGTTGGGTGGCCACAATCTGGTTCCCTTCCTGAAGGCCGACTCTTACCTGAACTTCGTGTTGCTGTTGATCGTCGTCTTTGGCATCACCTTCGAGATCCCTCTCCTGATGATGTTCCTTGCCCTGGCGGGAGTCGTGTCTCTCGAACAGCTCGTTCACCATCGGAAGGCAGCACTGGTGGGTGCGTTCATCGTGGGCGCGGTGGTCACGCCGACGCAGGATCCCTACACGATGTCCGCGATGGCGATCCCGTTGTACGTCTTTTACGAGCTCGTCATCCTCATCCTGCGCATCCGGGAGCGCCGAAGGGCCCGTTTATAGTCACGAGACATGGCCCTAAAGGGAAAGAAGAAGTCTCAAAGCAGGGGCAGTCAAGGCAGGCGACGGCCCGCCGCAGCGCCCCGCGCCGCGTATGCAAGCCGAGCCAAGCAGCCCTGGTACCGGACCACGGCGGGCCGGGCCGTGGCAGCGCTCGTCTTGGTCATCGCGATCGTCGCGATCGTAGCGTTCGTTCAGTCCCGTCCCAACACCGCGAACCTGACCCAACGCCAGAACGCCCTTGACCAGTACACAGGTGACATCCGAGCCTTGTTGCAAGGGATCACCCCGGCCGCAGTAGATGAGAATGCCGTGCCGAACAAGTTATCGGCAAAGGATGCAAAGAGTCTCAAGAACAAGAGTCAGTCATGGACGACTCAGTTCTCCAAGGCCCAACAGAGCGTCGGTAGCGTCACCGCTCCCACCCCTTCAACACAAAGCGCCAACGTCTTGTTCGTAGAGTCCATCCAGTTGTACTCGCAAGCCGCGACCATCTATGGGCTGGCTCCAAGCACCTCTCCAGCGGTGCAGCCCAGGATGCTTGCCTCGGGGGCGAACCTGCGCAATCAGGCGACCGCTCTATGGCAGGAAGGGATCAACATCCTCGACCAAGCCCGCACCCAGGCGAAGATGGTCCCGTCGCAGCTGCGCATCCCCACCTCTGGGGCGGTAGCTCCGCCGAGTCCTGCCGCGCCGTCGCCATCTTCGGGCGGGAGCAAGAACAAGAAGAAGAACAACAACAAGAAGCACAACAAGAGCAAGGGCAATGGCGGGGGCCAGGGTTCCAAATAGCACCCTCGGGCCGGAGCCCGGCCTCGTCGAGCAATTCGAACGCTCCTACGGGTTCGCTTTCGACGCGTTCCAGAGGCAGTCATGCCTGGCGCTGGAGTCCGGGTCATCGGTCTTGGTGGCCGCGCCGACGGGGGCGGGAAAGACGGTGGTGGGGGAGTTCGCTGCATGGCTGGCCCTTCATCGCGGCGGCAAGACCTTCTATACGACCCCCATAAAGGCGCTCTCCAACCAGAAGTTCGGTGACTTTCTGGCGTTGCACGGAGCGCAGAACGTGGGTCTTCTTACCGGCGACAACTCGATCAACGGTGCGGCTCCGATCGTTGTGATGACGACGGAAGTCTTGCGCAACATGATCTACGAGGATTCACCGACGCTTGATGGCCTGCACTACGTCGTTCTCGACGAGGTCCACTACCTGCAGGATCAGTACCGGGGAGCCGTGTGGGAAGAGGTCCTTATCCACCTCCCTGTTGACGTACAGATGGTCTCTCTGTCGGCAACGGTGTCGAACGCAGAAGAGTTCGGCGAGTGGCTGCAGACGCTTCGTGGGCGAACAGAGGTCGTCATAGAGGAGGAACGCCCGGTAGAGATAAGGCACTGGTACTTCGCAGCCGACGAGCTGCTGCCGATGTTCTTACGGCGGCCCGACGGGAGCGTGGCCCCAAACTCACGTGCCCGTGAGTTCGAACGGCGGCGCCATCATGGGTCCCGTCCGCAGCGTGGTGGCAAGAGGCCCTATGTCAAACGCCCTCGCACTCCTCTACGAACCGAAGTGGTCGAACGGCTTCGATCCGAAGAGATGCTTCCGGCGATCTATTTCATCTTTTCCCGCAAGGGTTGCGACGAGGCGGTTCGTCAATGCCTGCGCGAGCACGTCAACCTGACGACAACCAGCGAGCGCCGGGAGATATCCGAATACGCAGAGCGAAGGGTTGCAGAGCTCACCCCCGAAGAGCTCGATGTCCTTGGCTACGCCGAATGGATAGAAGGCTTGAAGCGTGGCGTTGCCCCTCACCATGCTGGAATGATCCCTCCCTTCAAGGAAACCGTTGAGGAGTTGTTTGCCAGGGGAGTGGTAAAGGTCGTCTTTGCGACCGAGACCCTCGCGCTGGGAATCAACATGCCAGCCCGCACTGTGGTGGTCGAGAGCCTCACGAAATTCACTGGGGAGAAGCACGAGCTGATGACCGCCGGCGAGTACACGCAGCTTTCGGGCCGTGCGGGTCGCCGGGGGATCGACGAGCTTGGTCACTCGGTTGTCCTGCTCCAGCGGTTCACCAGCTTCGACACGATCACTCGCCTTGCGTCGACGAGGACCTATCCACTGCAGTCGTCGTTCCGGCCCTCTTACAACATGGCTGTCAACCTGGTTAGGAATTACGACCGCGCGGAAGCGCAGCACCTCGTCAATTCTTCGTTCGCACAATTCCAAACCGACCGCGATGTGGTCCAGCTGGAGCAGACGCGAGAACGGCTGGAGGCATATCTGGCCACCTACCGGGATCGGATGCGGTGCGAGCTCGGGGACCTGGCCGAGTACCGGCAGCTGCACCTCCGGCTTCGAGACGCCGAGAGGCAGCGGCCAGAAGAGGATGGCAACCGCTCGACGCGAGTTACGCAAGCTCTCATCAAGCTTCGTCCGGGAGATGTGATCGCCATCCCTCGGGGAAAACGCCGTGGTCGGTACGTGGTGTTGAAAGGCATCTATCGCGATACGGACCGGCGCCCGAAGGTACTCGTGCTTTCGGAAGAGCGTTCGACGGCGCGGCTGGGATCGTCAGATTTCCGGGAGCCACCTCGCTCGATCGGCTCACTTGCTCTGCCGGAAGGCTTCCAGGTGCGTGACGCGAGCGCGCGCCGCAGCGTTGCGAACCGCCTGGCGGAGCTCGAGCCCGAGACGACCCCGCGCGATCCCCGCGAATCGAAAGAGCTGAGCCGCCTGCGCGAAGCGGTGGCCGCCCATCCCTGTCACAACTGCCCGGAACTCGGGCGGCATCTTCACTTCGCGGAACGAGCCGCCCGTCTCGAAAGGGAGATCGCAAGCATCGAACGCCGCGTGGACCGAAGGAGTGGCACCCTCGCGGCGCGATTCGACAGAGTGCTTTCGATCCTTGAGGAGTTGGGACACGTCGATCGGTGGACACTCACCCAGAAGGGCGAGACGCTAACCCGTGTCTATAACGAATCCGATCTCCTGGTGGTCGAGGCGCTCGATCGCGGCTGCTTCGAGGAGTTGAACCCGCCCGAGCTTGCTGCGGTGTGCTCCACCCTGGTCTACGAGTCTCGAGGACCTGAAGGCACCCGGGTGGTAGCCGGAATGCCCACGCCGGACAGCCGCGGAGCCTGGCTCGAGGTGATGCGTCTGTGGCGGGGGATCCGGGCAGCCGAGGAGAGTCGCGGCCTGGAGCTCACTCGGGAGCCCGACCCTGGCTTCGCGGACAAGGCGTTTCGCTGGGCGGGCGGAGCGCGGCTGGACGAGGTGCTGGGACGAGATGACGCTCCCGGAGACTTCGTTAGGTCGACCAAGCAGCTGGTAGATCTGTTGCGTCAGTTGGAAGAGGTAGCCTCCAGCCCGTCGCTCGCCGACACCATCCGAGATGCGATAGCGGCGGTGCACCGCGGCGTGATCGCCTATTCCTCACTGGACCTGTGACCATCGACAGCGGCGCGTAGAAGCACGCAGACCCTGGTACTAGTGTCCGAGCCATGACCGATGGCCGTGAAGCCTTTATCGTCGATGCCGTTCGAACCCCTATGGGCCGGCACGCGGGTGTTCTGGGGACCGTTCGCCCCGATGATCTCGCGGCCCATGTCATAGCGGCCCTCGTCGCCCGGAACCAGGTTGCTCCCGACGCCGTCGAGGACGTTCAATGGGGCGCGGCCAATCAGGCCGGAGAAGACAACCGCAACGTCGGAAGGATGGCGCTGCTCCTGGCCGGATTGCCGGTGACGGTCGCCGGTGCAACTGTCAACCGATTGTGCGGATCGGGCCTCGAGGCCATCAACAGCGGCTACCGGCAGATCAAAGCAGGTGAAGCGGAGATCGTGATCGCCGGGGGATCCGAATCCATGACGCGTGCTCCCTTCGTCGTGGCCAAGGCGACCAGGGCATTCGATCGCAATGCGGAGATGTACGACACCACTATCGGGTGGCGGTTCGTCAATCCCCGCATGAAGGAGCGATGGGGCACGCACGCGATGGGGGAGACGGCCGAGATCAACGGACGCGACTACTCGGTTGACCGGCGATCTCAAGACGAGTTCGCGCTCGAGAGTCACCGTCGGGCCGTTCGAGCGCGCGACGAGGGACGGTTCAAGGATCAGATCGTCGCGATTCAGGTCCCCCAGAGGAAAGGCGACCCGGTGACGGTCGACGAGGACGAACCACCCCGTCCAGACATCTCCCTCGAGGGACTGGCCCGGCTTCGCCCTGCCTTCGAGGAGGGTGGAACCGTCACTGCAGGGAACTCATCCGGTCTGAATGACGGAGCTGCGGCCGTGCTGCTTGCGTCCGAGGCTGCGGTGTCCGCAAACGGCTGGCGGCCGATGGCGCGGATCATCACTTCGGCCGTGGCCGGTGTCGAGCCACGAGTGATGGGTATCGGGCCGGTCTTCGCCACACGGAAAGCTTTGGAACGCGCGGGTCTGTCGCTGGAAGACATCGATCTCATCGAGTTGAATGAAGCGTTCGCGGCGCAGTCGCTCGCATGCATCAAGGAGTTGGGACTCGACCGCGACCGGGTGAATGTCAATGGTGGAGCTATCGCTCTGGGGCATCCGCTGGGATGTTCGGGTGCCCGCATCATGACCAGCCTGGTACACGAGATGCACAGACGCGACTGCCACCTCGGCCTCGCAACGATGTGCATCGGCGTAGGACAAGGCATCGCCACGATCGTGGAGTCCGTCTGATCTCGGAACGCCGGCGCACATGACCTCCCCCTTCGGGCCCATGGTTCTGATCTGCAATCCCGAGGCCGGCGGCGGGAAGGCGAGGAAGGCCCTTCCCGAGGTGCGAAGTCATCTCGAAGCCAGGGAGCTCGAGTACGACATCTGGTTCACGAAGCGAAAGGGCCATGGAGTGGAGCTCACCCGCGAGGCCCTCGCGACGGGATGCAGATTCGTGGTTGCCGTTGGGGGAGACGGAACGATCCATGAAGTTGTCAACGGGCTTATCCAGGATGACCGTCCGGCGAGCCCCGATGCAGTGATGGGGGTGGTCGCTGCAGGCACAGGAGCGGACTTCATCAGGACCTTTGGCATCCCATCGATGGCGGGTCACGCGGTAGCTCATCTCGACGGGGGAGACTCCTTCCCCATCGACGTTGGCAAGGTGACGTACGCCGACAACGGATCCACCGTCACGCGCTACTTTGCCAACGTCTCTGAAGTAGGTCTCGGAGCCGAGGTCGTAGCTCGCGCCGAGCGGTTGCCGCGGTGGCTTGGTCCCACGCTGTACGTGGTGGCATTCTGGCTGGCGCTCCGCAAACACAGGTCCGCCGACGTCTCGGTGGATCTCGTCGACCGCAAGTACCACGGCCCCATGAACAATCTCGTCGTTGCGAACGGACAGTTCTTCGGAGGCGGTATGAAGATAGCGCCGAGGGCTGCGCCCACTGACGGCGTCTTCGACATCCAGATCGAACACGCGAAGAAGCGGGAAGAGATCGCGGTGATGCCCAAGGTGTACCGAGGAGAGCACGTTCCTCATCCCGACATCTTCGAAGCCAAACGTGTGCGCGCCTCGATCGATTCATCCCGACCCCTGCCGATCGAGGCCGACGGCGAGCTCTTGGGCCATACGCCGGCCACCTTCGAGGTTCTGAGGGACCTCATCCGGCTGAAGGTGTGAAGGGGGACGCCGCGTCTCGCCGGGACAAACTCCGGTTCTCTAAGGCATTATTGGCGACTTGACAGACGACACGGGGTATCGGTTGGAGCGTAGCGTTCTCGGCCATCCCGCAGTACCCGTCGTGATGGGGTGGTTGACGGCGGCATTGCTCTTCGCAGGCAGCGTCATGACCCTCCTGCTCTCGAACGACATCACAGCTCCAGCCCTTCCGCCTCCTCCGGCGAAGCCCAACCTGCTGACCTCGACGGTGGTCTATTTCGCGAACGAACGCCAGAGATGGACTCAGGAAGTTGTCTCCACCTGCTTGTTCGCCGCGGGGTTCGTCGCGCTCGCAGGACTCGCGGTGTTCCTGTCCCGTCGCCACGGAGCGCCGGATCTCGGAGGGACGCTCATGGTCGTCCCGTTATCTATCGGCGCCGCTCTTGGTGTGGGATCGGCTCTCTTATCACTGGGGGCAGAGCAAGCTGCGCTCGACCCTCACATCTGCGACTGCAAGTATTCGTCAACCCAAATAATCTCTCAAGGACGGGGGCTGATACTGGCGAACAACTCCGCCAGTTGGATGTTGTATGGATTCTTCGCTCTCGCAGCGGTTGCTTTTGCCGTCGGTGCCTTATCGGCGGTCGGTGTCGATCTGGGGCGAGGCTGGCGGTACCTTGCCGAAGTTATCGCGGTGTTGTTCGTTGTCGGGCTCGTGGCGAGCGTCGTCGGAGCATCAACCCTGAACGACATCATCGTGGGGATCGGCGGAGGGATCCTGCTTCCCGTGTGGGCCATCTGGACGGGGCGAAAGGTTCGCCTCTCCCTTACCGGCAACGCGCTCACTCAAGCTATCTGAGTATTTCCACCGCCCCTTCGGGGTCAGGTGCCGTGTTTTTCCAGATAGTCGATGTAAAGAGGGCGCAGCGCGTCGGCGAGCTTGCCTTCGTCCGAAGACATCGCATCCGACAGCAGCGCGGAAACGCTGATGACGTCGCCTTCCGCCGCTCGAACCTTCCCGGCTGCGGCTTCGGCTGCCGGTAGCGCTTTGAGCAGCGACCATAGAAAGCCGAGGTCGGCATGCTTCACTGCGTGATCTACCGCAGCTTCGTGTAGCTCTTTCGAAGACATCTGTTCCAGCTGGGCGCTATCCACACCCAGAGCCTAACGGAGCGATGCCTCGGCTTCGGAGAGGAAATCAGCGATGTCGGTTACCAAGCGTTCGCAGCACTCCAGCGGAAGGTAATGCGTTGCATCGTCGTACACCTGCAACCGAGACTTGGGGATCAGAGCGCACATCTCCTCGCTCATGCGAACGGGGTTCATGCGGTCACGGGCCCCTGCGACCACCAGAACGGGCGCCTCGATCGCAGGTAGAAGCTCGCCGGCGGGAGAGCCTGCCACCGCTTCGAAGGTGGCGAGAAGGCGCTGCGGATCGCACATCGCCATGCCTCGCAGGGTCTCGATCAAGGGCGCAGGGTCAACCGAGCGTCCCAGTAGTCCAGACTGCCTGATCAGTCCCGGTAACTCGGGACGGCTAATGAGCTGGTTCAGGGCGATGCTGACCGCCCAAGGAAAGTGTTTGGCCACGCCCGCCAACACGGGGAGAGCGGACGAAGGTTCGAGGTTATGGACCAGCCGCATCAGCGAGTGCCCGTGGCCGCCGTTCACGATCGCGACGGCCTCCACACGGTCCGCATGACGGGCAGCGAGCTCGAACGCGATGCGGCTTCCGTTGCTCCATGACACGAGGGCAAAGGTCGGGATGCCCAGGTGCTCCATAACGGCCAGGGCGTCCGCAGCATGCGTCCCCGGATCCACCCGGTCGGTGGCCGGCGGTAGCGACTGGTGGAGCCCGCGGAGATCCCAGCTGACCCAGCGACGCTGCTGGGCGACCTCGGCCAGAGGTCTCCGCCACAGCGCCACGGTTGCCCCGACGCCGTTCACGAACAGCAGAGGCGTCTTGGCGCCGGCGCCGGCGCAATGCACCGCCAGCGCGGATCCGTCGAACGATCCCACCGTGAGCGAGGCCGGTTCCTGTCGCGGCCCCGCCGCTGAGGCAGCTTGCCGGTCGGTCATCAGAGCAGTCCCGCGACCCACCGGATCGCGGTCACCCCGCCGACGATAAGCAGCACGACCCCCAGGAGGATGAGGGGCCCCACCCACCAATCCAGGGACCGTTGCAGAGGATCGGCGTCGGCCTCTTCGGTGCGCCGAACGACCAGCTGGGGCCCGCCGACCTGGTTGAAGTGGAGATGGGCGCGTTTACCCTCCACCACGTCCGCGATCCCCTCCAGAAGGTCCAGGAGCTCGGCGTCGTCCACGGTCACGGTGGCCTCGTCCATGACCTCTCCTCTGCGGTCCTCGATCCTCACGGTCGTATTCTCCCGCAGGTGCCGGCCGACCTGAGTCTCCTTACCGACGAGCAACGCTCGCTTGCGACGATGGTGCGGGAGTTCGCTTCCGAGGTGGCGGCGCCGCAGTCCATCACCTTCGAAGCGCGCCAGGAAGACCCCGTTGCGCTGTACCGCCAGATGGCCGACCTTGGTCTCACGGGCATCCCCTTTCCCGAAGCCCATGGCGGCGGAGGCCAGCCCTATCTCACCTACCTCCTGGTCATCGAGGAGATCGCACGGGCCTATCTGTCCCTTGCTATCGGTCTGTCGGTGCACACGCTGTGCGCCTTCGCTATCGACCGCTTCGGGAACGACGGGCAGAAGAAAGACGTGCTGGCCCGTCTGACCGCGGGGGAGTGGTTCGGCGCGTACTCCCTGTCGGAGCCCGGATCGGGGTCGGACGCGGCCTCGCTCTCGACCAAAGCGACACTGGCGGGGGACGGCTACCGGCTTTCGGGGAGCAAGGTCTTCTGCACCAGGGGGGCCGAGGCGGACGTGGTCCTGGTGATGGCACGGACCGGAGCGGCGGGGCCGAAAGGCATCAGCGCCTTCCTGGTTCAGAACCCCACTGAGGGATTCTCCGGAACCAAGAAAGAGGACAAGATGGGATGGCGATCGTCTCCCACCTGGGCCCTGGCTTTCGACAACGCCGAGGTGCCCGCGGACCGGCTGCTCGGTCAAGAGGGTGAAGGCTTCAAGATCGCGCTCGCCTCGCTCGACTCCGGCCGTCTGGGCATCGCTGCATGCTCAATCGGGCTCGCCCAGGGCGCCTTTGATGCTGCTCTCAGATACACGGGCGAGCGCGAGCAATTCGGTCAGCCGGTGTCGGCGCACGAGGGCGTGCAGTTCATGCTCGCCGGCATGGCCACAGATATCGAGGCGGGCCGAAGGCTGTACCGGTACGCGGCGGAGCTGCGCGACGCCGGCCACGACTACTCGCTGCAGGCGGCGCAAGCGAAGCTCTTCTGCTCGGATGTGGCCATGAAGGTAACAACCGATGCCGTGCAGCTTCACGGAGGCTATGGCTACGTCACCGAATACCCCGTCGAGCGCTACATGCGGGAGGCGAAAGGGCTTCAGATCGTCGAAGGCACCAATCAGATCCAGCGGTTCGTGATCGGGCGCAAACTGACGTCCTGATCGCGCGGGCTCGGCCGCTACCGCTAGATTTCAGCCGTGGACCATGTGATCGTTCGGAAGCTCGAGCACCTCACCGGCTCGGCCCGCGCTCCGGCCCTCGGATATGCGGTCGAGATGCGGGAGCGACCGGGGCCCGCTTACAAGCACGGCGCCTTCCCTGCCGATGTCGTATGGATCCAGCTGCGAGGCGGCCTGATGGTGGCCACAGCCCGCATCCGCCTGTGCTGGATCGGCGAGTACTCGAGCGTGCCCGAGATCCGGGTGCGGACGAGGGGATCGCAGGTTCACGATGTGGCTCCCTTCTGGGCGGGTCGTCCCCACTACGGATATGCGGCCGTGGCGGAGCTGGAGAACGAAGCCTGGATCGATCCCTACTGGGCCGGACCTCGCACCTACGGCTACGAGTGGGTGCTGCTAGACGATGCGAAGAAGCGTGGCGGCTGGCTGGACCCTAAGGGCCCGCCGCGGACGCAGGACGACCTCCTCGGTCGCTTCCGTGCCTGGCTCGGGCAGCGAAGCTGAGGCCAGACATCACGATGCAGGGGAGGGCCGGGGCCCGCGTCTCACGCAGGCAGGGACGCCTCAGGGTTAGGGCCGAGCAGGGGCCGGCGCTCGAACGGCGTGCTCAGGACGACGGTGGAGCGGGTGATGACCTCGAGCTTGCCGCGGAGGTCGTCCAGGAGCTGCTCGAGATCGTTGGTCGAGGGGGTTCTCACCACCAGCACATAGGAGTAGTCCCCGGCGACCGAGTAGCAGGACTCGACGAACGGCAGCTCCGCCACCTTTGCGGGGATGCCCGACGCCGACGAGGGCTGAAGCGTCAGACTGACGAGGGCCGTGATGGGAAAGCCGGTCTGATCGCGGTCGAGCTCGGCCCGGTAGGCCTTGATGACCCCCGCCCGCTCCATCTTGCGCACGCGGTCGTGGACCGAGGAAGGAGCCAGCCCGACGCTGGCGGCTATCTCGGCGTAGGTCAATCGGGCATCCTGCTCCAGTGCTGCTAATACCTTCCGATCTATGGCGTCCACCCGAATACCCTTCCGTCGATGCGCTTGTGTGCCTAATGATATTCCGGTAGAGTGAGGCAAGCAAGGATTCCAAAGGCGGCCTAAAGGGGAGGTGGGCATGACTGTCACGACGAACGGCGCTTCCTCTCTGACTCCGGCCGTCGCCCTGGCCCCCGACCACGCCCAGCCCTACGACTATCCGCGGGCCCATGACTTCGTGGAACCCGACTGGCGCCGGCTCCCCGGGTATCGGGACGTAACCGACGCCGAGTGGGAGAGCGCCCGCTGGCAGCGCCAGCATTCCGTTAAGAACCTCCAGGAGCTTCAGAAGGTGTACCAGCACCTCCTGCCCGAGGATCTCACCGAGTCCGTCCGCCGCGACCAGCAGGAACGGGCCACGATGTCACTGCTCTTGCCGCCCCAGATGATCAACACGATGGACGAGAACGATCTGTGGAACGACCCGATCAGGCATTACATGATCCCGGCTCTCAAAGATCGGGACGCCGAATGGCCGAGCCATCCGATGTCGAGGCGCGACAGCCTGCACGAAACCGACATGTGGGCCGTCGAAGGTCTAACCCATCGTTACCCCACCAAGGTCCTCGCCGAGCTGCTGTCGACCTGTCCGCAGTACTGCGGGCATTGCACCCGGATGGACCTCATCGGCAACAACGTCCCGCAATTTGTCAAGCACCGCTTTGAGCTGAAGCAGAAGGAGCGGTACGAGGCGATCCTTGGATACCTGCGCGAGACGCCCAGCGTCCGCGACGTCGTCGTGTCCGGTGGGGATATAGCCAATCTCCCCATCTCTCATGTCGAGTCCTTCGTCGGCGCCCTCATGGACATACCGAACATCCGCGATATCCGTCTGGCGACGAAGGGCTTGATGGGGCTTCCGCAGCACTTCCTTCAAGATGACGTGCTGGCCGGGATGGACCGGCTTGCGACCAAGGCCCTCGAGCGCGATGTGGATCTCGCGATCCACATCCATGTGAATCACGCCAACTCGCTGACCCCCCTCGTAGCCAAGGCGGTCAAAAAGCTCCGGGCCATGGGGTTCCGGGACATCCGCAATCAAGGAGTGCTCCTCCAAGGGGTGAACGCTTCCCCTGAGTCCTTGCTGGACCTGTGCTTCGGGCTTCTCGACGATGTGAAGGTGACGCCCTACTACTTCTACATGTGCGATCTGATCCCCAACTCGGAGCACTGGCGCGTGTCCGTCGATCAAGCGCAGAAGCTCCAGCACGCGATCATGGGCTACCTCCCTGGATTTGCAACTCCGCGCATCGTGTGCGATGTGCCTTTTGTGGGAAAGAGATGGGTGCACCAGGTAGAGCAGTACGACCGGGTGCGCGGTATCTCGTCGTGGACGAAGAACTACCGCACCAGCATCGAGACCGAGGAGCCCGATGCGATCAGCCGCGAGTACGAGTACTTCGATCCGATCGCAACGCTTCCGGAAGAAGGCAAGAGCTACTGGCGCGAGTTCTCGGCTCGTGCTGCTACCGGTTGAGGCTCGCCTCGTGGAGAGGCTGGGAACTCACCGCTCGCTAGAGCCTGCAGGGGTCTTGCCCCAGCAAGCGCGCGTCCTCGACGCCCGGTCACCGCTGCGTGACGACGAGTTCGCCGTCGATGTCGACCTCCTCAACATCGACTCGGCGTCCTGGCATCAACTGCGGACGGAGTGCGAGGGTGACGCGGGAGCGATGGCCGCCAAGATCCAAGAGATCGTGGCGATGCGCGGCAAGATGCAGAACCCCACCACCGGTTCGGGCGGAATGCTCGTGGGTCGCGTCGCGGAGGTGGGCAAGCACCGCGCGGAGCCGGCCGTCGGCGAGCGGATCGCCTCGCTTGTGTCGCTGACGTTGACGCCGCTGGTTCTGGACGAGATCGTGAATCTGGATCCGTCCTCGGAGAGGATCGAGGTCAAAGGAAGAGCCATCTTCTTCGGCTCGGCTATCTACGCGCTCGTGCCCCCCGATCTCCCCGTCACTGCGGTACTCGGCGTTCTCGACGTATGTGGAGCACCCGCGTGGATGGCTCGGCTTGCACGCCCAGGCATGAAGGTGGCGATCATCGGGGCGGGCGGGAAGTCCGGGATGCTGACGTGCGCTCAGGCGGTGCGTTCGGTGGGCTCCGGGGGCCGGGTATTGGGATTGTGCTGGCCCGAAGAGACCGCCATGGCGGCCAAGGAAGCGGGGGCCGAGTCCATCGCGGTCGACTGCACCGACGCTCTGGCGGTCGCGGAAACGGTGACCGAGGCGCTGGACGGAGGCGGGGCCGACCTGGTGTTCGTGTGCGCGAACGTCCCCGGGTGCGAGGGGGGAGCGATCCTGGCATGCGCGGATGACGGCCGGGTGGTCTTCTTTTCCATGGCGACCTCTTTCACCGCTGCGGCCCTTACTGCTGAGGGCGTAGGCAGATCGTGCGAGATGATGATCGGGAACGGCTTCGTGCCCGGTCATGCTGAGCTCGCGCTTGACCTGGTGCGGAGCAACCCGCAACTGCTTGGAAGGTTCTCGCGGTGACTTCAACATGCTTTAGCGCTGGCACGATCGTGACCGGGACTTCCGAGGCCGCCGATTGGGTGGTCATGACGGACGACGTCGTCTCCGCGGTGGGACGAGGAGAGACTCCCCACACCGATCGCACCGTCGACCTCGACGGCGGTGCTCTCGTACCGGCCTTCAGGGACGGCCACGTGCACCTGCAGGTCACCGGTCTGTTCCGTTCCGCCCTCGATTTCCGCGGCTGCCGCGACGGTAACGAGGTGGTCGCCGGGTTCGCAGCGCGCGTCGATCAGGGCGACGGCATCCTGTTCGGCGGAAACTTCGAAGAACCCCTTGATCCTCCGGTCACCCGCGTCGAGCTCGACGCGGCAGTCGGGGAGCGCAAGGCGATGCTTGCCCGGGCCGATCTGCACTCCTGTGTCGTATCGACGGCGCTCCTGAACGAGCTCGACCTGAGCGCCGTCGAGGGTGTGGATCGCGACGAGCGCGGCACGCCCACCGGTTATCTGCGAGAGGCTGCTTCGGCAACGGCGTGGAGGGCCTTCGATGGGGGACTTGACCCCCGCGCCCAACGGGATGCAGTCCGGGCCGGCGTTCTGGCCGCCTACAGCAAAGGGGTCGCCGAGGCTCACGAGATGTTCGTCGTCGAGTGGCGCGGCTGGGATTCCGCTGAAGCCTTCTTTGCCAACATCGGCCCGTGTGCTCTCAACGTGCCGATCTACCTGGGAACCGACGATGTTGAACGCGTGCACGACATGGGGTTCGAGAGGATCGGCGGTGACTTCTTCCTAGATGGCTCGTTCGGGAGCCATACCGCATGGATGGCCAGTCCCTATCGAACTCCACCACCCTCCGGTTCTCCGGAAAAGGGCGTCGCCTACCGTAGCGACGACGACCTGTTCGACTTCTTCTATGAGTCCCAGAGCAAGGGGATGCAGGTTGGCGTTCATGCGATCGGGGATGCCGCGATCGAACAAGCGATAGCCGCTTGGGAACGCGTCGCAGACAAGGTCGGCATCGAGGAGATACGGCGTCGCAGACACCGGATCGAGCACTTCGAGTGCGCCGCCGACGATCACATCGCCCGGTCCGCCGCTCTCGGTCTGGCCGCCAGCGTGCAGCCTGCCTTCGACCGATTCTGGGGGGGCGAGAGCGGGCTCTATTCGCAACGGATCGGCTGGGACCGAGCGGCGAAGATGAACCGGTTCAAGTCCATGCTGGATGCCGGCGTCGTCGTGGGCGGCGGCTCTGATTCGACCGTCACCCCTCTCGACCCGTTCCTTCAGATGACAGCGCTACGGGACCACCACGTGGCAGGCGAACGACTCGACGCCAGAGACGCCCTGACGGCGGTGACCGCGGGAGTCGCTGCTCTCGCCCCCTTTGAAGGCCAGCGGGGCACGATCGCAGGCTCCCAATGGGCCGACTTCGCATGGCTCGACCGCAACCCCCTAGAGGTAGGAACGGACGACCTCGTCGGAACCGAAGTCCTTGGAACGTGGATCGCCGGGCGGCGGGTGTGGCCAGGATCGGAGGCGGAGTCGATATGAACACAGAGCGCGGATTCGTCCGGCCCGTAGGCCGTTTGCGCATCGACAACCAAACCGTTGAGGAGTGTCGGGAGCTCGCGGCGCAGATAGCTGCGCCTATCGAAGAGCTGGCGCGCACTCACACCACGCACTCGATCGAACGTGCGTGCCTGCGTCTGGCCGGAGTGGATGGCGTCGAGGGTGAAGGCACGGAAGCGATCCCGATCCCCAACCGGGTAACAGAAGAGATAGCGACAGCGATCGGACTGGAACGCGGGGTGCTGATCCCCTTCTGGAACGCGGTGGAATCAGGGAGCGAAGACGTGGCTGCGACGGCGCATCGGATCGCTCGTCGCGAGCTCCAACCGTCGTGGCCCCAGGGGGCCGAGCTCGAGGCCTCTCTGGCTAGGGCGCGACGAGAGGCCGCGGCGGCAGTGGATTCCATCGCGGCTACCGCGGGAAAGCGGCAGAGCGCCATCGCCTCGGTGGGCGAGGCCGAGAAGCCGTGGCTCTACTTGATCGTCGCGACCGGCAACATCTACGAGGACATACCCCAAGCTCAAGCGGCCGCACGCAATGGGGCCGATGTGATTGCGGTGATCCGTTCGACAGGGCAATCGCTCATCGACTACGTCCCGTACGGCCCGACCACCGAAGGCTTCGCCGGCACTTTTGCGACGCAAGAGAACTTCCGTCTCATGCGACAAGCTCTCGACGAGGTGGGCGAGGAGCTGGGCCGCTACATCCGGCTGACCAACTACGCCAGCGGTCTCTGCATGCCGGAGATCGCCACCATGGCTGCCACCGAGCGGCTAGACATGATGCTTAACGACTGCATGTACGGGATCATCTTCCGCGACATCAACATGCAGCGGACCTTCATCGACCAGCACTTCTCGCGGATGATCCATGCCCTTGCAGGGATCGTGATCAATACGGGTGAAGACAACTACCTGACCACGGCCAACGCGATCGACGCTGCCCACACCGTCCTTGCATCGCAATTTCTGAACGAGCGCCTTGCCGTCTCTGCGGGGCTGAAGTCCGAGCAGATGGGTTTGGGCCACGCATTCGAGATCGATCCGGAGGTGCCCGATCAGATCCTTCTCGAGCTGGCGCACGCTCAGTTGATCCGTGAATGCTTCCCCGATGCACCGCTCAAGTACATGCCGCCCACGAAGCACATGACCGGCAACATCTTCCTTGGATTCCTCTACGACGGGATGTTCAACCTGGTCGGGGCGCTTACCGGACAGGACATCATCTTGCTGGGGATGTTGACCGAGGGCAGCCACACTCCGTTCTTGTCCGACAGGCACCTTGCCCTGGAGAACGCAACCTATGTCTTCGGGGGTGCAGCGGGACTGGCAGGAGAGATGCGGTTCGAGCCGGGCGGCAAGGTCGAACGGCGGGCCTCGGTGGTGCTGGAAGAGTGCCGCCAGATGCTGCAAAAAGTCTCAGAGATCGGCATGTTCGAGGCTATCGAAGCCGGGATGTTCGCCGATACCGTCAGAACTCGCGACGGCGGCAAGGGACTTCAAGGAGTCGTGCGGCGCGACGCAGCGTATGTGAATCCCATCGCCGATCTGCTGTCCGAACGGCTGGGGGTGTCGTGATGGCCGAGATTCGCCCCTATGGAGACGCGACCGACGACGGTCTCGTTCAGCTGTCCTTCACCCTTCCCATCGGCGCCTCAGAGCGCGGACGCCAAGCGGCGCTCGAGCTGGCCAAAGAGATGGGCTTCGACCGTCCCCAGGTCGTCCACATGGACGGTATGGGCCCCGACTTCACTTTGTTCATCGTTTACGGGTCGACCACGCACACGATCGATCCCGACGAGGTTGAGGTGCGCGAGCGTGACTTCCCGCTGCTGTCGCCGCCAGAGGTCAACCGGGTGATCCGGGAGTCGCTCAAGAGACAGCTCGTTGTCGTGGGTGCCTGCACCGGCACCGACGCTCACACCGTAGGGCTGGACGCGATCCTGTCCATGAAGGGCTTCGCCGGAGATCACGGCCTCGAGTACTTCCCTGAGATGCGCGTCGTGAACATGGGCGCGCAGGTGACCCCACAGGAGATCGTGGAAACCGTGCAGGCAGAATCAGCCGATGCGGTCCTTGTCTCTCAGGTCGTGACCCAGCGAGATGCGCACATCCTTCACCTCCGGCAGGTACGCGAAGCACTCGAAGCCGCCGGGCTGCGCGAGCGGTTGATACTCGTGGGCGGGGGCCCCCGCTTCTCACCAGAGCAGGCAGCCGACCTCGGCTACGACCGGATCTTCGGGCGCGGGACCAGGCCCTCCGAGGTGGCCGCCTACCTGGCCTGGGCTGCGCCCCGGAGACTCCCCGAGGCCGCCGCTCTGTGACCGACGAGCCACTCGAGGTATCCCTCCGGCTCCGTTTGTCGCAGGCCGACGCGCATTACGGCGGCGACCTCGTTGCGGGGGGCCGATTGATGGAGCTGTTCGGAGACGTGGCCACCGAGCTCTGTATCAGGAGCGATGGGGATGAGGGCCTCTTGGCCGGCTATTCCTCCGTCCACTTCCTGCGACCGGCGCACGCCGGTGACTTCATCGAAGCGCGCGGCCGGCTGACCGGCCGGGGAAAGACGTCCCGGCAGATGGAATTCGAGATACTCCGATACGCTCATCCCCGTCCCGATGTTTCCGACTCGGCTGCCGATCTGATCGAGGAGCCCGAGTTGGTTGCTCGGGCCAAAGGCACCTGCGTGGTCAAGCAAGATAGGCAACGAGCAAGGACGTAGCCGTGAGTGGCCGGCGGCGCGAGAGGAGCTGATGCATGAAGAGGGTTGATGGAATCCGGGCCGTCACCTATGACTGTTGGGGGACGTTGCTTCAGGATCGTGATTGGGAGGGCGCCATGCACAAACGCATCGGCGCCCTTTCTCGTTTCTTGGATCTGGAGACGGAAGAAGCGACGGCCCTGCTCAAGGAGGCGTGGCTGAAACACGAAGAGGCGTGGAAACAGGTTGCCGCGTTCGGACCTGGACGTATGGCGGCCTATTGCCTGGAGACGAACGGCATCTCCGACGACGCCTCACTCGAGAAGCTGACGCGCGAGTTCGAAGAAGCAACGATCGAGTACGGCGTCGATCCGGTCGAAGGCGCGAAGGAGACGCTGGAAGCGCTCGAACGCCTCGGCATCCGCCGTGCCCTGGTGTGCGATACGGGCATGACCCCCGGCCGGGTTGTGCGACAGCTTCTAGATCAGGCGGATCTTTTGCAGCACCTGGAAGTCCTCTGTTTCTCGGATGAGGTGGGCGAGCCCAAGCCGGGGAACAAGATCTTCGAAAAGGCGCTGGCTGGATTGGGCGTTCAGCCTCCCGAAGCGATCCATATCGGCGACCTTCGGAGGACGGACATCGCCGGGGCCATGGATGTTGGTATGCACGCGGCTCGCTTCCGCGGAGTGCACGATGATCAGAGTGACGCCCCCGAGGCGAAGATCGTGCTGGACCGTCACATCGAGCTGCTCGATGTCCTGGGTCTGGAGGACCTGACCCCAGCCTAGGAGCAAACTGGGATACCAAGACGGAGTGGCTTGCCGCGCCAGGGGCGTTAGAAACCGTCGGCGCAACGTGGCACGATTTCATCGATGACCACCCGGCCCGCTCACGGTGGGCCCCTCCGGCCAGCCGGGCACGTCCATCCTCCTGGCTCCACCGGCTGCCGACCCCGGCGTTACCGACGACGAACGACGGACGATCGCCGAGATGATGGCCAAAGGGACCTACGGCTGGATCCTTCTGGCCACCCCCGACCTCGACGGCACTTCGAGCGCGTGCAGGCCAGCGGCGCCGAGGTCGTGCAGGAGCCGACCCAGCAGCCGTACGGGATGCGCGACTGCGTCTTCCGCGATCCCGCGGGCAACCACATCCGCATCCAGGAGCTGCGTTAAGCCATCCGGCATCGCAAAGCCTGACCGACGGCACGAGACGAGATCCATCTCACGTGCTATCTCCATCAGGTGCCCTTAGTGTTGCGACGCCTCATCCCCTCTGCCTACGAGCCGGTGCTCGTCAACAAGGTATTCCGACGACTGATCCTCGGCTTCTCGGTCTCATACCTCGGGGATGGGATGAGCTTCGTCGCGGTGGCGTGGCTCGCCATAGAGCTCGCACCGAAGGCGACGGCGGGGCTGTGGGTCGGCGCCGCGGTGGCCGCGTACACGTTGCCGGGCGTCGTGGGCGCATTGGTATTTGGCCGCCGTCTGCGCGGGATGTCGGCCAAGCGGCTGCTGCTCGCCGACAGCGTGGTGCGCGCCGGGTTTATCGGCGCCATACCCGTCGCCTGGCTCGCCGGGGTGCTTACGCCGTCGCTGTACGTCGTGCTGCTCGCGGTCTCGTCGCTACTGCACGCGTGGGGGAGCGCGGGCAGGTACACCCTGCTGGCGGAATTGCTCCCCGACGAGCAGCGGCTCACCGCGAACACCCTCGTCAGCTCGCTCGACTTCGGTGCCATGATCGCTGGACCCGCGATCGCCGGGGTGCTGGTGACGTACGTCAGCTCGGCGTTCGTGCTCGGCCTGGACGCTCTCACCTACGCGTTCCTTGCCGTGCTCCTCGTCCGGACCCGGCTGCCGGAGGCGGGACAGGTCTCTCCAGTCGACCAACCGGCCGCACGCGGCGGGCTCGGGTTGCTGCGATCCCATCCCGAGCTGCTCGGGCTGCTGACGCTCACCTGGTTCTTCAACTTTCTGTACGGCCCGGTCGAGGTCGCTCTGCCGCTTCACGTGACCCACGACCTGCACGCACCGGGCACCCTGCTCGGGCTTTATTGGACGCTATTCGGCATCGGCGCAGTGCTCGGCGCGCTCGCGATCGGCGCGCTGCGGCAGCTGCGGCTCTGGCCTGTGATGGTAAGCATCGTCGTCGCCTGGGGTCTCTTGCTGCTGCCGTTCGGATTCGACGCGCCCACGGCCGCCACCGTTGCGTGCTTCACGCTCGGGGGCGCTGTCTACGGACCGTTCATACCGCTCTCGGTGACGCTTATGCAGGCGAAGTCGCCACCGCAGCAACTGGCCCCGATGCTTGCAGCCCGCAGCGCGGCGCTGCTCACCGCAGCGCCGATCGGCACGGCGCTCGGCGGACCGCTCACTACGGCGCTGGGCCCGCGAGCAACGCTCGGCGGATCAGGACTCGGCACCGTGGCCCTTGGAAGCGTCGCATGCGTCTTGCTGCTGGCCCGGCGCAGCTTCAGGTGAGCGCGACCCAGACGGTCCCCAGCTCGATCAGTAGGACTGGGCCCAGGTGGCTCGTTCGACTCCTGGTTTCCCGCATACCACGCACGGCGCGCCCGGATCGGTTTGCACAAGGGGCAGCACCCGGATCGTCGCCTTGGTCTCCTCGCTGACCTTCTGCTCGCACTCGGCGTCCCCACACCATGGGCCGACCCAGAATCCCGCCTGTTCGGCGATCCCGTCTCTCAGCGCGGCGAACGACTCTGCTTCGTGCGTGTTGGCATCGCGGAACGCGGATGCATCCGCGAACAAGACCCCCTGAAGCTCGTCCAAGAGATCCGCGGCGCGGCTGATGAAATCGTCGGCCGGCACGGTCGACTTGTCACCCCGGATGCGATCGGCGACCACCACCTGACCTGCGGCGACGTCACGGGGCCCGATCTCGAGACGCAGGGGGACGCCCTTCAACTCCCATTCCGCAAACTTGAACCCAGGACGATGCTGATCGCGATCGTCGACCTTGACTCTGACGGATGAGGACGACAGACCCTTGTGCACGCGGCGGGCGAGTTCGAGGACCTGACTGCGCTCGTCCTCGCTCTTATAGATCGGAACGATCACCACCTGCACGGGAGCAACCCGAGGTGGCAGCCGTAAACCGCGGTCGTCTCCGTGGGTCATGACGACGCCACCGACCACGCGGGCCGACACCCCCCACGAGGTCGCCCACGCATACTCCAGCTCGCCCTCGGTGTTGAGGAACTGCACGTCATATGCCTTGGCGAAGTTCTGGCCCAGGAAATGCGATGTGCCAGCCTGCAGGGCTTTGCCATCCCGCATCAACGCCTCGATGGGGAAGGTCTCGACCGCTCCTGGGAACCGTTCCGAAGCCGACTTGCGGCCGGTGAGCACCGGCATCGCCAGCTCGTCCTCGGCGACCTCCCGGTACACCTCGAGCATGCGAAGCGCCTCTTCGTAAGCTTCCTGGCTGGTCGAGTGCGCGGTGTGTCCCTCTTGCCACAGGAACTCGCTGGTCCGAAGGAACAACCGCGTGCGCATCTCCCAGCGGACCACGTTGCACCACTGGTTGAGGAGGAGGGGAAGGTCCCGGTAACTCTGGACCCAGTTCTTGTAGGTCGACCAGATGATCGCTTCGGACGTGGGCCTGACCACCAACGGCTCCTGCAGTTCTTCGCCTCCGGCACGAGTCACCACCGCAACTTGGGGGGCGAAGCCCTCGACGTGGTCGGCTTCGCGGGCGAGGACCTTCTCTGGGAACAGCAGTGGAAAGTAGACGTTCTCGTGCCCAGTCGCCTTGAAGCGATCGTCGAGCGCGCGCTGGGTGGCCTCCCACAGCGCGAAGCCGTAGGGCTTGATCACCTGCGATCCGCGCGCTGCGCCATGTTCGGCCATGCCTGCCCGTTTGACTACTTCCAGATACCAGGCAGGGAAGTTCTCGGCTTGCTTCGGGAGCCTGTCTGTCGCCATCGCCTAATTGAAACAGACGATCGTGTCCACAGGCGCTGTGGACAACCCGGCCCCCGGTTGTTGAAAGGTTGTGGACGACACGGAATGTTTCGCGCTCCGGCGAGATTTGCGTCCTCGCAGATTGACTTCGACGGAGCGGGTGTCTATCTTCCGTTCTGTCCCAAGCAACAAGAAGAGTGCGTGACGAAAGCTGGAGGGTCTCTCACGAGACCCACGCTCCGCCAGGGGGCCGCAAGGCGTCCGGGTGGAAGAAGCGGACCGATCGACCTTCGGGTTGCTTGGGACATTTGATTTAGAGACCCGAGTGGAGTCATCGGGGGTGTTCCAATAACCGGTCTGTCCGGCTACCGAGCGACCCCCGACACTCGGGCCTTTTCGCGCCCGGAGGGGTTCCATAAGTCTGCATCTGGGCATAGTTTCGGTCCAAGAGTTGAGGGGAACGGAGGAGCATCTCGAAGTGGCAGCTAACGACGATCTAGACCAGTTGGAACCGCAAGAACAAGACCTCGAGGACGAAGAGCTCGAGGCCGACCCCGACGACCCCGAGCTGCTGGTGGCCGCGGACGAAGACATGACAGCGGACGAAGACACCGACTCCAGCGACGAAAACCTCGACGAGATCCTGACGGCACGGCCGTCGCCCCGCCGGGGGAGGGAAGAGCCGGAAGAGGAAGAGGACATCATCAGCGCGCTCGTTCCCGATCCCGATCTCGTGGCGGTCGAACCGCTGCCTTCGGTAGTGGTGCCGATCAAGGACCAGCAGGAATTCGTCTGTAGCAACTGCCACCTCGTGAAGGCGAGAAGCCAGCTCGCCGACGCCGAGCGAGGGCTCTGCAGAGACTGCGTATAGCTCACCCGGAGGAGATCTTCGAGGGCCGCCGCGGCTACGCCGCCGCACTCCTGGCCGGCGCCGTGCTGTCTCTGGCGTTCCCCCCGGCCAATGTGGCCCCGGTAGCGTGGGTGGCGCTCACGCCTCTCCTAGGAGCCGCTAGAGGCACGCGCGCGGGACGGGGGGCCGGGCTGGGGCTCGCGTTCGGGATCGGGTTCTTCGGGGTCCTTATCTACTGGTTCAGCATCGTGGGGTGGCTGGCGTGGGGGCTGGCGGTCCTTCTGGAGGGCAGCTTCGTGGCCCTCTTCGGGGCCGCGTGGGCGGTCGTCTCTCGCCGCTTTCGGGGCGCGATCGGGGTGCCCGCAGCTGCGGCTCTGTGGGTGGCATCCGATCTCTTGCGCGCACGCTTCCCGTGGGGGGGCTTCACATGGG
Organism: Actinomycetota bacterium; assembly: GCA_036265345.1. Lineage (GTDB taxonomy): Bacteria > Actinomycetota > CADDZG01 > CADDZG01 > WHSQ01 > DATAPE01. Next base: position 24,901 of record DATAPE010000141.1, read on the forward strand.
GCGAGCTTGCGCAAAGCCAGCACAACCTTGCGTGGATGCTGAAAAGCGCCGCCATCGCGGGAGGGTGGGGGACCGCCTTCTTGATCGTTGCTGCCAACTGTTGTGTGTACCTCGGCTTACAGCAACTGCGCGCCGACAAAGCGGCGGCGACTCGATTCGCGATCGGAGCCGCCGCGCTCATCGCACTGCCGATGGTTGCTCCTAC
>DATAPE010000142.1:0-2055 GCA_036265345.1 Actinomycetota bacterium
GTCGTGGTGGGAGAGCCCCTCGTGCACGATCGTCGCCAGCATCCCCGCGTGCTTGCCGGAGCAGTCGCATTGCAGGGCCGAGGCATCGGTCGCTCCCAGAATCACGCGAGCCGCCTCTTCCTCATGGCCCGGGAAAACGCAACCACATTGCAGGTCAACGGGCGACATCCCGATCTTGGTGAGCATCGCCTCCACCTGCCGCTGATGCTCAGGCGAGCCTTCGTGAGAGGCGCAGCAGAGCGCCAGCTCTGCGGGGGTGAAGCCAAACGCGTCGGCCGCGCCACTCTCGATGACCGGGATCGCCTGGAACGGCTTAGCGGACGAGCGGAAGAAGATGACGGTCTCAGGATCTCCAGCGGACGCGATCACGTCACCGGTCGTATCGACGGCAACGACCACCCCGTAATGGACACTCTCCGTGATCCCGCCCCGGGTCGTCTCGGCTATCGCTACCGGCATGCTCGACGTTCCTTCTTTCCTGAGGACTCACAAAGAGCTAGGCAACACTCGCGGGCACATTCCCGATATGATGCAGCAACAATTGTCGGTGATGGCTATGGGTGGCGACGACGCGCCCGAAGCGGCCGCGATAAGCATCGAGCATGCTCGGATGGAGGCTGGCCTCAGCCTGCTCCGAAGCAGTCCGGTTCGACAATTGTCGTCTCCGCGAATTCCGGCGTGGGAAAGACGACGAAGACGTGCAAGGTTCCCGCGGTGCAGCGGAACCCATGGACTTCACCGGCGGGGATGTAGAGGCTGACACCTGTGCCAATGGGTAGGGTTTCTTCGCCGAGCGTCGCCTCGCCCGATCCCGAGAGAAAGGTAATGGCCTCCTCGACCGGGTGGGTATGCAGCAGAACCCGGTTTCCCGGCTGGAGCCACTGCTGGGCGACGAAGAAGCCCTGAGCGCCATCCCGCGCCGAGACCAGGTGCTGGGTCGGCAGTCCGCTGGGACTGGCCACGATCGGGACGTCGGCGTGGTCGATGCGACGGCCATGGCGTGGATCTGATAGCTCTGGCATGTCCGGCAGTCTAAAGCGTGGTTCCGCGCCATGCACTACGGCGCTCGGGGCTGCCGAAGCTCTCAAACGGCGCATTTTCGGCGGTCTCGCAAGTCTCCCCGGCACAGCGTGCCAGCTCTGCGAGGCGGGTGGAAAAGCGATCCATCATAGTCGGGTCGGTGTTGTTCGCTAGGTTGTCCAATTCATATGGATCGACTCGCAAGTCATACAGCTCGCGCTCGCCCAAGTCGTACTCGACATAGACGGCTTCAGTGGTTCGCAACGCCCGATATGGTGGGACATCCTTCGCCGCCATACCCGGTTCACCCGATTCATCGGCGTCAGGCTGGGACTCGCTCCCGTTAGCCGTCGCGAACAGCTCGATCAGGGCAGCCTGGCGTGAGGCCGGTGGTGGGTCTCCCCAAAGGAGCGGCGCCAGTGATCGGCCATCGACGAAGGCCGGCGGCGTCACCCCTGCCAGCTCGGCTATCGTCGGCGCCAGGTCATTGTTGAGGGCCAGGTCCTCGATCTTCTGTCCTCCGCGGATCCCTGGTCCCCACACCACCAGGGGAACCCGGATCGATTCCTCGTAGACGGCCTGTTTGCCGATGCCGAGACGGTGCTCACCCGCGAACCAACCGTTGTCGGAAGTCATCAGGAAATAGGTGTTGTCGAGCGCATCACGCGTCCGCAATTCATCAACCAGGCTGGCAATCATTTCCAGAACCGGCAGGAGCGACCGCAGGCGCTTACGCTGGTTCTCGTCAACCTGACGTATCTGCTCGTCGGTCAACAGAGGTGTATCACGCAACCAGGCGGGCTTGTCACTGATGTCGGCCTCGTTGTAGCTGGGCGGGCGCACAAACTGAACATCGGTAAATCGTTCGGCATCGCGGGGGGCATTTTTCGCCGGGGAATGGGGCGCAAGCGGCGCCACGTACAGGAAGAATGGGGTGTTCCCTCCGGCGGACCGTCTTACAAAATCTGCTGCCTTCGCGGCCAGCACATCTGTCTCGTAGTCCGTGGGGGCGTCACCATAGTCCACCGCCGTACC
>DATAPE010000143.1:0-2135 GCA_036265345.1 Actinomycetota bacterium
CGGGTTCGGTGTGGTCAACGGCGTGCTGAGCCGCATCCTGGGCAAGTCTTTGCTCGGGGACATCCAGACCTTCGTGGCGGCACTCGACACGATGTTCGGTGGCTTCAGGGAACGGGCCGAGCGGACCTACCGGCGTCTCGCCGCGCCGGGGACTGCCTTCCTTGTGGTGGCGACGCCGGAGGCAGATGCCCTGCGCGAGGCGGCCTATTTCGTCGAACGCCTCGACGAGGAGCAGATGCCGCTCGCCGGGCTCATCCTCAACCGCGTGGCCCACAGTGGGTACGTCGATATCAGCGCGGGCCGCGCCGCTGCGGCGGCAGAAGCTCTGCAGACCAAGCCGGGCAACGGATTGAGTGCGGCGTTGCTGGAGTTGCACGCGGAGCGGATGCAGGCTGTCACTCACGACCGGCGGATGCGCGACCGTTTCGTCTCGGCGCATCCCGAGGTCCCGGTCGCCGAGATCCCGGCACGCCCGGTCGACGTACGGGACCTCCCCGCGCTGCGCGACCTAGCCGCAGCTCTCGCTGGCTGAACAGCGCTGGTGACGCCGGCCCGTTAAGCAGGCAGTCGCCAAGGGACTCGCTTGGCGCGAACTAAGCGGACTGAGCCGTCTCGAGCTGGCGGAGGTAGCTGTCCCGTGCGGTCTCCAGTACCTCGCGCCACGACTCGACGTCGGGACGCCGACGCAGGAGTGCGCGACGTTCCCGCTCCGTCATGCCACCCCAGACTCCCCATTCGGTCCGGTGATCGAGGGCGTCGGCCAGGCATTCGGTCCGTACCGGGCAGCGCATACAGACGCCCTTCGCACGGTTCTGTGCGGCGCCAGCGACGAATAACTGGTCTGGATTACCGGCGCGGCAAGCCGCATCGTTGACCCAGTCCGATATCCACGCCATCAGTCGCTCCCCCTAGGTTGGAACCGGACGCGGAGACTCATGTGTCTCGGAAAGCTATGAAAAGGAGCACCTCCAGCGGCAGTCCCCGATGGGCCCATCTCAGATGACCCGATCGGACTATTGCGGCCGCCGGAGAGCACTACTCACCGCCCGACTGGGTACCGAGCCCTGAGTGATCAGCCTCACCGAGACGCTGCGGAGAACCGCCACCGCGATCGCTCGCGCGACCTCTGCTGCTCTGCGTAGGCTCAGCCCCATGGAGTACCGCCCCACCGACCGGTCTAAGGCGATCGCGAAGTTCCTGCCTGCTTTCGTCATCGCCGCCGGGATCGGCGGTCTCCTGGCCTCCTTGATCGCGCTGCCGATCGTCGGAGGGCTTGGGCTGGCGGCCAAGTCGGTCGCTCAGGACTTCGAGAAGCGACCGTCCGACTTCGAGTTGCCGCCGGTGGCCTTGCAGAACCGGATCCTGGACACGGACGGAAGAGTCATCGCGACGTTCTTCTCGCAGAACCGTATCTACGTTCCGCTCGCGAAGATCAATCCGGTGATGAAGGAGGCGATCCTCGCTATCGAGGATGCGCGCTTCTATGACCATGGAGCCCTGGATACCCACGGAACAATCCGTGCGATCGTCGCTAATCTGAAGGAAGGCGATACGGTCCAAGGCGCCTCCTCCATCACCCAGCAGCTCGTGAAAAATGTGCAGATCCAGCGAGCCGGGGACGACAAGGACGCCATCGCCGAGGCTCAGGCGGTCACCGTTCAACGCAAACTCCAAGAGCTGCGCTACTCGGTGGCTCTGGAGCAGAAATACACAAAGGACCAGATCCTCGAGGCCTACCTCAACATCGCCTATTTCGGCAGTGGAACATACGGTGTCCAAGCAGCGGCGCGTTACTACTTCAATACAACAGCTGACAAGCTGAACCTCGAGCAAGCTGCGTTGCTCGCCGGCATCGTAAAGAACCCGTGGCGATTCGACCCGACCAACGGCGACACTTCGACGAAGAAGAAGCAATTCCGGCGCGCGGCCGTGGACCGTCGTAACACGGTGCTCGACCGCATGGCCGAGCTCAAACTCCTGGCTCCCCAGGTGGCCGCGGCGTCAAAGAAGAAGCCGATCAGGCTCCACATTCACCGGACGCCGAACGGCTGTTACTCGTCTCAGGTCACCGCTTCGGTGTTCTGCCAGTACGTCCAGAAGCTGCTGCTGAGCAATCCCGCATTCGGCAAGACCGC
>DATAPE010000144.1:0-4925 GCA_036265345.1 Actinomycetota bacterium
GCAGCGGCTCGCCCTGACGAGACCACGAGGCTTGTCCCTCACATCCTGCGCCTCTCACCCGGGGGTCCGCCTCGGCAACCGGGGCGGGCCGCTCCTTTTCTGATTGGGAGAGCCGCCCGTCGGATTGGGTGGCGCAGGGACGGGTAACGGCGTTGTGGCCTGTCTGGACACTGGAAGCCCCGGGCAGGTCAGGCTGATAGGACGTCGAGGGGACAAGCGGCTGGGGATTGGACCCTCGTCGGAGCGCCGCCTCTTCTCCCCCTTTGAGCGGCGGCGCTCCCCTGTGCCGCTGGGTCCGAGCCGTTCCCGCCGGGATTCTGAATGAAAGGGCCGGGTAGTAGACCTTTGACCTGCTAGCCAAGGATGGCGACGCGGGTCGACTGATACGACAGGGCTGGGAGGTGTCGTCGCTCTTTTCGCAGGGGGCGGCGGCGCTCCCGCCTGTCCATCTCCCTCCTGCCGCGAGATAATTCGCGGGCGATGTCCCAGGACAACGTGGAGGCTTGGAGGGCTTCTATCGAGGAGTTGCGTGCCGCTACGAGCGAGGTGGACCGGGAGGCATGGCTCGCAAGCACGTCGGAGTTTTGGGACCAGGACATTGAACTCGACGTCTCCGAGGTTCCCGGCATGGGAATGAGCGGGATATACCTGGGACGCGAGGCCGTCCAGGAACTCTGGCGCGATTGGTTCCGTGGCTGGGAGGCGCTCTCCTACGACTACCAACTGGTCGAAGCCGGTGAGCGAGTGGTGATGCTGATGGAGTGGTCGCCCCGGAAGCGCCGCTCCGGCGCTGAACCGCCAGTCTTGAAGAATGCCTTGGTCAGCACGTTCAAGAACGGATTGATGGTCCACTCGAAGTTCTACATGAGTCATGGCGAAGCCCTCGAAGCCGCCGGGCTTTCGGAGTAGCGGCCTGCATCTAACGGCTAAGGCGTTATGAGAACGCATTCGACGGCTCGTCAGGGGTAGGGGGATGGCATGGGCGCTGCGAGGAATGTCTTCCCGAAGTGGGCGCAACGCGAACGAATCGCCGATTCTCTCCATGAGTGGTGGAGCGGGACCCAGGGGCGGACCTACGCGCCGCCGAGGCCATCCAGAACGTCGCGTTCCCGACGACGGACCCGACGCCGCAGGCATTGAAGAAGGGCTCGAGCCCTTGAAGCCGCAACACTTTCGGAGTAGGGCGATGCCGCAGGAGAACCCAGACGGGCGCGGACCATCCGACGTTTAGGGCCAGCCTCTCGTGGTAAGGGCGTAGGTGATGGGGGAAGCCATGCATCTCCACCCCGACGAAGTGGAGGTGCGGGAGAACCGGGTCGGACGAAAGCACCAGGTAACCGCGATTCACAAGCCGACGGGTATCTCGGTGATGAACGACGGCATCTCCTTCGAGATCGTGGGGAAAGAGTGCATGAGGACTCTGGAGAAGCGCATCGCGGAGCGCATGGAAGAGGAGGGCGAGTAGGGCCCTCACGCCGCTCGCTCCCGCAGAACCGATAGCGCCGTCTCGACCCGCTCCTGTGCCCATTGGGCGTCACGATGCCTTCGCTCGTGGCAGCCCGCCTGACAGGACGCGAGGTTGCTGAGGTCGTTGCTCCCCCCGTGCGCGACCTCCACCAGGTCGTCAACCTGGTCGGCTCCGAGCCGGTCGCGTAGGTGGCGAGCACCGACCCCGCGTTTGGACGGTTTTCGAGGTCCCACAGCCCAAAACTGGGACGTCGAAGTAGGCGCAGGCCGGTTGTGGCGATTCCTCCTCTCTCTGGCTGGGTAGCCAGCCAATGAGAGGCGACCCACGGTCGGCGCGCGGACGCTGAACGGCTGGTCTCTCCCCCCGCCCACGGAAGGGCGGGGAACCTGGCCCCAAGGAAGGGACGGACCAGGGCAGGGGTCGCCTCTCGCCGGGGGTTAAGTTCGGTTTAAGCCCTTGCAGCCTCCGTTCGGCACCGCTTTAGCGGGTAGTCCACACTCACGGGGCTCTATGGGTGATGCGGTCTTCATCGATCTTCCGCTTGAGGCTGGAACTCCTCGGGAGGCGCGAGAGCGCTTGGAGCCGTTTCGTAGGGGGCTAGACGAAACCACCTACTTCGACCTTCGGCTGCTGATCAGCGAGCTGATAGTCGAGGCGCTAGGTGTCGAGTCGAGGGCCCAAGCCGCGCACATCGAGCTGCGTGTTGAGCGCCGCGACGATCGAGTTCACGCTGAGATCTCCGAGGGTAGCGAGGCATACCGCCTTTCTGGTGGGCGCCCCGAGCCCGGCGAGCCCGGCTGGGCTCTCTACTTACTCCGCAGGCTGAGCAGCCGCTGGGGCGTGCGGCGCGAGCGGGACCGCTCGACCGTATGGCTCGAGATGCCCTAGGTCGAGTCGGGTCGCTCAACCTAGGCCAAATCAGCCTTCGTCGTGTTTCGGGCCTTAGCCCACAAGGCCAGGGACCTCCCGGGGGGGCGGCTGGGCGCGCGGAAGCCCTGGGGCGGCCCTGATTTAGAAATCTCCGGAGTCGGGTTCGCCCCTTGGTCTTAAAGCTCATTCCCCGCCGTGTCGGATGAAAGGGAGTAGCGTGCTTGTCCAAGCCGCCGGGGGCATCTTCATTCCTCTCTTCCTCTCCAGTAAGCGGCTCCATCCGAGAGGGATGAGAACGGAGTCGCCCCGTTGTCTAACCGTGACTTACGCCCGAGCGGCGACCTGCTCACCCTCGACGTGGACGATGACGGCGATTCGGTCGTCATTCGCGCCTCGGGGGAACTGGAAATCTCAACCACCGCGACCCTGGACCGGGAGCTGCAGAAGGCGCTCGATGGTAAGGCGTCGACGGTCACCCTCGACCTAAGTGACCTGAGCTTCGTCGACTCGACCGGGCTGCGCCTGTTGATCAACGCCGCATCGCACGCACGCGCCAATGGAACCCGGCTCCGCATGCGGGATGGGTCGCAAGCGGTCAAACGAGCGCTCGAAGTGACCGGCTTGGACCGTTCGCTGCCGTTCATCGACTGACGCAGGCCGCTCACCTCGGCGGGCCTGAAGGGCCATGCTTGGATCTGGGGTAGCCCCCTCCCCGGGTGTCCCACAACGCGGAGCGCCCCCGATCCTGGGGACGCTCCAAGCACCGGACTAACGCTGGGCTATGCGGAAGCTGCCGCAGCTTCCGGGAGACCCATCGCGAGTTCGGTGTCGATCTCGAAATAGGTGTTCTGACTTGCTTCGCCAGTAACCGAATCGACGTAGCTTCGAACGGCGTCGATTGAGTTGCCCTCCCACAAGCAAACGGCCGCAGATCGGTCATTGCTCGGGAAGAACTGGCGGGGCTGGACACCTGCCGGAGCGTTGTCAGCGACCTCTTGAGCGCTGGTCGAAAAGAACCGCTCCGGATCGCTGATCCGATGCTGTACCGCGACGTGCATGAGACAGCACCTCCTTTTCGTTGCTTCGCCGACCCTAAGCGATTTGCCCCGAGGGAGCAAGCTCGCGAGATACTGCGGGGGCGATGTCGCAGGAGAACGTGGAGATCGTCAAGACTGCGCACCCGCCCTCGGGCACCGAACTCACCGCCCTTTTCGCGGACGACTCCGGGGCATCCGACCGCCTTGTGGCGACAGGGCCCCTTTTTCACCCGTCATTTGAGTTCGAGGCACACGGAGCCGTGGCGAACACCCTGCGCGGCAGGGGACTGCCGGAGCTGGTCGATGCGTGGCGGGAGTGGATGGAGGCTTTCGACGTCTACTGGACCGAGGTCGAGGACTTCCTCGACGCGGGCGAGGATCAAGTCCTTGTGATTCTTCGGGATCACGGTCGTCTCAAAGGGAGCGACGCGGAGATCAAGCAGGTTGGCGCTTCCCTGTGGACCATCCGCGACCGGAAGGTCGCTCGAATCGACTTCTACCCCAGCCGGGAGCAGGGGCTTGCAGCCGCCGGGCTGCGGGAGTAGGCGATGTCGCAGGAGAACGTGCACCTCAATGCGAGCGCGCGCGAGTTGCCCGCATGGGCGCGGGCATTAGCGCAGCGCCGGCGATGACCAGGCAAAAGGCGACCATCCGCGCGGCGATCTCGACCTCCCCAGCCCCGACCGGGTCGCGAAAGACCAGAATGCCGCCGATGATCGCGGTGAGGTTGGCCGCGACCGAGGTGAGCGCGATGACCTGGACACCCGGGCCGAGCTGCAAGCTGCCAGCCGAGGCATAGAAGGCGACCACCGAGGCCGCCAGGGCCGTCACTGACCACGGGCTGACGAGCTCGAGCACCCCCTCCTGAACGACGTCGGTCAAGTACTTGAGCGCGATGTCGGAGACGCCGAACAATGCCCCGGCGGCTACCCCGAGGAGCATCCCCTCCGCCGCAGCCCCGACGCCGAAGCGGCCGGAGAACGCGGCGAGCCCGGTGGCGAGGATGAGGACGGTGCTTTCCACCGCGATCAACGCGGCCAGCGCATAGCCCGGGGGGTCGCCGGCGTGCGAACCCGAGGTGAGCCCGATGACCACCAGCCCGGCTGCGGTGACCAGCAGGCCGATCCATTGCCGGCGTCCGAGGTGGAAGCCGAAGTAGCGTTCGGCGAGCACGGCGAGGAAGACCAAGCCGCCGGAAAGGACGGCCTGGACGATCGAGAGCGGCGCCAACGCGAGCGCGCCGACGTGAAGCCCCCAGGCGCCGACCGCCACCATCCACCCCAACGCGAACCACTTGGAGCGGAAGAGGTCGGCGGCGCTTCGCAACAGGTGCCGAACGCGCACGGGCGGCGCCTTGACCGCGCCCCGGTGCTTGAACAGGAATGCGACGTTCGTCGCGAGCGCGCACGCTAGAGCGAGGGCAAGTCCGATGATCACGCCGGGTGATTCTCGCCGAGCAGCCAAGCCTGTGAAGTAAGGGTCGCTGGACACGGTCCTGCGTTCCCAATAGCGCCGACGTGGTGAACGAGAGTCGTAGGGGCGACCATCCC
>DATAPE010000145.1:0-4293 GCA_036265345.1 Actinomycetota bacterium
GGGTATCCGGCCATTCCCCATGAGTTCGACAGTAATGCGGTCTTAAGACCCTCTCGACGCGTGGTCACCAGGGCCTCCAGCATCGCCGGTACCAGCCGCATCCCCATGAAGATCCGGTCTATCAATCCCTCCGCCTCGACCGGTCGTCCAGACGCCTGTTCCAAACGCCGGGCAAGCTCGCGGCTGAAGTCCGCTTCCTCGAGCATGCCCTTCTCGAACCGTTCGACCATCTCGTCGCTGCCTCCCGCGTAAAGCGGCAGCAATACCCGAACCAGGTCCTGAAGCTCGATATCCAAAGAAGTTGCGAAGGCCTCGAAGGTCTCTTGCAACGGATTCGTTAGGACGCCGCCGAAATCGACGATAAGGGCATCGAAGGCGCGATCGGTCGGCTCGATGGAGGGCTGAGGCTGGCTCATCGGTAGCCGCCTATGGGCTCGCGGCCCGGCGGCGCCTCCACACCACGATCACAAGCACGATCGCCAGCAACTGGACAAGGAGACCTCCTGTCCCTTGTGCCGAGCGCCGAGATCCATCTCCGAATTGATCGGGGTAGGCGATCTGGGCAGCGTGCATCGCCCCGTCCCGGTCTCCATAGGTCCTATTGCTCTTGAGGTCCACATGTTCGTCGCGGTACTGCCAGCGCCATCTGCCGTCGGGCTCCTGGAAGACCTCCACCGTGCTCATGACTCTCCTCCCGGACGAGGATGCAGCACCTGAGCGAGACTGACCTCCATCACTCCTTTGGCTCCCTCGACCTTCACCGCTTTGAACCATCTGTAGACGACGAACGCGACGAGCAATGGGATGACGAACACCGCGATCCTGAAAGCCACGGTCATCGCCAGAACGGGGACGCGAAACATGCGGGCGATGACGTCGTTCGAAGCCGAGAGCAGAAGAATGATGTAGAAGGTCAGCACTCCGGCTCCGATCGCGCTGCGGGCAGGACGGTCGGTGGGACGATCGAGCAGTTCGTGCGCACCATAGTCGCCGGTCACGCGAGCCTCAAGGAATGGCCAGAGATAGAGAAGCCCGAACGTGACCCCCGGGAGCAGCACGCCCGGAAAGAAGGGGTTGGGGATCATGAAGCTGCCGGTGCGAAATTCCCACGCGGGAAACAACCGCAGCGCGCCGTCGAGCCAGCCCAGGAACCAGTCAGGCTGGGCCGGACTTGCCACAAATGCGGGATCGAATGGTCCATAGAGCCAGATGGGATTGATCTGAGCCAAGCCCCCGAGCGCGCCGAGAACAGCGAAGACCGCGCAGAACAGTCCCACCGATTTGGCCGCGTACGTGGGCCACAGCTTCGAGCCGACAACATTGCTCTCCGTTCGTCCTGCTTCGGGGAACTGGGTGTGCTTCTGTCGCCAGAGGATCGCAAGGTGCGCCGACAGCAAGGCGATGATTAGAGCGGGGATCAACATGATGTGGATCACGAACAGCCGGGAGATGATCTCCTGAGACGGAAACTCGCCTCCGAAGATGAGGAACGCGACCCAGGTCCCGATAAATGGCACGGAGAGCGCGATCGAGTATGCGATCCGCAAGCCGGTTCCCGAAAGAAGATCGTCGGGTAGCGAGTAGCCGGTGAAACCGTTGAAGATCCCCAGGATCAAGAGGGTCACTCCGATGATCCAGTTCAACTCGCGCGGACGGCGGAACGCGCCGGTGAAGAAGATGCGGCACAGGTGCAGGACGATCGCGCCGATAAACACCAGCGCTGCCCAGTGGTGGATCTGACGCATGACCATTCCGGCCCTGACATCGAAGCTGATCCTGACTACCGACGCGTAAGCCTCCGAGACCGTCGCGCCGTTTAGCGGTGCGTAGCTTCCGTGGTAAACGATCTCATGAGAGCTCGCGTCGAAGAAGAAGGTAAGGAAGGTGCCGGTAAGGATCAGGACCACGAAGCAATAGAGCGCTATCTCCCCGAGCATGAAAGACCAGTGGTCGGGGAACACCTTGTTAAGCGCGTCTTCCGCGAACGCGGACGACCCCAGACGATCGTCGGTCCACTGAGCGGCTCGTCGCAGGATCATGATGGGTCGTTCCAGAATCCGGGCCCGACGGGCTCGGTGAAATCCCGTTGGGCGGTCAGGAAACCGTCCACATCGATCGCCAGCGGCAGCTGCGGCAGCGGCCGAGTTGCCGGCCCGGCGATAGGACGAGCCCCGTCGAATACGTCGAAGGCAGATTGGTGGCAGGGACAGAAGAGCTCTTTCGCTTCCGCCTGGTAGAGCGCGACCGGACAACCGGCATGCGTGCAGACCTTCGAGTAGGCAAGGTATCCGTCCGGGCTCCAGGTCTCTCGACCCGGGAGCGGCGAGAATGCCGCGCTATCCACTCGCAGCAAGATCGTCTGGGAGTCCGCGGCGCCGGTATGTCCTTCCGGAAAAACCGTCAGCACGCTCCCCACTTCGAGGCTCGTCGAGGTGACGGCGTCCCCTTCGACCGTGACGACCCGTGCCCCGGGCGTCCAGCTGGTGTGGAACAACGTCCGCCCGGGCTTGGTGCCGAGGGACCGAACCGGGAAGAGGGCCGCCACTCCCAACAACCCCAATGCGCCCACCAAGATCCGTCCCAGAAAGGTCCTTCTCTGGATCTCGCTTCCGCTTCGGTCCAGGTCGGCGGAAAGCGATGAACGCTCTGCCGCGGTGGATTGATGGGGCTCCCGCTCCTCCACGAAGTGTCCCGTCGGCATCAGATGCTGTGCCCACAGGATCAGCCCCACCGCGAGAGCGCCCAACGAGACCGCGATCAGAGAACCCTCGACCTGCGGCTGGCCTCCCACGATGTACGTGACCAGCAACCCCAACGATGCAAGGGCACTGACGGCGAAGCTGAGGGCTATGAGAACGGTTGGGTTGCGGTTGTCAGTCACCGACCGCGGTTCCGATCTTTCGAACGACAGCCAGGAGCGCGCCCAGCCCGACCACGAGGGCGATCATGCCTTCGGTGATCGGGCCGATGTGGCTGAGGTTGAGGCCGCCGCGATCGTCGGGGTGTTGCAGGTAGATCACGTATCTGACGATCGAGTCCACCTGACCGTCAGACAACGTGTCGGTACCGAACAGCGGCATCGTTCCGGGACCGACGCGGATCGCCTCCGCGATCTGGGTCGGAGTCGAGGGTCGGAGCGTCGGCGCATACTTGCCGTTCGTGAGCGCTCCACCGGCAGCCACGCTCGAGTGACAGGAGGCGCAGTTCTCCGTGTAGAGCTTTTCGCCATCGGTCAAGCTGGCCGCGCTGAGGTCGACCTGGGGTATCGGCGTCCCGGTTCCGGCTCCGAGAGAATCAACGTAGGAAACGATGCGCGCGATCTCGCCCGCGTCGTACGCCGGAGCCTTACGTTGGGGGTCCTGGACCTCCTCGGTCACGGGCATCCGGCCCGTAGAGAGATAGAAATCGACGTCCGCGGCCCCGACCCCCTGGAGGCTCGGCCCCCGGTTCGTGCCCGACGCATCGGCACCGTGACAGAAAGCGCAATCGCCTAGAAAGATCAATCGTCCGGACACGGGAGCCTCGGCCGGAGCCACCAGCGGATGCGAGCCGAGCGCGGCCGAAGGCTCGGACCGCCCCAGAACCAACGCGCCGACCGCGACCACGAGCAACAAGGATGCGGCGGCGGTGCGGGGGCCGGGCACTAATCCAAGGTGTAGAGGTAGGCGGCAATGTCGCGAGCTTGCACGGCGTCTATCCCCAGGTTGGGCATGTCGGTCGCCGGCTCCACTCCTTTGGGGTTCCGCAGCCAGAGCATCAGGTTCGACGGCTTGTTCTGAAGCTCGCCGGCGATGAAGCCGCGGTGCCCGAAGTCGGTCAACGGGGGCCCCACGGTTCCGTCCGCTCCGTCGATGCCCGGAATCACATGACACCCCCCGCAACCGAAGCTAGCGATGTCCTTCGCGCCCGTGGCCGGGTCGCCTCCTCTCACCTCCGGCGGAGGATTGCGGTCGACCGGTTGGCAACTCGACAGCACCGCCGTCGCGATGAGGCAGGCGATGGACAGCCTCCGGATCCTTCGGCCAGTCATCCGGCCGCGCCTCCTTCCCGAGCTACTGCTGCATCCATCTCGGACATCCACCTTAGGAACAACACCGCCGCTGCGAGAACGTAAACGACCCCGGCAGGGACCCACATGATGAGCCCCGCCAGCTGCTGATCTTGCAACGGGGTAAGCCCCCACGCGCGGGCTCCCAGCGCTTGGATCGGATAGAGCGCGGTGGGAGCGAAGGTCAACAAAGCCCCCAGCGCTCCGCTGGCCACACCGGCGACGAACACGAACAGAACCGCGGC
>DATAPE010000146.1:0-4168 GCA_036265345.1 Actinomycetota bacterium
TGAGCCCGAGGAGGGAGATGATGGCCAGGACCGGGACGGTCACGACGACGCTGACGAGCACTCGACCGGACAGCCAGCTCAGCTCGCTCAGAGGGGTGACCAGCAACTGGCGGCTCCATCCCGATGCCCGCTCCGCTGAGAGCCGGGAACCGGAAGCCCCCAGAGCAGCGGCCAGCACACCGAAGGTCGCGGACGACGCGAGATACCAGGTTCCGGTGGACAGGCCCCCGATAGTCGCGTGCGAGTGGCGAGCGTTGCCTGCGGCCGCCACGTAGAGCAGCACCGGGACGAACGCCACGATCACCAGGAAGCGCGGGTTTCTCATGGCGCGTCTTACCTCGAACGCTACATAGGCGAGCACTCAGTCATCCTCATGAGAGAGCGCAAGCATCACTTGGTCCAGATCGGAACCGCTGACGGTGACCTCGCTGAACTCGATGTCGCTCCGGAAGAGAAGGCGGAGGGTGGCATCGCTATCGCTCGTTTGGATCCGGATCGTCCGCCCCTGAACCGTGATCGACTCCAGACCCGGCAACCCAAGCGCGCGCACTTGGTCAGGATCATCGGAGGTGAGCTCGATGGTGCGTCCGCCTCCCAGTTGCGATTTGAGCTCGCCGGCTGTGCCCTCGGCGACTACCCGTCCCCGCGCGAGCATCACGATGCGATCGGCGTAACGATCGGCCTCCTGTAGGTAGTGCGTCGTGAACAGCACCGTGGTCCCCGCGTCCGCCATCGTTCGCACCGCTCGCCAAAAGACATCCCTGCTCTCCACGTCCATGCCGGCTGTCGCCTCATCGAGGAAGAGGAGCGGTGGAGCTCCGGCGAGAGCCATCGCGAAGCGCAGGCGTTGCGCTTGGCCCCCGGAGAGTTGGGTCGCGTCGCGGTTGGACAGTCCATCAAGGTCGGTAAGCTTCAACAGCTCCTTCACGGTAGGCCCGCGTCGGCGGTGCAGCGCCACCGCAAGGCCCACGACCTCCCGGACCTTCGCCCCCACCGGCAGTCCCGAGATCTGGAGCATGGCTCCCACCCGTCCCGCCCGAACCGCAGCTTGAGGCGACATGGACGCAACCGTCAGCACCCCCTGATCGGCGTGATGCAATCCGAGAAGGCACGCGATGGTGGTGGACTTGCCCGCCCCGTTGGGGCCGAGGAGAGCGACGAGCTCGCCTTGGCTCACCGACATCGAGATGCCCGAGACGGCCTTTACGGAGCCATAACTGGCTGCGAGCCCCTCGATATCCACCATCGCCTCGCCCGCCACACCTTCTCCTCGATCCGGCAATCAGCTCAGGTCTTGAAAACCGGCCCGGATTGTACGGAGTGCGGAACCTCTATCGGTCGTGCACGAGGCGCGAACATCTCCCGATGCAACGGTTGCCCGAGGGTTTCGTCTTCAGTACCCCAGTCCTGGAAGATGCCGCCGCCGTTGCGGGTCTCGTCAACGATTCGCTTCTGCGCGAGATCGGGATGGCGGATCTCGATCCTGCTGCCCTCGAGACCGAATGGCGGCAGGTGGGACAGCTGGATCACCTGGCGGTGGTAGAGGGAAACGATGGTGAGCTCGCTGGTTACCTGACCACCCGAGTCGATGACGACAGCGCCGACATGTATTTCGAGGGCTTCACCGCGGAGGCTTTTCTGGGACGCGGGATCGGGAAGGCACTTATCGAAGAGGCGGAAGAAAGAGCATCGAAACTAGCGCAACGGCTGCAGAAACCGGTGACGTTAGAAACCGACGTGAACGACGACCGCGCTCGCGACCTACTCGCGAGGCGTGGGTTCGAGAAGACCGGAGCCAGCTTCCCGATGTTCATGGACCTGCATGATCCGGCCCCCGCTCCCGACTGGCCCGAGGGCGTCGAGCTTCGGCCCTACGTTCAAGGCCCGGACGACCACGAGTTCTTCGACGTTATGGCTCGCGGCTTCGAGCTGGATCCAAGCTTCACCCTTGATTCGTGGCTCGAGCGTCAGGGCCTTCCAGATTTCAGCCCCGACCTCTGGTGGTTCGCCCAAGCGGCCGAGGGGCCGGTAGCCGCGCTCGAGTGCAGGAAGCAGTGGCACGCGCAAACAGACACAGGATGGATCAAGAACATCGCTACGCTGCCGGAATGGCGGCGCCGCGGTGTGGGCCGGGCTTTGCTGTATCACGCGTTCGCACGGTTCCGCGAACTCGGACGGACACGTGCGGTGCTGGGGGTCGATGCTGACAATCCCACGCAGGCCAAGAACTTCTACGAACGGATAGGCATGTACGCGGGCTCGGAGGGCTCGGACCACCGCAAGATCATCACGCCTTAGATCAGATCCCTGAAGCTACCGGTCGGCCTCTTCGTGATCGAATAAGACCACGCGCGGGATCTCTCCCGTGTCTTCGTTCCCGGACGACAGCACGACCTCGTCGGGCGCGTCGACCGGGTACACCACGACCTCGTCAGGCGCGTCGCCCGACGACGCGTTCATCAACGACATCACGATCCGGTAGAAGTCGTCCGGGCGCGGCACGTGGTCGATATGCGACAACCCGGGATGGCGCCCCGGCGACTCCACGATCAGATCGCCGTAGCCGAGGAGCCGTCCGCCGACGGATCGGTGGTAGGTGGTGTCGGTCACCTGCGGCAGAGGCATGGACGCCACCCGCCTGGAAACCACGCCGGAGACTTCGACGATGCGCCGGTCGGTGACGATGATCCGCGTCAGCCACCACTGCACCACCGTCGAGGCGAGACGTATCACGAACGCCAGCACGACCAAGCCGAGGATCGTAGTGATCGCGCTGGCGGCGCCGACATGGGACGCCAGCGCACCCAAGAACCCCGCGACCACGAGCACCGCCGCCATCTGGAGAAACGGCCCCAAGAGCACGGCGGCGTGCCGCCGTACCTCCCAAATCTTTCGCTCGTCGAGCGCCAGATAACGCTCCGGCTGGATCATCTAGTGGGTCAGGGAGCGGAGGAACTTCGTGATGGCGTCAAAAGCCGTCGACAACCACTGACCCGAGGCTTGACCGGTTACTCGGACGACCTTGGCTGCCGCCACTGGGGATGTGATGACGAACGCAACGAGAAATATGATCAGCGCGTAGAGAAGAACCTTCTTCAACGTCATATCCACAAACTGTAAGGGTGCTATCGCGCGCGTAGCCGGATTCTGGGCGCTAAATCTCGGCTTCTTGCACCTCGCAGGCGGCGCGTGTCCACGGCTAAGACTCACTTCGACGGCCCCAACAGCCTTCACGTGCCGGCGGTCGTCCGCCTCTCGAGAGCTGGATCGTCGCCGAGCCGCAACCTCGTTGGCGACGGCGCGCTAAGCGCCGGAAGGATCCAGACGGTGTCGCAGCCACGCCAGCGCTGCGACCCCTTGGGCGCGTGCGAACTCGGGCAAGGTGGGGAGGCCCGGCGGCGCGGGGCGCAACCCTTTCCACACGAAGTACCCGGCGAGCCCGGCGACCAAGCGGTCCACGTCCTGCGGCGCGGCCTCGGCCCCCAGCTGATGACTATCGAAGACCGTCCACGGTTGCGGACCGCCTTGCATCGCGACACTCGGAAGGAAGAACGCCAGATCCACCCATGCCGCGCCGATGCACGCATGAGGCCAATCGATGAACACCACTCTGTTCCGTCCCAGCAGGATGTTGTCGGCGCGCAAGTCCGCATGCAGCAGCGTCTCGCCGCGAGCAGCATCCACCCAGCCCGCCTCGAGCTCTGCCAGACGAGCGATGTTAGCCCGCGCCCACGGCTCGATCTCGATCTCCGGCTTCATCATCAGCTGTCGCCACCCGGTCAACGGCACCCTTTCTTCGGAGATCGCATCGGTCTCGACCGGTGACGGTGTAAGGGATGCACTCAGAGAGGAGAGCGCGTCCAACACCCGCTTCAGCTCGTTCGATCGCCACGGGAGCTCGGGCTGTTCTCCTTCGATGTCTTCGAAGACGAGCGCTACATACTCTCCATCATCGAAGCTCCCCAGGAAGCGTGGAACCGGGGATGAGGCAGGCAATCT
Source organism: Actinomycetota bacterium (assembly GCA_036265345.1). Classification (GTDB taxonomy): domain Bacteria; phylum Actinomycetota; class CADDZG01; order CADDZG01; family WHSQ01; genus DATAPE01. The sequence goes on from DATAPE010000146.1 coordinate 4,000, forward strand.
GGCTGCGATCACTGCCTCTCGCCGGTGCATCTCCGGTGACTGGGGGTTCGGTGCATTGCTGATGGCCTTGATGAAGACGCGCCCGCCGTCCGAGAGTTGCATCCGCGCCGCCATCCCGGGAGAGAACCCTCCGGGCTGATCGATCGCAGCCACGATGCGCGCGCCGACG
>DATAPE010000147.1:0-3775 GCA_036265345.1 Actinomycetota bacterium
GGTTGGCCGCTGGTGATCCCGCGGACGTAGTCGCTGAGCGATTTTCCCGGCACTAGATCAACATGGATCCACGGGTATTGCTTGTTGAACTGATGGATGACGTCGGTGAGATTCTTCAGTTCTCGCTCAGTAAAGTAATCCCACACCGTGAGCGTTACCGGCGTATGAGGGCCGCTTTTCGTCACGTTCTTGGGCGCGTTCGACGATCCTCCGCCGCCGGCGGTACAGGCCACGCTCAGCAACATGATGGCAGTTGCGATGGCGATGAGTCTCTTCATGATTCCCCCTTGCCTCGTATGCCGCGGTGCGCGATCGGGATGCAAAGTGATGGCCGGTTCATGCGTGTGCATCGGAGAAGAATCGTGGCAGATAGTCACGGTTAGCTGCCAGCAGGTCCTCGAGCAGAGGAGCCGCCACCGGGTATTCCGCCACCAATGGGTTCACGACCAGGGCTTTCAGGGCGGCGGAACGATCTCCTGAGGTAGCCGCCTCAACCGTCAGTCGCTCGTAGGCCTTGACCTGCTGCACCAACCCTCCGATCTCGGGCTCGAGAGGCGCGACCGCGAGCGGGTGGGCGCCCTTACTGTCGATCCTGGCCGCCACCTCGACGACTGCATCGTCGGGGAGGCCCGGGATCGTGCCGTCGTTCCTGATATCGACAACCTGGACGTCGCCGGTATCGGCTTGGAGGGAGGCAATGAGTTGCGCGGCGGCCTCGCTGTAAAAGGCGCCACCCCGCTGTTCCAGCAGCGCCGGCTTCTCGTTCAGCGCGGGATCCGCGTACATCTCGAGGAGATCTCGTTCGATCTCCATCACTTCCTCCGCTCGAGTGCGGCCCCCAAGTTGCTCCTTGAGGACCTCGTCTGTCATGTAGAAGTAATGAAGATAGTAGGAGGGCACCATCCGCAACAGCTGGATCAGCTCGGCGGGAACATCCGCCTCGTCGGCGAGGTCTTCCGCGTGATCGTCGAGGAGCTCGGGGAGCCTGTCGAGGCCGTCGACCAACACCCGCCGCTCCCATGTGAGGTGGTTCAGGCCGACGTGTTCCAGCTGGACGCGGTCGGGGGAGACCTCGAACATGGAAGCAAAGCTGCGTTGCAGGCCGATGGCGACATTGCACAGCCCGATCGCCCGGTGGCCTTCGTCCAGGAGAGCTTGCATCACGATGCCGACCGGATTGGTGAAATCGACGATCCACGCGCCGGGCGCGCCACGCGCGGCAGTCTCCTCGGCCAGCTCGAGCACGAGTGGCACGGTTCGGAGCGCCTTGGCGAACCCACCAGGCCCCGTAGTTTCCTGCCCGATGCAACCGAACCTCAGAGGCAGCGTTTCGTCTACATAACGCGCCTTCTGGCCGCCGACCCGAAGCTGGATGACGACGAAGTCGGCGCCTTCGAGTGCGTCGTCGCGATCTTTAGTGAGGGAGAGCCGGCCCCCCCAGCCGCGCCGGTCAAGGATCCTTTGTGCCAGCCCGCCCACGACCTCGAGCCGCCGATCGTCCACATCCAGAAGTGTTAGCTGGTCGATGGGAAGCTCGTCTTGACGCGACGCGAACCCGTCGACGAGCTCCGGGGTATAAGTGCTGCCACCGCCGACGACCGCGATCTTCACGCCCACCCTGGCCAGCCTCCCGCGGCCTGAAATCCGTTCTCGTGGCGCGGCCGGAGCCCGGTTGGCAACATTAAGCCGAGCCTAAGCCCCCATAGCGACAAAAAGCAACAGGAAATCTGCACCTTCTTGCTCTATAATCCCCCGGTGCAGCCATCCAGGGCTCATAGGCACTTCCGCCGCCTCGTGAACGGGAGCCCGGCTGCCGGCCCCCGCGGGAACCGTAACGGAGTTTCTACCCTCGACGACCGCGGCCGCCGAATGGACCCATGCAGGTAGCCCTTACGTTCGACGCCGAGCACCCAAGCCGCCGCCACTGCCCTCCCGGCGTCCAGGAGGCCTTGCTCGAAGAGCTCGCACGCGCGTCGATCATGGGAACCTTCTTCATCCAGGGCAGATGGGCCAAGGCATACCCCGAGACCGCCCGAGCGATAGCCGCCCAGGGCCACCTCATCGGGAACCATTCCCACTACCACGCCCGACTCCCCCTGCTCTCCGACGAGGGTCTCCGGGCCGACATCGTCGCCGCTCAGGAGGCCATCGCCGCGATCACGGGCACCGATCCGCGTCCCTGGTTCCGGTGCCCGTTCGGGGATGGCGCCGAGGATCCCCGGGTCCAGGGGGTCCTCCACGAGCTGGGATACCGGGACGTCTTCTGGCACGTTGACGGCGCCGATTGGGACGCGGAACGATCCACCGGCGAGGTACAGGAGGCCGTCCTCCGGGGGGTCGAGGAGCACGGCGACGGCGCGGTCGTGTTGTTCCACACGTGGCCGGCGACCACCCTCGAGGTCATCCCGGCTGTGATCGGACAGCTCGCGGCCACCGGCGCCGAGTTCGTGCCCGTGGATGCTTTACCGGCCTTCGCTCAGATATGAGCACAAAATGTGTTGCTTCATGATCGACGGGGCGATACCCTGCCTGCAGTGACCCTTACTGCTGTGGAGATAGCCACCCAACCCGATCTGTGGCCGGCTGCAATTGCCGCCGCAGAGGCTCATGCCTCCGTCCTTCCCCCCCGAGGCGCTGACGTCGCTGTGATCGGCTGCGGGACCTCGCTGCACATCGGCCGAGCGTGGGCCAGCGCCCGCGCTGCCGAAGGGATCGGTCCCACGTCGGCCTTTCCGGCCTCGGAGGTGTGGCCGGCTCGCCCCGACTTCGCCATCCTTATCTCCCGTTCGGGGACCACCAGTGAGGTGCTGTGGGCGGCTCGAGCTCTTCCCCGGCCCGTGACGACCATCGGCATCACTGCGGTTAGCGACTCCCCTCTGGCAGCGCTGGTCGACCATGTCATCGTGCTGGACTTCGCGGACGAGCGCTCGATCGTGCAGACGAGGTGGGCGACCTGCGTACTGGCGATGCTCAGGGCCCACATCGGACACGCGGTCCGGGATCTGGTACGAGGAGCCGAGGAAGCGGTGGCGTCCGAGCTTCCGGTCGATCCGTCCGGCTACTCCCGGTTCGTCTTCCTCGGCCGGGGATGGGCCGCCGGGCTGGCCGACGAGGCTGCGCTCAAGCTGCGCGAGGGGGCAGGGGCTTGGAGTGAGTCCTATCCATCGATGGAATACAGGCACGGCCCGATGAGCGTCACTGGCGTACCCACCCTCGTGTGGTCCCTCGATCAGCTGGCCCCTGATCTCCACGCCGATATCTCCGCCAGCGGAGCAGCCGTGGTCAGCTCGGACGTAGATCCCATGGTCGAGCTCGTCTACATCCAGCGAGCGGCAGTGTCCCTGGCCCTGAGCCGGGGCTTGAACCCGGACGCGCCCCACCACCTGACCAGATCGGTAGTCCTGACCTGATTTTTGCGAGCTTGGCTACCAGTAGCCTGGTTCTGCTACGGCGAAATCGCTAACGCGAAGATGTTTTGGGGCCTCCCGCTCCGCAGCGGATGAGCGACGCCGGATCGCCGGCGGACCTCGAGACCAATCGTAGCCCCGCTGTTATAGTTAGTTATACTAACTAACTATGAGCCGAGCGGCACAGATCTCCCTGGAACGAGAGCTTCCCGCCCGCCTGCGCTTGACGGTCATGCGCCTCGCGCGCCGGTTGCGACAGCAGTCCGAAGAGGGGGCCACGCCCTCGATGCTCTCGGCCCTCGCATCGGTGGAACGCCTCGGGCCGGTGACGCTGTCCGAGCTGGCCCAGGTCGAACGCGTGCAACCTC
>DATAPE010000148.1:0-5954 GCA_036265345.1 Actinomycetota bacterium
TCCCCAACCCGTAAAGCCCCACTCCGATCACCAGGTCACGAAAGTTCCCTCGGGTCCTGAGTACGCTGGCGATCGACGATCGGGAAGCTTCGATCCCGGCCTTGACACGCGGGGTTTCGTGCACGAGCAGCAATATCGCAAGCCCCGCCATGAGGCCGGGGAGGATGCTGATGCCGAACAGGGCGCGGTAGCCGACCGTCGCGATGAGGAGCGAGGCGAGCAAGGGTCCGGCGATCGCTCCGAGCGAATCCATCGCCCGCTCCAGCCCGAATGCGCGCCCCAACTCCGGCTCGGAGACGGCTTCCGCCAATAGCGAGTCGCGCGCCGGGGACCGTATCCCTCGCGCCGCCCACGCGATCGTGCGGCCTATCCCAACGAAAGGCCAGGAGTGAGCCAGCGCGAAGGATCCGTAGCCGAGGGCGGTGACCGTATAGGCACCCGCCGCGAAAGTCTTTCGCTCGACGTTGGGACGATCCGCGATCATCCCGCCAACGAACTTTGACGACGAGAGCGCGGCATCGGCCAAGCCCTCGATCGCTCCCAGGGCTGCAGCTGGTGCGCCGATTGCGTGGAAGAAACCGGGAAGGGCTGCCGTCGCCATCTCGTGGCCCACGTCGGAGAAGAGGCTCGCGATCCCGATCCCGACAACGCTCGGATTGCGGAACACCGAAGCTCCGCTGACTATCGGCGCATCGCTCACCCAGACCTCGTCGTGTCGAAATCGTTCACAAGCCTGGCAGCATAGGTTTCTGAAAGGAGGCACGACATGGCCCGGATCAGCTATGACGAGCAGACCGCTGCTGCGTACAAGGCGGTCCGCGAGGTCCCACGCAAAGGTCTGTCGGAGTGGCGTGAGGCGGTGCGACGTCACCTTCGCCCGTCGCAGGGAATGGTTCTGGTCGACATCGGCGCGGGGACCGGTGCGTTCGCGGCTGCCTTCAGCGACTGGTTCGACCTCAGCATCCTCGCAGTCGAGCCGTCGGCCGCGATGCGGGATCAGATCCCGCGGACACCGGCCATCCGGGTGCTCGAGGGAAATGCGAGCGCCTTACCGCTGCCAGATGGGTCGGCAGACGCCGCATGGCTCTCCCTTGTCATTCACCACATCCCAGACCTAGAAGTTGCCGCACGGGAGATCCGCCGCGTTCTCCGGCCCGGTGCCCCCGTCCTCATCCGCCAGGGCTTCCCGGACCGATACGAGCCCTCCGGGCCCTTGAAGCTCGACGCGGTCGAAGTCGTCCGATGGTTCCCTGAGACCGCTCGATCGATACCTTTCCTTCCGTCACGGATACGTGCAAGGCGTTCGCGACCGCAGGATTCCACCAGGACGCTCTCGAGCAGGTGCGTGAGACGAATCCAGCCAGCCTCGCAGACTTCCTTGGCCAGGTGGACACTTTCCGGCACGCCGACACCACGATGCGCAATCTCACTGAGGACGAGTTTCTCCGCGGCAAGGAGCGTCTCCGCCGTGCCGTACGAGATGCTGAGGACACAGCACACCCGGAAACCAGAAGCAACTGGCTTGACCTCTTGGTCCTGCGCTGACAGGTCACGCGCAGGCACTAGGAGCTGGCTTCCGACCTCGCGATCTCTCGCTCTAGGAATCGTTGGTCCACCGGATTGGTCGCCAGGGCCAGCGCTCGACGGTAAGCCTCGACGGCGTCCGCGTGATGACCGAGCCGGTGAAGCAATGAAGCCCTCGCGGAATGCCACAGGTAATAGCGGTCCATGTTTCCCGTAGCGCCGAGGTCGTCGATCAGACGCAACCCGCTGGCAGGACCGCTGGCCATCGACACGGCAACGGCTCGGTTCAACTGGATCACCGGAGATGGATCGACCGCGACAAGGCGATCGTAGAGAGCGAGGATCTCGCGCCAGTCAGTTTCCTCGGGCGTTCGGGCCTCCGCGTGGACCGCCGCGATGGCGGCCTGGATCTGATATGGACCTGGCCGTCCGTGCGCGAGCGCCCGCGTCAAGGCACTCAGCCCTTCCTCGATCTGGCCGCGGTCCCATTTCGTTCGGTCCTGATCGGACAGGAGGACGAGCTCCCCCGCCTCGTCAACGCGGGCGGCACGACGAGAGTCCTGAAGCAACATCAGCGCCAGCAAGCCGCCGGCTTCGGCCTCGTCGGGGAGCATCTCGACGAGCATCCGCCCAAGGCCTATCGCTTCTGCGCACAGGTCGGCTCGCGTCAGGGTCTCGGCGGTTGTAGCGAGGTAGCCCTCGTTGAAGACCAGGTAAACGACCGCCAGCACAGCCGCCAATCGCTCGGGAAGCGCGGCCGGCGGGGGCACCGCGATCGGGATCACGGCTTCTCTGATCTTCCGTTTAGCGCGCACCAGCCTCTGCGCGACAGTGGGTTCGCTCTCGAGGAAGGCTCTGGCGATCTCCCGTGTCGTCAGGCCGCCAAGCGAGCGGAGGGTCAAGCACATCTGGGCCTCGCGGGCGAGCGAGGGATGGCAACACGCGAACATCAGCGCGAGCCGGTCGTCGGGGTAGGCGTTCATATCTGTGGGGGGCGTAAAGGGCTCCGCGCTCTCCTCCACCGCCTGAGCTTCTTGCTCGAGGAAGGCGACTTTGTCGGCGTACCGTCGCTGACGACGCAACTGGTCGATGGCGCGATTGCGCGCCGTGGTCGTGATCCAGGCGGCGGGATTGTCGGGCAAACCACTGCTCGGCCATCGCTGAAGAGCGATCGCGAAGGCATCCTGAACTGCTTCCTCGGCGAGGTCTATATCGCCAAGGGCGCGCGCAAGGGAAGCAACCGCCCGTCCCGACTCCCGTCGGAACAGGCGGTCGACAACATCAGCGGAAGCGCCGGCTATGGCTGCTCCTGCTCCACGATGGGACGGACCTCCACCTTGCCTCCAAACCTCAGCGACGGGATGTCACCGGCTGCTTTGAGGGCCTGGTCGATCGAGTCGCACTCGATCAAATAGAAGCCGCCGAGCTGCTCCTTGGTTTCCGCGAAGGGACCATCGACGGTGATCGTCTTGCCCTTGTCGCTCCGCACGGTGGTCACCGACGTGAGCGACAGCTGCTCGCCGCCTCGCATGAGACCGTGCTCGGCCAATCCTGCCGAGAATTTCCCGTAGTCCTCGTACATCTGGCCAAGGGATGCCTCGTCTGCCGAGGCGAACGCCTGGGGGTCGTCGTAGATCAGCAACGCATACTTCATGGCTCTTCCTTTCAGTGCCTGGCGGCGCCGATCGCCGCCTCCACTCTAGCGACGAACGCCCCGCCAGAAATCGACAAACCTCGTCGTCATCCGAAAGAAGCTGGCTGGCAGCTCCGGGATGATGGGCTGCTGGTTCGGCTTACGGTGCCGCCTGGCGGCCCATTAAGGAGCCGGATCCTGATTTGCCGTATCCACGAAGCGGCCTATCTTCACGATCACTCCTCTTGCGATGAGCGGCGGCTGCAAGGCCGCGATGGCAGAGCGAACCGAAGCCACATCCGCTGCGTTCGCTGCCGAGGCGAGGATCCGCCCGGTCCGGATGTCGGAGTCAAGGGTGGTGAGGTACGAGCCTGCTGAGTTCTGGACCCGGGTCATCGACGCGACGAGAACATCTTCCGTGAACGCGGTCTCGCGCACCCTGATGAACTTCTCGAGGTCGCTGAACCCCAGCCGGGGTACGGCGGCCGCCACCTCAGCTCGGCATCCCGGCGTCGCAAGGAGCGTGATCCGATATCTCGGCTTGTAGTCGATGAAGACTCCGCCGAATGAGGGAGGGCCCTTTTGTTCCAAGGTCGTTCCGAGGCGACCGACGGTGGGCTGAAGTCGAATGGCCCGTATCGCAGCGGCAACAGATATCCCTGCATCGTGAGCGAGCTGGACGGCATCTGCCCGGAGCTCTTTCGACGCTCTAACGGAAGACGACGAGGGTGAAGCCGGCGCCGTCTTCGGCGGCTGACGGCCCGAGGTACAAGGTGCATGCGCCGCGGTCGGGTCTTTGGGACTGTCCTTCACCGCGAAGTTGACGGCCGCGGCCACCACGGATACAGCCACCAGGCTGGGGACGGTTACCTTCAACGATCGGATCACGGCAGCCTCGCCCCCGCCCCCGTGTGGAGAGCCCACCGAACGCTTTCCATTCTCACTGCCGGCCCCCAATCGCACGATGGCTGCTGAAACCCACCCCCTACTATCGGCATAGTAAGGGCCCATCTGGAGTGAAGAAACACGCCATCGAGCCGGTGCACCCAGGGCTGACCTGGATAGATTCTTCCGATGCTGCACGGCGAGAAGGTCACGTTGAGGGCGATGGAGGGCGAGGACCAGGCCATCTTGTGGACCTACGACAATGATCTGGGGATCGCCCTTCTGTGGGGCCAGCCGGCTCCGATCTCGATGGCCGCTACAAAAGCACGCTTCGACAAGAGCCTCGAGGAAACCGAGCCCCACTACTGGTTCGCCATCGAAGCGGAAGGCAAAGTCATCGGGGTCTGCGACCTGATGGATTTTGATCAGACCGCTCGGACTTGCACCCTTGGGATCGCCATCGGTGAAAGGGCCTTCTGGGGCAGGGGATACGGCAGGGATGCGGTGTCCACGCTCGTCGATTACGGCTTCCGCCACCTAAACCTGCACCGGATCTGGTTGGGGGTTCTGGCATCGAATGAGCGAGCGATCCGGTCCTACCGAGCGAGCGGGTTCCGGGAGGAAGTTCGCCGGCGTCGACACATCTGGGTAGACGGCGATCTGCAGGACGAGGTCATGATGGGGCTGTTGCGGGCCGAGTGGCCAGGGCATACGCCACGTAGCTCGCCGGGATCTTCCTAACAGCCTTGATCCGCGATTTCCGGACCCCTTCACTGGGGCGCCGCGGATCGGCTTAGGTCAGGGGTCCTCCCACTGTGACGCTGACAGCCGTTCTCGTCGATGTGGGTGGAACGCTGTGGCCCGATCGTTCTCTGCCCGGCGAATCTGAGATCCGGCGCGATCGGATGAGCGTCGTGTGCAGGGACCTGAGCGACGCTCGATTGGAAGCGCTCATCGGATCCTTGCAGAGACAGGCTTCGGAGTGGGACGCCACCTCGGCGCTGGTTCAAGAGACTGATCAGGTGGTAAAGGAGGTCCTGGCTCAGTTCGAGATCAGCGATCTGGATCCGATGAGCGTTCGCCGAGCGATGTCTGTCCCGGTTACGCCGGGCATCCTGTTCGAAGGCGCCGCCGAGCTCCTCAATACCATCGAGGACCTGGGCTTGAGATGCGTGATCCTCTCGAATACGGCGTGGCGGGATGCGGTCGATTACCTGGCCGACTTCGAGACCTTGGATCTCGCCGGCTACATCCACGGAGTCGTCACCTCTCTCGACACGCACTATCGGAAACCGAGTCGGGAGATCTTCAGAATCGCGATGCACGTTGCGGGGGCCGAGGCGGGAGCCACCATGATGATCGGAGATTCGGAGGAGAGGGACATCATCCCCGCGCTTGCACTTGGCATGAAGGCGGTTCTGGTTTCGATCGAGGAACCGGCTCGGCCATCGACTCAAGCGACGGCGAGCGCCACTTCACTGACCGAAGCCAAGGAACTTCTGGAGCAGGTGGTCCGGCCCGGGCGGGTTCTTCCGGGATCAACGGACCGTTAGGGCGTCAGCGGTGGAGTAGCCAGATTGGACCGTTACTTTTTGCGAGCCGTCATACGTCTCTTACTAAGTGAGTGCAGGGATTGAAGCATCCGAACGGACTCGCTATGCGGGAGCCGCCTTGGGTAAGCGCATTGAACAGAGACTGGGTGAGCTCTACTCCCGCCACGCCCCGGCGGCCATCCGCCTTGCCTTCGTCCTGACTGGAGATGCCGACGCTGCGGAGGACCTCGTTCAAGAGGCCTTCGTCCGCCTTCATGCCCGCTTCAAGGATCACGGCAGCCCGGACGCGTTGTATCCCTACCTGCGAAGAACCATCATCAACCTGTCGCGAGATCGCTTCCGGAAGATGCGCTCGGAGC
>DATAPE010000149.1:0-1989 GCA_036265345.1 Actinomycetota bacterium
AGGAAACGACTCCCTCCGTGCGGCGCAGGTCGGGAACGTTGAACACCTCCTCCGTGGGCAAATTCGGGATGTGCCGTTGTCCCCAGGCCGTCTCGAACCCGGCGCTCATCCATGTCGACTTCGGCAGCAGACCGACCGTCAGGTCGGTTCCCGGGCCGCTGAAGTGGATGGCGTCAAGCGATCGCGAGTTGAGGTTGTCGGCGCGGTCGCCCAGCTCCTCCATCCGGTTCCACCAACTCTTGATCGGGTCATCGTCATACAGACGGGTCGCCCGCGCGACCGCGTCCCACAACGCCTCGGTGTCCGCCTCGCCCAACGCCGCTTTCGCCCAGCCCTCATTGGGGCAAGCCACGATCGTCCAGGCCTTCGATCTCTGGTTGAGCTGGTTGAAGCCCAGCTCCGCCAACTCGAGCATCCTCGCCTTGCCCGTCCGCTGAGGATCGATGTCTGCGAACAACTCCGGGTCCGGGTCACCCGAAACTGCGATGAGAGCTCCCCGGTCCGCGGCCAGATCGTTGAACAGCCTCAGCAAGTACGGCGGCGTCCAGGAGAGCATCTCTTCTTTCGCGTGCAACAGCATCTCTCTTCGTACGTGTTGGTCGGTGTAAAGGACCGAGACGTAACCGGCCCCCGCCTCGTAGGCGACCCGGCTGATGGCTCGGATGACCGGAGTGTGCTCCACAAAACCTGTGATCAACACCGGCTGGTCGGGCTGAAGATTGACGCCTACGTGAACCGCTAGTTGCGCGTATCTCTCGATCAGCTCGGCTGTTTCCATCGCCCGGACGATATCGCGGCACCGCCATTCGGGGCCACAGGGCTTGCGGGTGCCATTAACCTGCCCCCGCAGGAGCTTCGCAGCCAAGGAAGGGGACACCGACATAGCCGACGATCGCCAAACCATCGTCTTCATGCCCGAGAGCGCCTACGGTCCGACGAACAACTGCATCGGGATCGGAAAGGTCCTGCAGCAGCGCGGGCACCGGGTCGTTTTTGCTGCCGAAGCCTCGTGGAAAGGACGTTTGGAGCCGCTGGGATTCGAGGAGAATCTGGTCGACCTCGCCCCTCCCCCGGAAGAGGAGCAGGATGCCGGTCAGTTCTGGACCGACTTCATCGTGGAGACGGCGGGAGAGTTCAGAAAGCCCACCATCGAGCAGCTGGACAGCTTCATCAAGCCCGTCTGGGAGTCGTTGTTCGAGGGAGCCAGGTACGCCGAGCCCCAGCTCGAGAAGATCCTCGGGGAAACCAACCCCGACGTGATAGTGGAAGACAACATCAACTGCTTCCCTGCCCTCATGACCCACGGGGCTCCTTGGGTTCGGATCGTTAGCTGCAACCCTCTGGAGGTGAAGGATCCGGAGCTCCCCCCGCCGTTCAGTGGCTATCCGCTTGCCGACCGCACGGGGTGGGAAGCGTTCCGTGAAGAGTACGAACGCACCCATCGGGATCTGTGGGAGGCGTCGAATCAGTGGGTGATCGAGCAGGGGACTCCTCCGCTGCCGCCGCTGGAATTCATCCATCAGTCCGCGGAACTCAACCTCTACCTTTTTCCTGGGATCGCCGACTACCCACGTTCGCGTCCGCTGCCGTCGAACTGGCACCGTCTCGAATCGTCGGTGCGGGACACCGAAGCCGGCTTCGAGGTGCCGCCGCAGCTCGACGGGGGCCGGGGCGGGTTGATCTACCTGTCGCTCGGCTCTCTGGGCTCGGCCGACGTCGATCTCATGAAGCGGCTGGTCGACATCCTAGGTGAGACGCCGCATCGCTACATAGTGTCAAAGGGGCCGCGCGCCGACGAGTACGAGCTCGCCGACAACATGTGGGGCGAGGCACGCCTCCCGCAAACCAGCATCATCCCCCTGGCGGACCTCGTGATCACCCATGGAGGCAACAACACGACGACGGAGGCTTTCCACTTCGGCAAGCCGATGATCATCCTGCCTCTCTTCTGGGACCAGTACGACAACGCGCAACGAGTGCAGGAGATCG
>DATAPE010000150.1:0-2911 GCA_036265345.1 Actinomycetota bacterium
GGACACCGCGGGGACGCTCAGCGGCCTGCCAGAAGTGCCAGGCCGCCTTTGGGGGGCCATCGCCTTCGTAGGGGCACCGCATCCTCTTGCAACGAATGCACTGCTGGGCAACCTGGAAATCAACCTGCGGGTGCCTTTTGATTTCCAAGCCGGATGGTTTGACATGCACCGCGGTGAGTGGACTGGAGAGGCGCAGCCGGCGTGGTTGATCTACCTGGACATCGAGGCGATCGTCGCGATCGTCGGCCCGCTCACCTTGCGCCCACCGGCTTTCGCCAGGTCATTCATGCAGCGCCACGGGCTCATCTCCAAGAGGCACTACCGAGGTGTGTTGGGGATCACCCCAGCACCCAATTTTCCGCAGTTTTGGCAGGCGCCAACCCCCTTCACGGTTGCGCTGACCGAGAACCCCGTGAACCCCAAGCTCACCGGAACGATCACACAATCCCCGTCTGGTGACATCGTTCCGCCCGCCACCATCGAAGTCGTCCTTGAGGAGCTCGCCCCCCTTAGCTTTACACCCTAGCGTGCTCAGGGACCTCCTCCCGAACGCCCTTCCCAAGGCCGCCTTCTATCCCGGGGGCGGCCTTGCCTTTGCTAGCTAGGTGGGCTTGGCGGAAAGGATGGAGAGCCGGGCTAGCTGGTCCCCTCTCCCGAGGAGGCGAAGGGCTGGCGGGCTTGCCCGGCTCTCTTCTCAATAGATCGTCGCCAGGGGCGGTTGTGTTACAGCAGTCGCAGGCATCCCTATCGGTACCCAATGAGGTACCACTCCTGAAGGGTTCGAGGCGTCGTCGCTCGGCTGCTCGGGCGGAAGCCAGCGAACTAGGAACGGGCGGCGCTCTTCTGCCGATCTAGGACGTGCGGGGTCGGACCGACCCGTGTTACTCAGCGCGAGGCGACGCGGGGATTGCCCAGCACGATCGGGGGAACGGCCGTCCGGCCCCGCGTCGTTGGACGCTTTGTCAGTGCATCCCCCTGCTGTCTCCGACCCCTGAACGTGCAAGAGGCGCCGCATACGCGCCCCGATACGACCGTCGGGGAGGGAAACGCATGCGCGTCTCCCTCCCGCTCGGTCCAAATGACTACTTCCAGCCGGTAATGTCGAGGATGGTGCCGAAGCCGCTCGAATTGTGCTGGACGCTCACGTAGAAGTGACGACCGGTCGGGTCGAAGAACCCTCCCGTCCACTCGGCATCCAGGTCGTTGAGCGTGCCGATCCGAATGCAGCCGTCGGACAGGGTGTCGTCGTCGGATCGGTCCTCGAGGCAATCCCAGAGGTCGTTGTTTCGGGTCCCGCCCTGCGCACCGACCGTGGTCCCGTCCTCATGAATGATCCAGTTGCCACGGCTCGCCTGGTAGGCGATGTTGTCGGGCATGTTGATCTCCTGCGAGCCCTGCACCAGCAGCTGCACTTCGGGCACGCTGCCACCGCTGGCTGAGGCGGCCAACGCCCCGTCGGTGACGCAGATGGTCTCGCCGAAGTAACGGGCCGAATCACGGCCGGTGTTGTTACCGCAAAAGCGGACATTGCCGGCAGCGAGCGCGTGCGTGTCGATGTCGATGTCTTCCGGCCGGTAGTAGCCGGTGGCCTTCACCGCGGCCGCGAGCGGCTGCAGGAGGGCACCGTCCCCGGCGATCGGCTGCCAGGAGCCACGTCCGTACTGGAAGCCCTGGCCGTTGTTGCTGCTCGTTCCAACCCGCAAAGCGAAGACGGACCCGCTCGAGTACGGGGATTGGTCGAGCGAGGTGATCGGTGGACCGCCGGCCCACGGGCTGCTCGGCACGAATTTGTAGTACGCGCCGCCGGGTTCACCAGCTTCAGCGGCGAGCTCGTTTCCGTAGTAGGTGACGCCGTTCGGCAGGATCGCCAGGCCCTCGAACGCGTTGAAGCCCAATGCGTCGACACGGCGGACGTTCGGGCTCGAGCTCACGCCGGTTGTCCGGTCGATGGTGGCCCCAACCACGCTAAGCGGATCGATGATCTCGTACATCGCTCCGTCCTCGGCCTCCTCACCGACGAGGATCGTCCCCCAAGGTGTCGCACGCACAGGATCGTTGTCGTCGATGCCGCTCACGATCGTGGTCGCAACCCCGGTCGCGCGGTTGATCTTCTGGAGCCCGGGCTCGGTTGTCCCTTCTTCGTTGGCGACGATCAGGTATTGCGGCGAAGACTGCGGCCAGAGCACCATCTGGTCCAAGTTCGGTGCCGCGTTCCCGGCCGAGACGACCTTCGCCTTCAGGCCGCTCGCGAGTGAGACGAGGTCGTCTGGGTTTGCAAGCGCCTGAGCCTCATCTAAGTCGGCGGTCGACGACGCCTCGAGTGGGTTGTTGACGCCGAAGAGCTGCTCGGCGTGGGCTGCGAGCCGTTGCTCGGTTTTCGCTCCGAAATCGATGGAGACTGCGGCGCCGACGACTCCGGCTGCCACAAGCAACAGGGCAGCGCCGATCGCGACCCACAAGGTCCGCCTTCGCATTTGATGGTCCTCCCCGTAGTTGACGGCGCTGATCCTGTCGGTGGTGGCTCGGACGATGCGGTGAACACATCGTGCAGATGTGGTGAGGGTGGCGGATCAAACGGTCCGGTGCCGCTCGCCGCGCAAGCTCCTACGCGCCGTCGTCGCTCGGCCGTTGGGCGGAACCCTAGCTACGTGGGTCAGTCCGTTCGAGGAGTTCTTCGGCTACGAGCTTCTCGACCACGACGAAGCGCTCGGTCTCCCTAAACGAGGCCGAGGCACCCGCGGGCAGGATCGCGAGCATGAGTATGAGCACCGCAGCGGGAGCGAGGCTTCGCTTCGGGCATCTCGACATCGTTACCGGGGTAACATTCCACCGACCGAAAGTCAAGGTTCGGATTCCCAGGCGCAGATTCGCGGGCTCTGCTGCCTTCTAGGGCTTCCGCCCGGAGCAGCCG
>DATAPE010000151.1:0-16656 GCA_036265345.1 Actinomycetota bacterium
TCTCCAGATCCTTGTGATAGGGCTTATAGGGCCCGCTGGACTGGAAGAACTGCCATCCCTCTTCCTTCAGGAGCTCGACCGTTCGCCGGTAGTGCCGCCAGCGCTCGCCGTAGTGGAAGAACTCCTCCACCGCGGCGCTGAGGGCAACTATGAGACTGAGGGCGACCGCTATCGACGCCACGATCGCGCCCTTATGACCTTTGAGGTGGAGGCTTATGAGCGCAGGGACGATGACGCCGCCCACGATGGTCGTTAGACGGAGGGCGTAATAGCGATTTCGTGCGCCGTCGGCGGTCTCTTCCATCCACATGACCTGGTCGAGCCATCGCAGCCGTAGGAATTGCTTCTCGGGAGGACGAAGGTCGAGCGAGGAGATGACCCCGTCCAGATCCTTCTTCAATCGCTGCCGGTAGGACGCCTTCGACGCCATCGCTACTCCGCCGCCGGGTCCTGCATGCTGCCGGTGTCTACGCGGACGTGCGGGGTCACGCCTACCGCTTCATCTTGACGGAAAGCACCGACCGGTGAGACATGTCCGGTTTCTACCATGAGGACCCGTTCGTGACTCTGTTTCTTGGCGCGAAGGGGTTAAGAGCCTGTGGGTGCTTCGATCACCGGCAGCGTGAGCTCGAAGCGCGCTCCGGCCCCCGGGGCGTCGCCCACGGCGACGGATCCTTGGTGCGCGTGGGCGATCTCGGCCACGATCGAAAGGCCCAGGCCGCTGCCCCCGGAATCCCTGTCCCGAGCCGTGTCCAATCGGATGAAGCGTTCGAAGATGCGGACCCGGTCGTCCTCGGCTACTCCAGCTCCGTCGTCGGTCACGACCACGGTTGCGGTGCGGCCGTCCGAAGAGACCTCGAACCCGATCCGGCTCCTCGCATGGCGGACCGCGTTATCGGCCACGTTCCGGAGGGCGCGGCGCAGCGATGCTGCATCGCCGTGAACACGGGCGGCAGCTACCTTCGAGATGTCGATGCGGAGGTTGGATGTGGCTCGTAGACGAGCCGCCTCCTCGAACACGAGGTCATCGAGATCGATGGGCTGACGCGCTCGGACGAGCGTGTTCTCGTCGGCTCGAGCGAGAACGATGAGGTCGTCAACGAGGGCCTCCAGTCGTCTTTCTTCGACCAGCACTGCCGCCGCCAACCCTTCGAGCGAGGTGCTGTCTGGATGCTCGGCAGCTACCTCCGCCAGAGAACGGATGGTGGCGATGGGGCTGCGAAGCTCGTGAGAAGCGTCGGAGATGAACTGACGGTGTCGCTCTGACGATTCGGCCAGGCGAGCCAACATCTCGTTCATCGTCTCGGCCAGGCGTGCGATCTCATCACCGGTCTTGGGGACGCGAACGCGCCTCTCGAGGTCGCGGGCCGATATGTCGGCAACCTCCTTCCGGACCAGCTCGACCGGACGCAGAGCGCGCCCCGTAAAGAGCCAGGTTGTCAGAACGATCACGATGAGAAGTGCCGGTATCCCCAAGGAGAGCATCCGGCTTACGGTCCTGGTGCTCTCGTATACGTGCTCCAGCGAGCCGCCAACTATCACGAGGTAGTCGCCTTGCGGCGTGCTGGCTCTCCTCGCCACGGTGCGGAACGAATGGGTTCCGTCGCCGATCGGAACGTGGTCGATCGTGACACTCTCGCCAGGATGAACTGCGCTTAGGGGTGCAGTAAGACGCGCGTCGGAGCTCGCCACGAGCTGGTGGTTCTGGGCGGCGACGATCTGCACGAGTAGCTCCTCATCGTGGGGCGTTAGCCGGCCCGGTTCGGTTCCCGCCGCCAGCCCGGCAACGACGGCGGCGGCACGCTGTTGAGCGATGTCCTGAACGCTGGATGTCAGCGAGGACTTGAGTATCGCCACGAAGGTGAAGCCGCCGACGGTGACGGCACAGGCAGCGACCAGAGCGGAGGCGATCGTGGTCCGCATCCTGACGCCTCCCAGGAGCGCACGGAAACCCCGATCGCTACCCATCGGCGGCGATCCGGTATCCCGCACCGCGGACGGTCTCGATGCTCTTGCGTCCAAACGGCCGGTCGACCTTGTTGCGCAGGTAGCGGATGTAGACCTCGACTATGTTCGGATCTCCATCGAAGTCATAGTCCCAAACGTTTTCCAAGACATTGCGCTTCGAGGCCACGTCACCTGCCCGTCTCATCAGGTACTCGAGAACTGAGAATTCGCGGGCCGTCAATCCGATCTCCTCGTCCCCCCGGGATACGCGACGCGTCGCGGGATCCACTGTCAGGTCGCCTGCCACGAGGGTGGCCGGTCTCTCCGTCACCCCCCGGCGAAGCAGCGCTCTGAGGCGTGCCTGAAGAACCACGTATGAGAACGGTTTGGTCAGGTAATCGTCGGCGCCAGCATCCAGAGCTTCGGCCTCGTCCAGTTCCCCGTTCTTGGCGGTGAGCATCAGGATCGGGGTCCAGTTCCCCTGCCCCCGCAGCCGCTCGCAGATCTGAAATCCGTTAGCCCCGGGGAGCATGATGTCGACGACGAGCGCGTCGTAGGGATTCTCCTCTGCCATCCACAAGCCGTCGGTCCCGGTGAGGGCGATGTCGACGGAAGCCCCCTCCGCCTGGAGCCCGCGCTTCAGAGCCGAGGCGAGGTTCTTCTCGTCTTCGATCACCAAGATCCTCATGGCATCACGGTGGCACATCCCCAGAGAGAAAGGGACCGGCAGCGAGCAGCGCGACCCTCATCCCGTTGCGACCACGCTTCGGGCTTCGGGCTCAGCATGGGCCCCCGCACCTGAAAGAGCCCTGAGAGCGGGGGCCTGAGAGCAGGGGATCGATGAGGTAGCTGACGCCACTACGGCGGCGATCAGACGCCGGCGAGCGCTTGTTTCCAGTATCCGATCGAGGCCGCAAGGTCGGTAAGGACGGAGTCGTCGTCCTGCTCGAAGGGAGGCACGATCTCCAACACCAACGCCACGTCGGCCGCCCCTGATCGGTCTAGAGCAGCCAGTACGTCCTCCGACCGGATCCGGCCTTGGGCGTTGGCGGCATCGGTGAACGGCCAGTGATGATCCGCGGCGGCGTCCGACTGCTGGAGGTGGACGACGGGGGCCGCGGAACCGAGGCGCTCGAGCCAGGCGTAAGGATCGCGTTCCGCCCCCTTCTGGCCCGGCACACATTGGTGCCCAACATCCAGGCACAAGGCCACCGGCACTCGATCGTCGTCGCCGTCGTCGAGAAGCCGGGCCATCCATTCCATCGTCGATGCCTCGCGCTCCGCCGCCATGTTCTCTACGAGAAGACAGCTGAGACCCTTGGTCCGGGCATATCTGGCGAGGCGATCCAATGCTTGGTCCAACGCGCTTGTCAACTCAGACCGCCGGGGTTCCGTACGCCAGTCCGAGACGCTGAACGCGCCGACGTGTCCGCCCGTGCACTTGGCCCCCGCCTCGGCAGTGAAGTCGATCGCGCGGCAATACCAGTCCTCGGCCCGGGCTCGATTGCGCTCCTCGGGGTGGAGCAAGAGATTGGAGGAATAAGCCCCCAACCCCGTGAACGTGGAGTGCAGCTGCAAGCCGTGGCCCTCGCATGCCGATCGGACGGCACGCGCCTGGTCCGCGATGTACTCCGAAGGACCGTCGAGGTCGACGAGATCGAAGGTGTGTTGCACCAGTCCCACCTCGAGGTCCTCGATCAGGGTCGCCCACCGCTCCGGTTCTGGCCACCGCTTTACCGCGAACGAGGTGTTGACGCCGAGGGTGTATCTGATGGCGCCCATCAGCGCGGCTCCACATGCAGCGCCCGGCTGGACCTCACCTCGTCGAAGCGTTCCCCCCGCACGGCTGCGATCTCGACCGCGGCCGTGGACGGCTCGAACCGGGTTGCTCGCGCCACGATCCCCAAGATGGCCGTCTTCACCTCTTCCTCCACACCGGCGGCGTCACCGGCGAGGAATGCCGTTCCGACCGCCGCGGTATCCGCATCCAGGTGCAGGACCCGGCAGCCGAGGGCGTCCGCTTTCATCTGTCCGAGCACGTCCAGGTGGGCTGCGCCGCCCGCGACTCGCAGCTCGTCGAGCGGCGACCCCGCCCGGTTGAGAGTCTGGACGCGCTCGCGTACGGCCAGCGCCACGCCTTCGGCGATCGAGTAAGCGATCGCGGCGCGGGGATGACGGGACGAAAGCCCCAGCAGCGCTGCTCGAGCGGTGGGATCGTCGCGCTCCCCATCGGCCAGGTAGGGGAAATAGAGGGGAGCGATCGCGAGCGGATCGGCCGCGCCCTTCGCGATGACCTCTTCCCGATACGCGGCTGCGTCGCTGCTGAACTCGCGATACCCCGAATAACCCA
Source organism: Actinomycetota bacterium (assembly GCA_036265345.1). Classification (GTDB taxonomy): domain Bacteria; phylum Actinomycetota; class CADDZG01; order CADDZG01; family WHSQ01; genus DATAPE01. Next base: position 4,298 of record DATAPE010000151.1, read on the forward strand.
GGCTGCTCACTCCCCAGTCGATCGACGCTCCCGTTGCATTCAGGCCGAGCTCCGTCGTGTATCGCCCGGGAACCACGTGGTTGTAGTGCGTGATGCGCACGTCGGTTGCGGGCTCGACGACTGCCGAATTGAGACACGAGGAGGATCCCGCCATCTCGCTGATCGGGCCGGGATCGATGACACCGGCGCCGAAGGCCACGCACTGGCTGTCGCCGGCGCCGATCACTATCGGGATGCCGGGGGGCAGTCCTACCTCGGAGGCCGTGGGTCGAGGCAGCTCGGCCGCGACTTCCCACGATGGGAGCGCCTCGGGGAAGAGCGTGGGATCGAGCTCGAAGGCGTCGAACAGATCCTCCGCCCACGCACGCGCTTTCAGGTCGAAGAACAACGTGGCGTTGGCGTGGCTGTCGTCGGTTGCGACTCTGTTGCCGATGCGGTGCAGGACGGCATCACGCGGCTGCAGCATCACCGCCGCGGAACCGAATATCTCTGGCTCGTGTCGCCGCAGCCACAGCACCTTCGGGCCCACGTGGAAGGCCTCCGATGGATGCCCGGTGCGGCGGTGCAACGCGTCGAGCCCGATCCGGTCGCGGATGGTTGCGGCTTCTTCTACCGCTCGGTTGTCCCGGTAGATGAGGCCCGGACCCACCGGCCGGCCCGTCGCGTCGTAGGGAGCAACGGATGGGCACTGTCCCGTCAAGCCGATCCCCAGGACCGCGGCCGGCCGCTCGAGGCGGGACACCAGACGGCCTAGAGCTTCCACGGCGCCGTCGGTCCAGTCGCGCGGGTCTTGTTCCGCCCAGCCGGTGTGCGGGGTGGTGGTCTTGTAAGGACGCCGCTCCTCGCGGACTATCCGGCCATCGAGATCGACGGCGACCGCTCGGGCCCCAGTCGTTCCGACATCGAGGGCGATCAGTAGCCCATCACCCCGCGACGAGGCAGGTTCCCTCGCGCCGATTGACTCCGCCGTCATCCGCGGACGAATTGATGGGCCTTGACTTTGTCCTTCTCCAGTGTGATCAGAACGCCGTTCAGTGCCCCGGTCCCGTAGTCGCTTCCCGGATTGATGGCGATCGTGCGTCCGAGGCGCCGGAAACCGGCCGACTCGTGGACGTGCCCGTGCAGGCTCGCCAGGGGTTGAAACCGCTCGATCACCTCTTTGACCGCGGTGCTGCCGACCGCTGCCATCTTGACCTGGCCGACGGCAGTTTGAACGCGAAGCTCCGAATCGAGTACCGGAGCTTCGTCCAGACCCGTGCCGTATGGAGGGACATGGAAGTTGAACACGGCTCTTCCGGGATCATCGAGCTTGCCGCACAACTGAGTGAGATGCACAAGGAGATCGGCCTCTGTCATCTCTCTATAGCTGTCCCACGGGGTGAGGTTCGAGTATCCGTAAGACACGAGCTGATGGCCGTCCTCGTCGAGCTCCCACACATGGTCTTCAGCCTGATGGCCCCAGGGCGCGTTGTCGAACAGCGTCCCGAGCTCCGGAGGATCGTCGTTGCCCAGCATCCAAAAGATATCGAGACCCTGGGGCCTCAGCCGTTCTTCGGCGAGGTGGAGCCAGCGCTCCAGCCGCGCCGTCATCAGCCGGATCAGGATCTCGTTGATCGAGTCGTCCTCGATACGTCTCTCCAGCTCCCCTGGCTCCATCCGGTGGGGGTAGTACCCATAGTCTGAGATCAGTTGTTCGAGGCCGCGCAGGTCGTCGCCCTCCGTGAGCTCGTAACTCTTGCCGCGGAAGTTGCACGTGAAGCTGCCGTCTCCGCGATCCACGATCGCCTGGATCGCCTTGCCTCCGATATCGCCGCCTAAGACAAGCACGTCGGCTTTGTACGCAGAGGCGCCGTTCAGGAACTTGCGGAAGCACTTCTCCGATCCATGAAGATCAGTTGCAAAGTACAGTCGTGTTCGCTGCGCCACCTATCAACCGGCCCCCGCCTCGTCGCGTATCCCACGCACGATCTCCATCATCTTCGAGGCGCGGTCGGGATCAACGGGATTCCAGGTGTCTCCATCCTCTTTGAGCGCGGTGCCGACGATCGCTCCATCCACCATCGTCAGTATCGACTCGATGGTGTCGTGGTTGACGCCTGTGTTTGCTATCACCGGCAGCGCGGGGGCGGCAGCCTTCGCTTCTTTCAGGTCCGATGTCTCGGCGCCGACTCCCGCAGCCGGACCACTGATCAGGAGGGCATCAACACCCATGTAAGCGGCGCCCTTCGCTCGATCAGCGACGCTGCGGCCACTGACCGAGCGGCTGAACTCGGGCGTGATGTTGCAGAACAAAGCGATGTCGTCCGCGCCGATGGCGCTGCGGTATCCGGCGAGGCCGCCAAGGTCAGGAGCCAACAACCCCATGTCACTCTCGAACACACCTGTCATCACTTCCCTCACGAAGCGGGCTCCCGTAGCTCGGGCCACAGCGAGCGCGGCGGTGGGATCCCACAGGAGATCGACGCCGAAGGGGAGCCGGATATCGGAACGCAGTTCGCCGATCGCCGCTGCCATCGCTGCCGCCACCTCGACCCCCACCTGCAGCTGATAGGGAAGGTCGTTCTCGTTGCAGAACAGCAACCCGTCCACGCCTGCTTCCTGCAACGCGACCAGATCGTTCCCGAGACCGTCGACGATGGAAGCCATCCCGCCGGCAATGTCGTGGCGCGGCCGGCCGGGAAGACCTTTCAGGTGACACATGGCGATCAGAGGCTTGTCCACCGCGAAGAGGGCCTTCAGCCCAGCCATCAGATGCCACCGTCCGTCGGTACTGCGTGGAGCGGCGGCCCTTGATCGGCTGCGCCCGAGATCGTGATCTCGCCGAGACCCGATTGCGCGATGACCACTTCCACTCCTTGGCGCCGGAGGGCGGCCAGCTCATCATCGGGAGCGCTGGCGTCGGTTACCAGGGTGCGGATCGCCTCCGTGCGCTCGACGGTGGCGACCGTAGCGGTACCCAACTTGGACCCGTCGGCAAGGACCACCAATGCATCGCTGTGCTCGATCATCAGGCGGTTGATCTCGGCTGCTTCATCGTCGAGCTCGGTCACGCCGAATCGCGACGACACTCCAGCGGCTCCAAGGACGGCGACCTGCGGGTGATAATGCTTTACCGATCCTGCAGCGATCGGGCCGATGCAGGACAGCTCGTCGCGGCGAACCGTCCCGCCCAGCACGACGACGTGACCCCGCCGGGTACCGAGCAGGCTTGCGACGGGCAGGGAGCTGGTGATGACCATGCGGTCGTCGCGTGGCGGCAGGAATAACGCCATCTGCTCTGTGGTCGTGCCGATACCGACGAACATCGTGGTTGTGCCCTCGAGAAGTCTGGCTGCGGCCATCCCGATAACCCGTTTGACACCCGCGTTCTGAAGCGCTCTCGCGTTGAAGGCCAGCTCCAGCGACTTCGTCACCCGTGCAGTCGCTCCTCCATAGGTGCGGCGGAGGAAACCGTCTCGCTCGAGGCGCCCGATGTCCCGTCGGATAGTCATCTCCGAGACCGCGAGCTCCTGTGCCAGCTCGGCGATGTGGATGGTTTGCTGCTCCGCCACCCTTTCGAGGATGCGATGACGTCTATCGACGGCGAGCATCTCGTCGCCCTCCGGGGATCGAATCGTTGGTCGGTCGCACACGTTAGCACGCTAACTGGGCCCAAATCTCACAGATTTAGGTTGCCTTGCATGTTCGATGTTGCTATAACTTGCCGAAACCGCCGACTCAGGGAGGGCTCTCTGTGGCCACTGGCAGCGGAGTCGAAGGGGCGACGCCTGGTTCACCCGCCCCACGGCAGGTCTTCGTACGCAAGAGCACAGGGCTGGTCCGAGAGGCGTCGGCACTGGACGCCACGATCTTCAACGCGGTCTTCTCGGCCCCCGTCGGCGCGACCCTGGCGTGGGGAGTCTTCTTCGCCTTGTCGGTGTTCCCGGGAGCAGATCTTGTAACCGCGACACTCATCGCGTTCCTTCTCAACATCCCGGTGCTGATCATGATGTCGCTGCTGTCCTCCAGCATGCCGCGCACGGGGGGCGACTACGTGTGGGTCAGCAGGATCCTCGTGCCACCGCTCGCCACCGTGTCCAACTTCGGGGCGGCGTTCTCAGCCATGATCGGGGCGACGTTCTGGGCTCGCTACTTTCCCGTGTTTGCCCTCGGCCCGATCCTGGCGACGCTCGGGATCTTCTTTCACAACTCGACGTTGATCGACTGGGGCACCAAGTTCCAGACCGAGGATTGGTGGATCTTCCTCGGCGGCTTCTTCATGATCGTTCTGATGACGTGGATCCTCATCTCGGGGACCAAGAAGACCCTGAGGTGGCAGAACGTCTTTTGGTTCATCGCTTCGATCGGCACGTTCATCGCGTTCGTTGTTTTGATCTTCGGCTCGTCCGGCGCCTTCCAGAGCAACTTCAACGCTCTTTCGGCCAGGTTCGGAGCTGGAAGCGACGCATACCACCAGGTGATTGCAGCGGCTAAAGGACAGATAGCCACCTCGCCCTTGCCGGGCAAGGGCTCGAGCACGATTCCCGCCATCTTCGTGATCATGGTGTTCATGATGTGGAACTGGTGGAGCGTCTACCTCGCGGGGGAGCTCAAGAGCGCGTCGAACCGGAACCGACAGATGTCCATCATGTTCGGGGCGTTGATCTGGGACACCGTCTTCATCTCGATCGGCGTCCTGCTCATCTACAAGGTGGCCAGCTACTCATTCATGTCCGCGGTCAACACCGCCGGCAACGCGGCCTACAAGGTCCCCACCGGACCCTGGTACCACTTCCTGGCTTCCATCGTGGTCAACAACAGGTTCTTGACGGTCTTGATCGTGGGCTCATTCCTGTTCTGGAGCCTGCCGGCGATGGTCGGCAACGTGTTCATGCCCGTGCGAACGGTTTTTGCGTGGGCGTTCGACCGGCTTCTGCCGGAGAAGCTCGCAGAGGTCAACGAGAACACGCACTCGCCGGTGCCGGCGATCCTGCTCGTGATGGGCCTCGTAACGGTGATGTTGATCTGGAGCGTGGTGGCGACTACGTTCGCGACATGGCTTGCTCTGGGTGTGCTGGCCGGGGTTGTTTGTGTGTGGATCGTGTCCGTAGCCGCCTTCATGTTTCCCGAGCGCAGGCCTGACCTCTATCAGGCCTCACCTGCGAACATCAACGTTGGCGGCATCCCGCTGCTCAAGATCGTTGCCCCACTTTCTTTCCTGGTGATGACTTTCCTCGTGTGGGAAACGCTGAAGTACCCGCCGCTGGCGATCCTCGTGCCCGAGCACAAGTGGTACGTGCCCGCGTTCATGCTGGCGACAGCCGCGGTGGGCCTCATCGTCTATTACGTCGCCAGGGCGGTCCGGCGCAGTCAGGGGATCGACCTCGACCTCGTGTACCAGGAGCTTCCGCCCGACTGAGGGCGCGCGCTCGAGAAGACCTATTCGCAGATGCTCCGGGCCACAGGGCTGGGTTAGCGGCGCGCTTCTTCGGGCTCGTCGTACCACCGCACGCGTTCGCCAACCCGGGCTCGTATCCGCCACCTCTGAGATTTGGGGGCCGCGTCGAGCGCGGCGATAAGAGCGGCGATGGTGCTGGCCACGGTGGCGACCTGGTCGGGTTGCAATCCGATCCCCTCGACCGCCGTGTGCACTTCTGCGAGGGTCTTCCGGACGGTGTGCTCCAACCCCCAATCGCTGCGCGTCACCTCGGCCAGGCGCGCCAGATCGATCCCTTCCGGCCCCCCCACGGGATGATCCAGCAACAGTGCCACGATGTCTTTGATGTCTTTCTCGTTCAACTGGATGACCTGGGCCTTCGTGAGCAGCAGGTCGGTGAGCGGGACGGTGGTTCCGTCGACAAGAAGGCGATATTTCAGGTCGAGGGTGTGGCACATCACGAAGCGATCCAGCAGCACGTCGACGGCGCGACCTCGTATTGAATCGGTGAAGTTCAGCCGCTGAGCCCCGTGGAGCGCGTTGAAGAGCCGGTCGGCCTCGTAACCATTCGCCTCGAAGAACGCAGCGATGGTCCGGTTGTTCTTGGCCACCGACATGAAGTCGATGTCCCCATAGGGTCGGGCAAGCGGGGGTTTGCGGGCGCTGGGGCAGCGATACCACACCGCGGTCCCGCCGATAAGCCTCAAGGGGATGGGCAGCTCTGCCGCGGCTTCGATCAACCGCATCGCCTCCTGCGGCGTGTCCTCCAACGGGAGTCCTCCGCCCTGGTCGAGAGGCGCGCCCATGTCATCCACGAGCGCCGAGTGTAAGCAGGTCTATGGCCTCAACCAGACTTCGCCGCCGCTTCGGTTGCCCGGTGCAAGGTGCTGAGCAGATCGGGTCCGTAGCGCTCGAGCTTGAGGGGGCCGATGCCCGGGACGGACCGCAGATCCTGCAGCGTCCGCGGCCCCCGGCGCACGATCTCCTCGAGGGTCGAATCGTGGAATACGAGGAAGGCAGGAACGTCGTCAGCTTGGGAACGCTGCCGGCGCCAGCTTTTCAGCGCGGCGAGGACTGGTTGCTCCGAGGGCTCCTGCATCCGAGCAAGCGGGCGGGTCTTTCCATCAACCGTGACGCGCTCACCAAATACGATCGTTCGTTCGACCCCCTCGCCGAGCTCGACGGTCACAGCGGTCTCACCGATATCGGTGATCTGGCCTTCAAAGCCTCCCGAGAGCTGCACTTGCATGCCCACGCGCGCCTCGATCGTTTCCACAGGAGGTCTGGGGAATGCCCGATCCGAGCTCCCCTTCAGAGCCGCGCGGCCCTCCCGGAGTTCGCCCACGAAGGCACTGGCCTTGCGACGCCCATCGTTGACCGAGGTGATCGCGAGATTCGTCTTCGCCCGGGTGATCCCTACATAGAAGAGCCGGCGCTCTTCGGCTATCGCGTTGTCGGAGCGCGCGCGTTTGAAGGGCAGCTCGCCGTCCTGAAGCTGCGGAAGGAAGACTGCTTCGAACTCCAAGCCCTTGGCGCGGTGGTAGGTCAGGAGATTCACGCCGCGTCCACCTTCGGTGCCGAAGCGCCCTTCGATATCCAGCACAAAGTCGTGGCACGTGCGTGTGCCGTCGTCGAACTCTTCGGCCAAACGGATGAAGCGAGCCAGATCGTTCTGCCGCGTGATCTCTCGCTCTCCTAGGTCGTCGCCGGGCTCCTCCACGTAGCCCGCCTGCGCCGCCAGCTTGGCGACATCAGCCGTGATCGCGGTGGACTGCTTCCGGCGTAGCGATGCCAGCATCTGGCGCGCGCTCTGGCGAGTGAGAAAGGCGCCGTCGCGGACCTGGTAGGGGATGCCTTTGGCAGCCAGCGCCTCTTCATAGTCCTCGGAGCGGAAGTTCAGGCGATAGAGAACGGCGATGTCCTCGTACGCAACTCCCTCCCCATGAAGGGCTTCGATGTGCTCGACCACGAATGCCATCTCGGATATGGGGGACGAGAACGTCTTCACGAGGCTTCGAGGGCCGTCGCTCCTCGTAGCGCGCAGCGTCTTCTTGGCGCCTCCCAAGCGCGGGGTGAGGCGGTTGGCCATCTCCAGGATCTGCGGGGTAGAGCGGTAGTTGGCTTCCAGCCGCACGACTTTCGTCCCGATGAAGCGCTGTGGCATCTCGAGCAGGTAGCGCGGCGTGGCCCCCGTGAAGCCGTAGATCGATTGGTAGTCATCGCCGACCACACAGAGCTGGTCGCGCTCGCCCAACCAGACCCGAAGCAGGGTCTCTTGCAACAGGTTCACGTCCTGGTACTCGTCGACAGTGAACGCGACGTATCCGGTTCGAAACTCTTCGAGAGCGAGCTCATCTCGGTCGAACATCTGGATCGTGAGTTCGAGCAGATCCTCGAAGTCGATGAGATCGCGATCCACCTTCCCTCGTTCGTAGCGCTTGTAGACGCTCGCCATGAGGTCGGCGGGAATGGGCGGCTCGTGTCCGTCGAGGGAGGACAGATAAGCGGCGGCATCCACCCGCCGGTTCTTGGCCCACTCCACTTCGGTCGCCAGATCGGCCGCCGGACGGAACCGGTATGGCTTCGGGAGGGTGTTGGCGATCTGACGCAGCGCCTGCACCTTCGAGGCCATGATCTGGGGCGGGGGATGCGGCGAGAAGTAACGAAGCTGCCTCAGCGCGGCCGAGTGAAAGGTCCGGGCCCTGACGCCTTCCACCCCCAGGCCGGCGAGTCGCGCCCGCATCTCGCCGGCGGCCTTGTCCGTGAAGGTGACCGCGAGGATGCCTGAAGAGGGGAACGCGCCGCCCGCTACCTGGTTAGCGATGCGGCGCGTGATGGTGGTCGTTTTGCCCGACCCTGCGCCGGCGAGGATGCACACCGGCCCTCCGACGGCCTCAACGGCGTCGCGCTGCTGCGGGTTCAGTCCCTCGAATATCGCATCTCGATCCACTACCCAAGAGCGTACGGGGAGCCTGGGACGGGAACCCGGCAGGCCGCCGCTTCCCCGAAGTCGCGGCGGCCAGATGGCGGGCTAGACGGTCGACTTCAGGACCGCCAGCCGCTCCCGGTACTCCTGCTCGCTGATCTCGCCGCGGGCATAGCGCTCCGACAGGAGGTCCTGCGGCGACGGTTGCCGGTGCCAGCCTTCCCACCGCCGGCGGGAGCGGAAGAGCGCAAAGATCAGCACCCCCCAGAAGAGCAGCCAGAAGATGGGGAAGATCGGCCACCAGTGGCCGGGCCCCCACGGCCCATTCGCCATCGCGTGCGCTGCCATCGTCATCATCTCGATCGACCTCCTCGATCCCTAGGTGCGGCGCCCGGTATATGGCCGCCTTCAACCTCTTCATGGTGGCGGCTGGAGCCTCTGGAGTCGTCGCCCCCAAGGATGCTCTTGGGCTACCGCCGCGGGCGCACGAAGTACGAGCGCGTCTGCGCCCGGGTCAGGGCCGCCAGCCGGGTCGGACCAGGCCGGACTCATAGGCCAGCACGACGAGTTGCGCCCGGTCCCTGGCGTGGAGCTTCACCATGGTGCGGCTCACGTGCGTCTTGGCGGTTGCGGGGCTGACTACGAGCCTGGCGGCTATCTCCTCGTTCGACAATCCTTCGGCGACGAGGGCCATGACCTCTCTTTCCCGCTCCGTCAGCACGTCGAGCTCGCCGGACGGAGAGGGCTCTTTGGCCCGCGCCGCGTATTCCGCGACCAGCCGCTTGGTTACGCCGGGAGAGAGCAGCGCGTCGCCGGCGTGGACTGCCCGCACCGCGCGGACGAGCTCGGCAGGCTCGGTGTTCTTTACGAGGAACCCGCTGGCTCCGACGCGCAGCGCCTCGAACACGTACTCATCGAGGTCGAAAGTCGTGAGGATCACCACCCTTACGGCAGCGAGGTTCTCTTCCGCGGCGATGATGCTGGTGGCCTCGATGCCGTCCATGCCGGGCATTCGGATGTCCATCAACACCAGGTCGGGGAGCAGCTCCCGTGCAGAATCGACCGCCTCTTGCCCATCGGCCGCTTCGCCCACCACCTCGATGTCCTTCTCTGCGTCAAGCAGGGCCCTGAAGCCCGCGCGCACCAGGGCCTGGTCGTCGGCCAGGAGCACGCGGATCACGCGTGGCCTCCCGGTTCGTCCCGGGGCAATGGAAGCGTGGCCCCTACGCGGAAGCCACCACCGGGTCGGGGGCCGGCCTCGACCTCACCGCCCAGCGCCAGGGCTCGCTCGCGCATCCCCGGGATGCCATCGCCCCCGGTGGAGGGGACACTCGGCCCACTGCCGTCGTCGTCCACCTGCAGAGTGAGATCGTTCGGCTCGTAAGAGATCACCACGCTTGCGTGGGCAGGGCCCGCATGCCGGCGAACGTTCGTAAGCGCCTCCTGGATGATGCGGAACGCGGCTAGCTCGGTCTTGGCTGGCAGAGGGCGCGGCATTCCTTCGACGCGCTTGGTGATCTCCAGTCCGGCGCCCTCGGACCTCGCTATCAAGTCATCGACATCGCGCAGGCCGGGCGCGGGGGAGCGAGGCGGAGCTTCATCCCTCTGCCGCAGAATGTCGAGCACCGATCGAAGCTCTGTCAAAGCTTCATTGCTGGCTTCTTTGATCGCAGTGAGAGCCGAACGCGCCTGCTCGGGTTGCTCGTCCATCAGATGCAAAGCGACTCCTGCCTGGACGTTCATGAGAGAGATGTTGTGCGCCAGGACGTCGTGCAGCTCGCGAGCGATACGAAGACGCTCCTCGCTGGCTCTTCGACGGGCTTCTTCCGCTCGGGCACGCCCGAACTGCATCGCTCGTTCTCGCCGACCGCGTGCCGTCTCGGCAAATGTGGCCAGCAACAGCAACCACGCGGCGAGCCCCAGTGCCCCCGCCCAACTGGGCCGTGACTCTGTTCCGGTCAGATATCCAAGCCATAGGAACGAGAAGTATCCGACGACGAGCGTGACGATGGCCGCGAGTCGTCGCCCTCGCATGACGGCGGTGAAGAAGGCAACGATCAGCGCCAGGAAGACAGGGCCGCGCGGATAATCCAGCAAGAAATACCCGACCGTCACGGCAAACACGAACGCGAGAACGATCGCGGGGTACCTGCGCCGGACCACGAGGGCGGCAGGACCGGCGAGCAGAAGCACGATCGCTCCCGCATCGAGATGCCGGGCACCTTCATGGTGCCAGCTCGCGAAGATAGTGCCTACGATCTGGACGATCCCGATCACAGCGGGGCCGAGGTACGGACGCGCGGCAAAGGGGGGGCCGGGGCGGGGCCGCCATACGTCTTCCCGGCTGATCACGCGTCGACGTTACGCGCGAAACCGGTGCACTGTCATCGTCCCAGGGGACCCCGTGCTCCTACTCCGGGGAGAGTAGGCGGGTTTGGCCCGGTACTAGCTTCTAGCTCCACTGCAGCGCAGGGGCACCCGAAAGGGTGCCCTTCTAGATGTCGTGGGATAAGCAAGGTTTCTTCCGCCAGATGAAGTCCAAAGTTCCCCCGATGCGACCGGAGCCGACGATGCCGATCTTCACGCGCCCTCCTTAGTCGATCCTCTCAATCGCACCGGGAGACCGTCCGGGGGCCGGAGCTCATTCCGAGCTAGATCGGAGGAGCCGCAAGATCCGGCCGAAGTTGATGGTCCAACCCACACCGAAGACCTGGGGCATCAGGATGCGATCGTCGCTCGGGTTCCACACGCGCTCTCGGAAACGGCTGGGAGTAGGGAGCCGGAAGTCGTACGGGATGAAACCGACCTTGCCGTTCCATTCTCGATCCGATGGCGGCTTGCGCATCTCCTGCAGGATCGCCATCGCTGCGGCTCCGACTGCGGCCACCCTCAGGATATTGCCGACCCGGCTTCGTTCTTTCACGGCTCCTCCTCCACTTGTAGACGCGATCGCCCACCGACGCACCCAAGAAGAAAGCTTAGAGGTCTGTTTGCGCGAGGCGCGACGCTGCACTTCAGGCTCGCCTCCCAGGCCCCCCAGCGCTCGATTATGCCCTTGTTCACAACCGGAACGCAGCCCGCATGGAAGTGGCGGTTGCCGCCGCCCCCAACTTCCCGAGCCCCAGCAGCTCCTCGGTGGTCCGTAGCAGCGAATAATGCGTGAACGGCGTGGTCGAGCGGGTTCCCGGGGGAACGGTCGGAGCGATCACGAAGGTCGCGACGTGATTGTTAGCAGATCCATCGTCTTCGTCGAAGGTAAGGAAGACGACCGTGTCTCCACTCCGGTACTGAACCGAGTCGAGCAACGTAGGAAGGAAAGTGGACAACCACTCGTCACCCGTTCCGACCGGGCAGTCGTGCATGTCGTGACATAGGTTCGGGGTTACGAAGGTGAAGCGCCGGGATAGGTTCGGCGTGGCTCCCAGAGGTACGTCCTGTGTTTGGCAGGCGCGCCGGACGGCGAGGAAATAGGCGGCCGGATCGTGCTTTACCGCGTACTCACCCGAGCTCCGGAGATCGCAGTTCACGGGCATCGACTCTTCGAGCGCGTGCCAATCCGACCCCAGCTGCGAGAAGATGTTGGCGGAAGTGAGCATGTGAGCCGCGGGTGGATCGTCATCGGCTATGCCCTGAGTGGATCCTGAGGTCATCGCGATGTAATTGGGAAGGCTGGGGTGAGCAACGGCGTCGTATGCAACTGCCAGCCCACATTGTGCGGCCAACCTGTTCTCATAAGGAGCATCCGGGCTGCCGACGATCTCGCCGTAAGACTTGTTCTCCATGACTATCCACACCACGTGCCGCCACTTTGAGATCCCTCCAGTCACCCCACAAGGAGATGCGCTGCTGGGTCGAGACCCGCCTCCGCCGGTCGTGACGGGTGGCGTGCTGATGGAGGGGGGCCGGGACGCATGGACGGTTGGAGTGGTGGACGAGGAGCATCCGCTCGCAATCAGCAGGCACGCAATAAGCGCGACGCCTAGCCTTCGTCGCCTCAACCGGTCGCGCATGCCGCCG